>JAAYDF010000169.1 GCA_012729395.1 Phycisphaerae bacterium
ACGCTAGCCCAGCCGGGCGAACGCGTGCTGGCAGGCCGGTAGTGCCATGATGAGCAGAAGGCACATATGAGTCGTCGCCGCCAACCCGTGCGAGCACATCAAGCGGAGCCGCGACCGTACATCGTCGCGACAAGAAGAATCGCTTCCTCACGGGCGCGGCTCTGAGCAGCGTACCATCTTGTTGCACGCTCCCCCATATCCCTGTGGTGGATCATCCCGGCGGCTCGCGCTCGAGGTCGCGTAGCGCCTCGGGCAAGCGATCAGGATCGTAGACTTCAACGGAGAACCACGGATGTGGCCTAAGAAGCCAGATCATGTCCTGGCCGGTCGTCCAATACCACAGCTCCGAGGCGCCAAAGGGCAACGAGGACGATGTTTTCCATATTCGCCGTCTGCTGGTCGTATTCGGCGATTCGCGGCGCAGAAACTGCTCCTTGGTGTTCCAATGTTCTGCGATGAGATACGTTGGTCCAGATTCCGATCGCTCGAAACGCAGCACCGCCACGGGGTTTTCCTGCCCCATCGCGGCATACGAATCATCCAGGCTGACTGCACAAACCATGTTGATAGGTATTGGGGAATTCTGGCGATAACTTTCATAAAGCACGGTATAGTGTGGTTGGAGCGCCGCAGGAAGATGTTCAAGCCAACTCCGGGGGAGGGCGAGCAGCGCGCTCGGTCCCCACACGGGCGCGAGGAGCAAGACGGCCGCGAGCACAATCAAGACCGCCTGGCGGATTCCCCTCCACCGCCCAGAGCGCTGCCAGGTAAAACTGTATCTGACCGTACGCGTCCGATGATCAAGACCGCACTCGGGACAACGATCGGAGCTAAGCCCGCGCAGGAGATAGCCGCAACCGTAGCAGCGCACGTCGTCCGGCCGGACCGCGCCGACTACTGCCGTACGCAGGGCGCGATTCGTCAGCACGCTCACAAACCCAACAACAACCGCCAAGTGAGCCATCAGGTAAGGCCCTGTCGTGCTGACCGTACAGTAGAAGGTGCGCTCCATCCCCACCGCGATCCCGCTGAACAGGAGCCAGATGAACTGACTCACCGGCCAGACCCACCAGCATCGGCGCGCACTGGCCAGCCAGACGGGCCAGAAATCGATGCGAGGTTGAACCTCGCGCCAGTATCCGGGCCAGCCGAAACGCCTGTGAGCCGCCACCAGCAGCGCAATCAGTAGTAGGTGAGACCCGATGAGAAACAGGGCAACGAAAGGAGCCGCAACCAGCACCGTGCCGAGAATCGCGGCCAATTGGCTGGAACCATCAAACAACGGATCACGGCTGAGATCATACGCCGGCGGCATGTTGCTCCAAGGCCCCAGGCGCCAGGCCAGCCGGGCGAAGGCGTGCTGGCAGCCCTGCATCTCAAGGATGAGCAGTAAGCACATGTAAGTCGCCGCCGCCAGCAGGTGAAACCGTCCCGCCAGGTACAAATGGTACAAGGTGAGTGGCTGCCTTCGGTTGGGCGGTTGCTGATTGCTCATTACTCTCGCCAACTCCTCATCTGTCCGAGCCAGGCGTTCATCTCGTTGCGTTTGCGTTCGAAGAGAGCGAAGACGGTGATGATGGCGGCGCCGAGGGCGATGCCGGCGACGTACCAGACCCAGGTCCAGCCGAGGTTGGCGGCGGCGTGCCAGATCATGGTGAACAGCGCCAGGCAAAGGAATCCGGTGCCGAGCATCAGGAAGGAGCGGACGCGGGCGGCGATGCCGACGAAGATGCCGGCCACGGACAACCCGCCGAGCACCAGCGGCAACCAAGGAGCGTGGGCCACGCCGATCAGGAAGATATCGGCGGTCGAGGAGAGGTAGACGGCGAGCAGGCAGCCGTAATGCATAAGGCGGGCCTGCTGGTCGGTGAGGCGATGGCGGCTCAGATGGCCGGCCGCCAGTACCGCCAGCGACGGTGGGATGAACCAAAGCTGCGGATGCTGGGTGATGCCCAGCCCGGGCGTCTGGTACAGCAGGTACCACAGGCTGCCGGTGAAGGCGAACCCGGCCAAGGTGGCCAGGCGAGCGGATCGGCGCAGGCCCGCCAGTACGATGTAGAACCCGCCGATGACCAGCAGCACGAACGAGCCATGCACGCGCGACGCCTGGAGGAACAGGTCAATCGCGGCCACGCAGGGCAGGAGGACCGCGGTCCACCCCAGCGGCCGGGCGAGCACCTTCTGCCCCTGACGGCCGCAGACCTCGCTGATGATCGCCGCCGCAAAGGCCAGGGCCATGACCAGCATAGGCCAGTATTGCGTGACGATGCCGGAAAAAAGCCAGGGCATCGTCGCCCGCACATGCAGGGCGAGCAGGGCGGCCAGGATCTCGCCCAAGTAGACGTACGCCTCCCTGCCGCCTTCGGTGAGATGCAGCGGGTCGAACCGCTCGCGCACGGCGAAAAGCACGCAGCAGACGATCATCACAGCGAGGGCGGCTATCATGGCGATGACCGCGGCGGGGAGGAGTTCCGACGCTTGCCCATCGACGAGTTGCAGGGCCTGGCTGCCCGAGCAGAACAATAGCGCGGCACCCGCAGCCGAGCCGGCGGCGATGATGCAGCTCCTGATGGCCGTAGCCCAGGCGTGCTCGCGAGGAATGCGGAACGTGGCAATGCCCGCGGCGACGATGGCGGCCACGACGGCCGCGACGACGCCGACTGCGCGGTGGAGGTTTGGGGCGGGCGCATCCGGCGAAACCCAGGCCCAGGCGAACAGGATCGCCGTCGCCGTGAGCAGGCCCGCCGCCGGGGTCTGCATGGCCGCTGGGCGGACGACCGGTACGAGCACGATGGCCGCGATGGCACACAAGAGCGGCGAGCCGACGACCAGCACACGCGCGTCGAACTCTGGATGGGTCAACGCGACCGCCCCGGCCAGAAGCAGGGCGATGAGCGTCAGCAGGCCGTTAGCTGCTGGTAACCAGGCGTCGGGCAGCGATGCCGGTGCCGCTTCCTGGTCGCGACGGGCTCCAAGCCGCCAGATGACCGAGGTGCCCAGTGTATAACCCGCCAGTGCCAGGGACATCGCCCACGTCAGCGAGCGCGGCGCCATGCCGCTCTGAGCCATGACCTGCATGAAACCAGCAAGGCCCAGAACGTAGAGTCCTGGGGCCGCCCAGCGGAACGCGGGATCCAGTCGGCTGCCGACCAGCAGCGCCGCGGTGGTGGCCAAGGCCATCCAAATGGTGATGGCTGAATCGTCCAGGGGATCGCTGGTCGCGGCCCACACCAACGCGGCGAGCGCCGCCAGGCTGGTCAGCCCAACCGAAAGGATGGCCGCGGCAGAATGGAAGGGCGGCCACCAGGTCTTCGTGGCAGGGGACGGTGACTGCGAAGAAACCGCCCGTTGGGCAAGCAGCCAGCCGATGCCCGCCGCCGCGAGGGCGATCACGTTGACGTGCACGAGGTTGCTCAGCTCGTCCGCGAAACGCGTCGTTCCCGACTGCCAGTGCAGGGCAATCCAACTGATGGATGCCGCCAGGCACAGATGGATGCCGCCCAGGTACGCGAGTGCCTTGCGCGGAGCCCAGAGGGCCAATCCCATGACCAGAGCCGCCAGGGCAACCAGCACGCCGCTCGACCACCAGGGTTTCTGTGGGTCGTCCATACTTGCGCGCAGGGCGAAGAGGGTCGCCACGATGGTGCACGCGAGGACCACGCTGATGACCTGGCTGCGAATCTGAGAGAGCATCGCGGTCCACTGGGGCGTGAGCCTGCGGACCGCGGCATCCACGGCGGTGGCGATGGGCTGACCGCATTCGGGGCACAGGCCCGAGGCCAGCAAGCCGCGGAGGTTGTAGCTGCAATGGCTGCACGACAGGTCGTGGTCGATCGGGCCGGCGTCGCCGCTCGCGCGAGCGGATGCGGTCGCAAATGTCTCCTGCCATCCGCCGCCGGTGATTCCGCGAAGGTGGAACGAACCTGCCCACAGACGCAGCCCGCCCGCCACGACCAAGCCCACCATCAGCGTGTGGAAGCACACCCAGTTGCCGGTGTCCAGGGGAGCGAGCGCGCACCCGAGCATGGCAATCCCGAAAAGCACCCAGACGCTTTCGCGGTGGCTGCGTCGCAGCGTGCCGGCGTCGCGATTCATGTTGCCTGTCGCGAACTCGCGGTCGGCGGCGAACAACCCCCACTCCACCAGCGCCAGAGCGAGCAACCCCCACCAGGTCCCCATCGCCTCGGCGACCAAGGGCCCCGTGCTGGGGAACATCCAGATGCCGCCCACCGCGGCCAGCAGGGCCATGCCCACCGCGGTCCGCGCGATCAGCAACAGCCATCGTGGATAGATCAGCGCACTTGCCGGAAGATCGACGGTCATTCGCAGGGCAGCCCATACGGCGGGTGTCAAGGCGATGATGATCGCGTTGAGTTGCACCAGCCAGAAGACGAGTTCGTAAGACCAGCCGAGCCCGGATCGGACGGCAAGGCACGCTTCCGTCGCGGTGACGACCGCACAGGTCAGGCTCACCGCGGCCACCGCGTGATTCTCGTCCTTCTCGATGATTGCGTGGCCAAGCAGAGTGAGACCCACCAGGATCGCCGGCCCAAGCAGCCAAAACCGTAGCGAGAGTACCTGTGTGGCCATGCCGAGCAGGGCGGTGTCCCATCCCATGGCGGCGAGGAAGCTGGCCGTCAACAGCAGCACCGGCATGGCTAGAATCAGCAGAAGCCATAGCCAAACGCTGGACGCATCCAGCGGCGCGCATGATTGCCGGTTCAGGCCCGACCGGGCGGCCTGCCATCGCTGCTGTGTCTGCATCTCGATCGACGGCTCCGAGGCGGTGCACGCAGCCGCATCCGCGGGAGCGGCAACCGTGCCGATTTGCACGGGCATCATGGTGAGAAGCCCACGGCTCCGGGCCAGCCAGAAGACCACCGCGCCGATCAGGAAACCCACGGCCGACAGCCAACGCCAGGCATGGACCACCTGTTGTTGCGCCTCGAACCGTGCCGCCAGGAGGGCGAATCCCGCCGCCGTCACCAGGAGCAGACCTAGCGTCGCCAAGCGGTGATACCCTTGCCGGACATGGACGCCAAACGTCACGGCCAGGATGCCGAGCACAAGCCAGGAGCCGATCTCGGCCGCGTGGGTATGCAGGCGGTCTATGACGGGAATCGCTTTCCACCCGTGTTCGGCGATGGCGGCCGGCCAGACGCTCCAGCCCGCCAGAACGAGCAAGCCCAGCAACGCGAGAGCACCGATCCCGCGGTCGGCACTCGGCAACGGCGGATCCAGAAGTCCCCGTGCCCGACTCAGCCAAGCGTGGTGGACCGACGGCAGCTGCCCTTGCGGGACCGACGGCAGCTGCCCTTGGCGGACCGAGTCAACTTGTTGATGGAGGGGTGTGGTATTCTGCGGCTGCGGGTTGTCGAGGACCCCTTCGGAAACCCCGATCTGCCGGCGAGTGACCGCCAGTCGGCACAGGGACCATAGCAGGCATAACCCGCCGGCCGTCAGCAGATGAGCCTGCCAAACCCATGGATGCACGAGTGGCGACCCCGTTGACGGATACCACGCCTGCCCAACGAGATGATGCTGCACGATCGCGCAAGCCGCCAGGAGCAAGGCAATCTGTGACCCGGCAAAAAGCTCAGGCCAACCGCGTACCGCCGCCAACACCATCCACAGCCCTGCCAGCCAGCCCAGACGCAGAGCCAGCACATCCGCCGACACCGCGGACGCCCCATGCGCCATCAAGCCCGCCGCCGCGAGAGATACCACCACGGAGAACTGCGCGAGCGGCACGCCATAAATGTGCAGAATCTCCGGTCGAGCGCGGACGGCGCGCAGGAGCACCACGGCCGCCGTGCAGAGGCTTGAACCAGCCAGCAATGCGGTGGCCCAAGGCAGTTGCTCAACCGGCCAGGCACAGGTCAGCGCTTGGACCAGGGCCGCCTGAAGCAGCACGCATCCCGTCCAGGTGATCCGTGCTTCGCGCAATCGCCATCCCGTCGCGAAGCTTGCCACCGCGTACAGCAGGTACACCCAGGTGGCATAGCCGGGATCGCCGGGGATGCGGAAGCCATAACCCGTCATCAGGCCGACGCTGACCACCGCGAGGGCCAGAGCCGCCATCCCGTATCCGAGTGCCGCTTCGCGGAATCGCCGTCGATTGAACCACTCCGCACCGAGCAGGCAAATCACGAACGGCACGATCAAGGCCTGCGCCGTCTTCGCGGAGAGCAGGGCGGCAACCATGACGCGAGGGTCGTTCGTCGACCACGAAACCGCATCGCCCGCCAGGTGCACGCCGAGCACCCACGCCGCCGCAAGCCACGCCGCCGTCAGCCCGTGAAACGCCGCGTGCGGCGCGACTCTGCCCAGTGCGAAGACGGCCAAGGCATTCACCATCACCGCGATCATCAGGCGAGCGGGCATCGGCCAAGCCATACCCACGCCGAGCAGCATCACCGCCGCCGCGACGAGAGCGATGCCCAACGCGATCGTGTGAACCTGCCCGGGTGCCTTGCGGTCGATCCGTCGCGTGAGGAAGCACCCGGTGATGAGTCCCGGGCCGGCCAAGGCAGAGAGCAGCGGCGAAAGCAGACGCAAAGCAGCCACTTGGCCCGCGCCAGAGAGAATCAATCCCAGCGGCACCAGACACGCGAACGTCTGCACCCCCAGTTGCAGAAAGATCCCGCGCGTCTCCGCTTCGTCCAGCGACTCTGTTCGCCGATGCCGCCACAAGTGCAACGCCAGCACCAGGACGTACAGGCAGACGGGCAGGGCGGCGACACCGACCATCTCGCGGTCGCTCAGCGGCGACAGTGAACGCACCACCAGTGAGCAGGCCGACATGGTTACGATGCCGCCCGCGAACAGCCACGCCGCCCCGGAGAGCAGCGCACGCCCGGCCAGCAAGGCCAGCCAGCCGAATACCAGCAGCGTCGCCACTTCAATGCCCAGCGTCCAGGGGCTGATCGCCGCGTCCCGCACCGACAAAGCGGCAAAGGCCAGAAAGTTCAACGGCACCAGCAGCGACGAGATGATCAGCACCGCGTGGCCGGTCGTGGGCAGCTTCCACCGGTGATGCACGAACAGGCCCACCCCAAACAAACCCGCCGTCACCGCGGTGAAGATCAGGAACTTGAGCGTAGGGATGGCTTCGATGTGCGACCACAGGCTGATGACCAAGGCTGTTGAGCAGCCCAGGATGAGTAGGCCGCCAATCAGCTCGCCCCAGCGGATGTTCTTCTCGGCCATGAACGCGGCCAGCACTTCGCCGACCGCCCGACGCGGTGGCCGGGCCGGCTCGGCCGGTATCGCCGGTGGTAACTCGAGAACTGGGGCCGCCGGCGCGGGCTCTCGCAGGTCGCCGATTGGCCGCTCCGTGGGCGGGGTTGCGGCGACGGCTTCTTTGGTCGGTGAGGCGCGGAGCGGTATCTGCTCCCGAGGCTGTGCGATTGGCGCGTCCGCCAGACCCTCCGCTGTCGGCTGCGCGATGCTCGCAGGGGGTGCCGCCCTGAAAACGTGGGAGCCCGGCCGGGTCTTCACCTCGTCGGCCATGAGCCGCAGCATCTTGGCGTGGGCCTTGTGGTCGAGCAGCCCCCGCGAACGCAGGTGATCGAGATAGCGCGAGGTCGCCGCCCGGTCGTCGCTCAGCGTGGGCTCGAAGCGGGCACGCTCGCGAGGACGCATCCCTCGTAACAGCCAGGCACCGAGAACCCAGATGCCGTGTCCCACCAGGACTACGATACTCAGAACGACGAGCCAAATGGCGATCAGTTCCATCGCTGTGCACTCGCTGGAGGTGCCGCTGCCGAGCCGGCAGAGCCTATGCCTTCGTCGATCGAGCGGCGACTCACGGATTGTCCGGGGCCACCCTCATCGACCATGGTCGCGCCAAGACCTCATATACCATAGCCGCCCTTGAATGGAAAGAGACCGCCAGCCTCAAGTGGAACGTACTGGCAGCACCATGCTGTGGATGAAAGACTGTGGCTGAGGCATCGGGTTTGCCGCATCATGCATCTTCTCTCGAAGCACGTCATCGCCGCCGCCGCCTCGATTGAGGTGCCCCACATTCCGAGGCCGGTTGCAGACAGTTTCTCGTGCGGGTTTGCTGGGCTCCGGTTGGGCGGATGGCCGATGTTCAAGGGGATGATCGACCGTCCCTATCGGACCTGTTGAGCGGCGAATCGAATTCGGACGGCCATGGTGTTTGACTCGTTCCTACAATCTGTTGGTCGATCCGGGAGCGGCAACTCGAATTGCCTGGTCGGTATCGGTGCGCGGGGAGGGGCATGAGCACCGGGACGTATTCATGAGTTCCGTTGAGGCCGCGAGCGCTCTCCAGTAAGATCGCCCGTCGCTCGGGAGGCCGGAGAGCGAGGCATGTCTGCGACCGGTTTGCCGATGGGTCCAGAGCCCACTTCGGACGATGACTTGGGAAGGATGGACGTATGGACATTCCACCACTTCTCCCTAAACGTTGGCTGTTACTCCCGGTTTTCGATGAGGATCGCAGGAACCACCAGGCCCGAGTCTTGTGGGTTGTGCTGCTGCTGGGGCTTTGCCTCACTCCCCTGCAATTCCTGTCCGCCTGCTTCGATCCTTTCCATGCCGCTCGACTCGTGATGATTGGCCTGATTGCCTTGTCGCTTGAGGTCCTTCTGTTGTGGCTGACGTACGTTGGTTCAACCCAACTGGCGAGTTGGCTGTGTCTTAGTCTCTTCTGGCTGCTTGCCACCTGGTCGATTATCACCAGCGGCGGCATGCAGGCGGTCGCGTTGATGTCCTACCTGGTGTTCATCGTGCTTGCCGGGCAGTTGTTCGGAGTGCGGGCCGGGCTGGTCATGGTTGGGCTCAATATCGCCGTTGTGGTTCCCATACAGGTCGCGGACTCTTATGGTCAACTGCCGCCTGCGATTCATCATACGCGGGCCAGTCTGCTTGTCCAGACGATCTTCCAGTTCGCCTGCGTGATATCGCTGCAGGCCGTAGCCGCGGTGTCGGTGCGCGATGCGCTGGCCAAGGCCCACGGGGAGATCGCGGAGCGCAAGGCGGCTGAGGCCTCGCTGCGAGAGAGTGAGGAGCGACTGCGAGTCGTGACCTCCACCATTCCCGGCGTCGTCTACCTCTTCAGAATGAAGCCGGACGGATGGATGGGGTTGACCTACGTCAGCAAGCAGTGCGAGGCGATCCTTGGGATACCCGCCGAACCGGCAGGGCTCTTGGAGCGCTTCACCGACATGGTGCTGCCGGAATACCGTAAGGCGTTTGTCGAGTCGATCACTCAGTCCGTGAGTCAAGGCCGCGAGTGGAGATGCGAGGGCAAGCTGCGCAAACCGTCGGGCGAGATCATCTGCTTCCTCGCACACTCCAGTGCCGTGTGGATGGAAGAAGACGATGTGGTCTACAGCGGTGTCGTCACCGATGTCACCAGTCAGCGAGAAGTGGAAGAAGAACGCGCCCGCCTGGCCGCGATCCTGGAATGCACGAGCGATTTGGTGGGGATGACCACACCGGACGGGCGCCTATCGTATCTGAACAAGGCGGGGCGCCAGATGTTCGGCTGGGGCGAGTTCGGTGACGTCTCCGGATACACAATCGCCGACTGCCATCCGGGATGGGCATACAAGATCCTCATGGACGAGGCGCTACCGCTGGTCCGCGAGGTGGGCTTGTGGCGAGGCGAGACGGCCGTGGTGGACGGCGACGGCCGTGAGATTCCGGTGTCCCAGACCCTCATGGCTCACCGTTCGCTGACAGGTGAATTGGAGTACTACTCAACGATCATGCGAGATATCAGCGAGCGCAAGCGGGCGGAGGAGGAACTGCGCTTCGCGAACGCCATTCTTCGTACTCAGCAGGAGACTTCCGCCGATGGGATTCTCGTGGTCGATGGACATGGTCGGGTGGTGTCCTCGAATCGGCGGTTCTGTGATATGTGGGGTGTCCCCGCTGACTTGCTGGCCACAGGGTCCGACGAAGTCATACGGGAGTCGGTGTTGGGCAGAATCGCCGATCCGGAGGCGTTCCTTTCGCGTATCGAATGCCTCTACAAGCGCCACGACGAGAGCTCATGGGACGAAATCGCCCTAACTGATGGGGCTACCTTGCGAACGCTACTCGGCTCCTATGCATGGTCCGGAGGGCACGTACTACGGCCGGGTCTGGTACTTCAGGGATATCACCGATCGCAAGCGAGCCGAAGAAGCCCTGCGGCGTCGTGAGCAGCGTCTCCAGCGGCAGAACAACGCGCTGATCGGGCTCATGTCGCGAGGGGGGCTGTTCCAATCTGATCTGAGCGCGGCCATCGCCGAGGTCACTGAGGCGTGCGCCGACCTGATCGGCACCGAACGGGTCAGCGTCTGGGTGTACAACGAAGATTACACTACCATTCGTTGTCTCGATGCTTATCAGCGAAGCACGCGGCAGCATGCTTCGGGAGAAACGCTCCCGAGCGTCGATTTTCCATCTTACACCGCCTGCCATAAGGCTGGGATGGTCATCTCCGCCACGGACGTGTTGACCGATCCACGCACGAAGGAGATCAGCGCAGAGTATTATGCTCGGTACGATATTCGTTCGCTCATGGATGCCCCCGTCTGGGTCTATGATCGCATCGGCGCTCTCCTGAGCTTTGCGGCCGTCGATGAGCGGCGAGACTGGACCCAGGAAGAGGAACGCCTTGTCGTGAATATGGCAGCTCTGCTGTCGCTCTGCTTCGAATCGCAGGAACGCAGGCGGACGGAAGAGCGGCTTCGGGCTAGCGAAGAAAACTACAGAGAACTGTTCAATGCCTCAAATGAGGCCATCTCTGTGCATGATCCCGAGATCGAAGCGATCGTGGATTTCAATCAGACGATGTGCAGCATGTTCGGCTACGCCTACCAGGAGGTTCATCAACTCAAGATCGAGGATCTCAGCGAAGGCTCCCCGCCCTATTCACAGCGTGAGGCCAGGGAAGCCGTGCAGAGGGCGTTTCGTGAAGGGTCGCAGGTCGTTGAGTGGCACGCACGCCGAAAGAGTGGAGAACTCTTTTGGGCAGAGGTGTTCATGCGAAGATGTGTGATCGGCGGGCAGGATCGCGTGTTGGCCAGCGTTCGTGATGTCACCGCGCGCAAGTTGGCCGATCAGAGGTTGCGTGAGACGAGCGAGGCGCTGCAGGCTCTGGTCGCCGCCTCGCCATTGGCGATTGCCGTGGTGGCTATGGACAGAACAGTCACCCTCTGGAGCCCGACGGCGGAGCGAATGTTCGGCTGGAAGGCCGAGGAAGTGATCGGCCGTCCTTATCCGCTCGCACCGCCTGGGCGAGAGCATGAGGTCGAGGCGGCGATCAGCCAGGTGATGCGGGGCG
>JAAYDF010000170.1 GCA_012729395.1 Phycisphaerae bacterium
GAGTAGAAGACGCACACGCACGCAAAACAATGCTCACAGAGCAGTACCACACGCGAGCACGCGCGCCAGCCAACGAGCCCCGAGCGCAAGCGAGTGGGAGGGAGTAGAAGACGCACACGCACGCGAAGCAATGTTCACAGAGCAGTGCAGCACGTGCGCGAAACACGGCTCACTTCTCAAACGGATTGGCGGCACACGGTTCGTCGCCGTGCGATGGACCTGCGCACCGACTCCAGTGAGACACCAAGTGCCTGCAATACTTGGTGACCGACTGAGTCTCGCTCCGCGAGCAAGGCGAGTAGCAGGTGTTCCGAGGAGATTTGCCAATTGGCGGAACCGCGGGCCTCGGCCTCGGCACGGGCCCACACATCGCGGAAATGGGGCGTGCCAGGCAGGCGACCGAGCACCCAAGTCTCATTCAAGCGTGCATGGACGCGACGGTCCACCTCGGCCTGGGTGTTGTACTCGGTGACGCCCAGCTCCAGAAGGACCTGGGCGCCGAGCCCCTGCCCCTCGCGGACGATGCCCAGAAGGAGGTGCTCGGTGCCGACGTAGCCCAGGCCGTACTCCCGTGCAGCCTCCTTGGCCAGTCGCATCACGGCCTCTGTTTGTTTGCTTACCGTGATCATTGCCTTACCCCCTTTGACGATTCCTATACGATTCAAACGGGCGGTGAGGCAAATCCCGCCTGAAGTGCACCGAGCCGCCCGCCGAGGTCTCCCGGCGCGAACTGGTGCCTCAATATGGTGCCGGACAATCGTCCGGAGCGAATTCAAAGCGACATCGTGATCGGCAGAGCCGATAAACGCCGTTGTAGGCGTCTCATCCGCGAACTGTGATTCCTACGGCCGGGAGGCGCATGTGGTTCAATCGGCGGCCGGCATGAACTCGGCCTGGACGCGCCCCACGACCGTGTCGTGGATTTTCCGGACCTCCTCGACGGAGAGTTCCAGAACCATGGCCACTTCCGTCCAGGTCAGCTTCTCGCCGTATCGGAGCATGAGCAGTATCCGTTCCTGTTGACTCATGCATTGCCTGACGAAACGGGCCAGCATGCGGACCGGATTATCGGTAGACCCCAAGACCTCGACTGGAATGGCGGAAACAAACGACATGATCGACCTCCGTGTCGTTGGCGGCAGCTTCCAAAGGAAGTGTGCCGGTCAGATGGTTCCCTGCTCGCCGGCGGAAAGCATACCACAGTCCAGCCGGACTGCAAGGGGAGTAAGTCCCCGAAAACGTCGTGGTCATCTCCCCACCCACCAGGGCATTGCCTGGCACGGCCTCCCCACGGGATCGCTACCTTGTGGGCGATTCCGGGTGAACTTCCGGGTGCGATCGCGCGTCAGTATGGTGGCTACTTGATGAATGCCCGATTCAAGGAAAAAGCGGGTCAGATTTACGAGCAGGTGCTGGTGCTGCGGTGCCAGACCGGCGACGACGCTGCGTTTGCCGAGCTTCTCGGGCGGTATGAGAAGCGACTGGGCCACTACGTCCGCCGGCTGCTGCATCCCGCGGAGAGCCCGGAAGACGTGCTTCAGGACACCTGGCTCGCCGTCTACCGCAAGCTGCCGGAGCTTCGAGATGTGGGCTCGTTCAAGGTGTGGCTGTACCCGGTCGCGCGCAACGCAGCGGTCACCCGTATGCGGCGTCGGCGCGACTGGGCCGAGCTGGCGCAGGAGCCGCAGACGATGGCCGAGAGCAGTGAGCACACGGTCGTCTTGGCCGAGGATATCGCTCGACTGCATGCCGCACTGGATCGGCTGTCAGCAGGGCACAGGGAGGCGTTGACGCTACGGTTCCTGGAAGAAATGAGTTACGAGGATATCGCCTGTGTTGTCGGTTGTTCGGTCGGGACGGTTCGCTCCCGTCTGCACTACGCCAGGCAGTCTCTCGAACGCGAACTCCGAGGGCAATCATGACGCAATCAGGGCTGAGTAGAAACGGTATCGATGAGCGTGGCGGGTCGATGGCGGCGGCGGGTGTGGAAGCGGTCATCAGACGCGAACGTCGGCGAGTCCGGTGGTGGGCCGCTGCCACGGCCGTGTTGTGGGTTCTGGCCGCCCTCTATCTGTTCGGGCTTCTCTGGGGATACCTGATGTGGCTCCACCCGATGGTCTATGAGTTCATTACTTCCGAGGAGCTGGATCCGGACGGTGTCATGCATCCGCGTATGATGGTAGTGACCCAGCTGTTGCTCGCATTGCTCTATTGGCCGGCTTTTCTCTGCCTTGCCGGGGCCTGCACACTCTTGTTCACGCTGGCTTCCAGGCGGGCGACCTTGAGACAGATCCAGGTCTCACTCGCGGATATCAGCGAGCAACTGCGCCGGTTGTCCGAGAAACCGTGAACAAGGGATTGGGGGTCGCCGCCAGACACAGCGTGCCGAAGGGGTCGTCTCCCCACGGCCGATCGTGGAGGCATCGCTGGACGCTGAAGCCGGCAGCTTCAACTTCCTTCAGGATGGAAGACCACGCTGCGACGTGGCGCGTGGGCGGGTGCCACGTGTTTCCCAGCAGACGACTTTGCTCGTAAGCGTGGGCTCCCTCCCAGGGCACGTACAGCAGCCGGCCGACGAGTTTCTGCCCGGGTATCACCCGGGCCAACGTCCGACGATCCACCGGCGCACACATGCTGAGCACGATCAGCACGCCGCCCGGACGCAGCAACGAACGGGCATTCTCCAGGAAGGCCTTGCGGTCTCGGGGGGCGAGGACGCAGTGCAGGCAGTGTCCGTCCACGACGAGGTCAAACACACCGTGCCGTCGGCATCGGGGGGCACAGACGTCGCCCTGGACGAATCGCAGGCCCAGCCCGCGTGACTGCGTTCGCGCCATGGCGATTGCCGTTCGGCTGACATCGATGCCCATGCCGGTGAATCCTTTGCCGTGCAACCAGCGCAGGATGGGGCCGGTACCACATCCCAGCTCGATCGCCCGCCCACGCCGCGGCGACCAGGGCTGGCGGAGCATATCCGCGAGGAAGTGCCTGATTTCACGGTCTACCGGGCTGCGTGCATCCCGCCCACGCACGACACACTGCGCGTTCCAACTGCCCTGGCCGCGAGCCTTGAGTTTGCGGTAGGCGTGTTCGTGGGTGGTGTAGGCCTTCTTCATGGCTTACTCATGCCTTGCTGGCGCGCTTCCTGCAGGGCGGCACTGCGCGCAAAGCGATGCCACACCGCGTGGGTGTCCCGGTCGATGACCGCGAAGCGGCAAGCCAGGAACAGAGCTCACTCGCCACCCCGCCCGCCTCCTTACGGGCGCGGTAGGGAACGTCTCGCTACCTTGCTTACTCGCTGAACTCGAGTCGAAGCGCGTCTTGCGTGCGTTGGCAAACCGAGTGTCGGCCGTCGAGACGCGGGTCGAGTTCCGGGAAGTCGGTACGGTAGTGCGCACCGCGCGATTCCTCGCGTTTCAGGGCCGACGCGGCCATGAGGCGGCTGACGGTAAGCATGTTCTGCGTCTCCCAGCCGCGCTGGTCATCGAACAGTTTATCCATGACGTATTGGCCCCAGAACTGGATGATCTCGGCGGTCTCGGTCAGTCGTGGGCCGAACCGCTCGATGCCCGCGTTTCGCCACATCACGCTGCGGAGCGAGTTGCGGACGTCGTCCACGTCGAGCATGGTGCGGGTGGAAGGGCTGATATCGCTGTGCACCGGCCGGGGTTGGTTGGGTGAATGATCCTGCTGGGCGGCCTCCCCGGCAACGCGTCCGGCCACGGCACCGAAGACCAGCCCCTCGAGCAATGAGTTGCTCGCCAGCCGGTTGGCCCCGTGAACACCGCTACTGGCCACCTCGCCGCACGCCAGCAGCCCGGGCATCGACGACCGCGTCTCCTCGTCCACCCACACGCCACCGATCATGTAGTGGGCCGCCGGACGGATGGGGATCGGTTGCGTGCTCACATCAATGTCGAATTCCTCGCACAGTCGGTTGATGCTGGGAAAACGCTTGCGGAATCGCTCGGTGCCAATCGGGCGGGTGTCCAGGAACATGCAGGTGGCGTCCTGCTTGGCCATCTCGCTGAGGATCGCCCGACTGACCACGTCGCGAGGAGCGAGTTCGGCGTTGGGGTGGTAGTCGGTCATGAATCGGCGGCCATTGCGATCGACAAGGTGGGCGCCTTCGCCGCGGACGGCCTCGCTGATCAGCGTACGGGCGGCGCCGGCCACGTAGAGCGTGGTCGGGTGGAACTGTACCATCTCCATATCGCGGAGCCGTGCCCCTGCCCGATAGGCCATCGCATGCCCGTCGCCGGTGGCCACTTCCGGGTTGGTTGATTCGCGGTAGAGTTGCCCTGTCCCGCCGGTGGCGAGGATCGTGTGCTTGGCCCAGAAGATCTGATGCCCGAAATGGCGGTGGTAGGTGGTCGCGCCGCCGCAGCGACCCTCGACGTCGATCAGATCGATGGCGAAGCAGTCTTCGAAGACACGGATGTTCTCCGTGCCGCGGGCCACCCGGATGAGCGTGTTGGCCACTTCGCGACCGGTGGCGTCGCCCAGGGCGTGGATGATCCGCGGGGCTGAGTGTCCCCCTTCGAGTCCCAGCAGCAGTTTGCGGCCGCGCTGATCGAAGATCCCGCCCCAGTCGATCAGCTCGCGGATGCGCTCCGGGCCATCGCGGACGATGCGCTCCACGGGCCGGCGGTCGCACAGTCCGCAGCCGACGGTCAGGGTGTCGGCGATATGCTGCTCGAAGGTGTCGGTCGGAGCGGTAACCGTCGCGATGCCGCCCTGGGCCCAGGCGGTGTTGGAGTTATCCACCCGGCTCTTGCAGACCACCAGGACGGATCCGTACCGTGCCGCCTCGATGGCCGCCCGCAGTCCCGCCACCCCGCTGCCGATCACCAGCACGTCCACAAAAAGGTTGGGCACACGGTGGACGTCAAACCGCGTGAGATAACGTCGTGTTTCGTAGAGCTCTGTCATGGCGGAAGATATGGTAGTAATGTGGACCGCTACCCGCAATGGGCCTGACTGATTCCGGACGGCCAATGAGCCGATAACCCTATCATGCCGCAACGCATCGCGAGGATACTGCGCGCGACGATGGCCGTGGGACTCACCTGCCTTGTCAGTCAGGGAGCCGGCTCGTCGGCGATGGCCCAGGAGCCAAGGCGGTCCGCCGCACCGGCCACCTCGCCCGCCGACGACCGTCCACCACTGGCCACCCGGCGAATCGTCAAAGCCTTCGACTTCGACGAACAGTCGCTGGGCAACTTCGGCACGTTGCCCATGGGGTGGCGGAGACACGGCGGAGCGGGATTCCCTCTTTATCTCGAAGGCCGCTTCGACCACGAGATCGGCCAAGCCAAGCCGCCGAGCTTCCGGCTCGATCTCGACGGCGGATCGATCGGCTACCACTACGAAGGCCGCGACATCGCCGTTCGCCTCAACAGCGACTATCTCATCGTCGCGTTGGTCAGGACAGCGGGTTTGGACACCGCTCGCGCCTACATCGCCGCGTATCTTCTGGATCGTCATGGGCAGGTGATTGCGGGGACCGAGCGAGCGAGCGAGTTCGCTGGCGGCACGGATACCGACACCGATTGGGAACCGTTGACCATCCCCATACGCTGCGACATTCCTGAAGCTCGCTACATGGGCCTGAGCCTGTGGCTGACGCAGCAGAAGATTTGGGACCATGGCTCCAGGCCTGCCAGGGCGATCGAGCATGAGGACATCAAGGCCAGTGCGTGGTTCGACGATCTGGTCGTCTATCGCATGCCGCGCGTGGCCCTTCGCACCGCTCAGCCGGGACAAGTCTTCGGGGAGAACGACCCGGTGGCCGTCCTGGCCGAGGTGAGCGATCCCGACGGTCTCAACCTGGCCGCCCAACTCACCCTGCGATCCATCGACGGCCACGTCCACGAGGAGCGCGAGGTCGCCGTTCAGACGGCCGACCAACACGAACCGCAGCAACTCGTCTTCGCCGACCTGCCGGTGGGCTTGTATGAAGCGGAACTGGTCGTCTCGACCGAAGGTGCCACGTTGGTGCGTCAGGGACTCCGGTTGGCTCGCGTTGCTGGGCGGACCGGCCCGCCGGTGGCCACCGGCCACGGCTTTGGAGTCATCCTCAGTGACATTCCTCCCGCAGTGCTGTCAGGCCAGCAGGCACTCCTGCAGGAGCTGCGCCCGGACCTCGTCAAAGTCCCTGTCTGGCATGCCCAATCGGCGTTCAGCAATCAGCCGCTCGACCGTGACGCCGTCGATGCCTATCTCGAGGCCATCCGCCAGACCCAAGCGGATCCGGTCGGCATGCTCATGGACGACCCCGGCTTCTCGCCCGCGGCCGACGGCACGCGCCTCATGGCCATGCTGGACATGTTCAACGAGGATCCGCTGGCCTGGAAGCACTTGGTCGCTCCCACGTGGACGCGATACGCCGGTCTGATCCACGTCTGGCAGCTTGGAGACGACAATCACACGTGGGTCGGCCTCGATTCGCGTCTGTCCGCTCTGGTTCCGCGGTTACGAGAGCAGATGAGCGACCTGATGACCGAGCCGCTTCTGGCGGTGACCTCCTCAGCCATCTATGCATCACCGTCGGCGGGCCCGGGCAACTACCGATCGGTGTTGGTGCCTTCGTATGTGAACCCCGCGGACTTCGCGGCTTGGCTTGGGCCACTGGTGGGCCAGGATGCGGACCGCTTGTGGGTCACCGTGGAGGCGTTGCCGGAGAGCCCCTACCCGAGGATGGCGCGGTTGGCCGACCTCGGCAAGCGTCTGGTGGAGACCTATGCCCAGGGCGTCGGAACGGTGTTCATGCGGGCGCCGTGGGAGGCGGCCGCTGGCCAGGCCCTTCCTCGCACCGACCCACTCGAGGATTTCATCATCCTGCGTACCGTCGCTGACGTGCTTGGCGACGCCAAGCCGATCTCGCGCACCAGTCTGGATGGCCGTGTCCAGTGCCTGGTGTTCGATCGAAACGACTCGGCCATTCTGTGTGTCTGGGATGACGACGCACCTCCTGAGGGCGAGGTACATCAGCTTCTGCTCGGCGACAACCTGTTCCAGGTCGACCTGTGGGGTCGGAAGACCCCCTTACCGACCACGGGACGGTACCAGAGCGTGCGGATCGGGCCGACACCCACCTTCATCCTCAACGCCCTCACCTGGATGGTCGAGTTCCGGCGGCAATTCGTTGCGCGGCCCACCACCATCGAGGCCAGCTTCGATAACCTGGAGTTCGAGATCGAGTTCCGCAACACCTACCATGACCGCATTGGCGGGATATTGAGGCTCATGCTGCCGGAGGGCTGGGAGTTGCGCCCCAACCGGTTGCCGTTTTCCCTGGCCCCCGGAGAGGTCTTTCGTCACAAGATCTCCTTGCGATTTCCGCTCAACGCCGAGGCTCGCACCATGCCCTTGCTCGGCGAGTTCGCCCTCGACGCCGACCGCAGGTACGTCTTCACCACACCCGCATGGTTCGAGTTCGGGCTCAAAGGCATCGACTCGCACGCCTTCGCCTTCCGCAGCCGCGATCAGGTGACCGTCCGGCTGATGATGACCAACCGGACCGGGCGTACGGTTCATTTCGAGAGCTATGTGGTCGCTCCCGACCGCCAGCGGATCGAGCGGTTGGTCTCGAACTTCGAGCCCGGGCAGACGATCCTCCGCACTTTCGTCATCTCCGAAGCCGCCGACCTGGCCGGCCGCGACCTCCGCGTCGGACTCCGCGAGATTCAGGGGACGCGGATGTGGAATCAGGTCGTCGCCGTGCCGTAGCGGCCACCCCTTAGCGGCCGCCCCCCCGTGGCGGCCGGGCTGCGGCGGCCGGGTTGGTGACGCGAGACAGAACGAGTGTATTGGCGGTGTCGCCCCTCCGCCGCGAAGCGGCAAGCCATGAGCAGCCGTCCACGCGATTCGATCCGTCCCCGATAGCCTCCCCTTCACCTTGCCCCCTTCTCCCCCAACCTTTAGCCCTTCGCCTTCGGCCTTGGGCCTTTCGCCTTTGGCCCTCAGCCTCCCACCGGTACAATACCGCCCCATGGCTCGGCAGCATCCCATTACTGATTGGCCTGCGTACGCCCTCGTGCGCGTCGTGGCCATGCTTTTCCAGATGTTTCCCATCGACCTCAATCTACGCACCGCGCGTCTCATGGGTACCATCTGGTTTCACCTCATACGCCGGCATCGCG
This sequence comes from Phycisphaerae bacterium, assembly GCA_012729395.1. GTDB lineage: Bacteria > Planctomycetota > Phycisphaerae > UBA1845 > PWPN01 > JAAYDF01. The sequence goes on from JAAYDF010000170.1 coordinate 8,145, forward strand.
AGCGAGCCTGCAACCATCTGCGGTTGGCCTACGGCGATCAACTGAGCGACGCCGAGGTCCGTCGTCTGGCGCTGGCCTCCATGCAGCAGTTGACCATGATGGCCATCGAGGTGCTCTTTACTCCCCGCCTCATCAATGAGTGGACTTGGCCGCGGTATATTCGCCTCAAGGGCATCGATCGGGCCATGGAGGTTCTCGTCGCCCGTCGGGGTGCAATTCTGGTCACCGGCCACTACGGGAATTGGGAGCTGGTTGGCTTCATGCTTGCCACCTTGGGCTTCCCCCTGACCGCGGTGATGAGGCCGCTGGACAACCCCTACCTCAACCGCCATCTCATGGACGTGCGGGCGAAACGAGGCCTCAAACTGCTCTACAAGAAAGGGGCTTCGCGGTCGGCCGCCGACGTCCTCAACGCCGGTGGGCTCCTCGGCTTCATCGCCGACCAAAACGCCGGCCACAAGGGGCTGTTTGTCGATTTCTTCGGCCACAAGGCCTCGACCTACAAGTCGATCGGATTGTTGGCGATGCAGCACAACGCACCTATCCTGGTCGGTTGTGCCCGCCGAATCGTCAGCCCCGGACACTGGAACGACGGCCGGTTCCGCTATGAGGTCGAGTGCAGCCGTATCATCCTGCCCGAGGAGTGGGCCCGCCAAGTGGATCCGCTCGCATGGATCACCCAGGAGTACACGATGGCCATCGAGCAGGCCGTACGCCAAGCACCCGAGCAGTACCTGTGGACGCATCGCCGGTGGAAGTCACGGCCGAGGGGGGAGGAGAAGACGGAAGGCTAGAGGCGCAAGGCTGAGGGCTCAAGGTTAAAGGCTCAAGGATAAGGGATAAAGGACAAAGGCTGAACGCTGACCGCAAAGGCATCGAATCGCGTGAACGGCTGCTCATGGCTTACCGCTTCGCAGACTCCCAACAAACCTTCCTCACCCGCGTTGGTTGACTTGGTTTTGTGGGCTTCCTACAATCCGGCCGTATACGACGGTGGCTGTCGGCGATGTCGCGATCTCTTGACGCCAAGCCACCTTTCCAGCAGTGGATCGTGATCGCCTTACTGACGGAGGATACGCCCCATGGCAGGCATCCACACCATAGAATTCACCGAAGCGAACTTCGAGGCCGAGGTACTCAATGCCGCGGGACCGGTTCTTGTCGATTTCTGGGCGGAGTGGTGCATGCCCTGCAAGGCCCTCGGCCCAACCATCGACGACTTGGCCACGCAGTACGCCGGAAAGGCCAAGGTTGGTAAGGTGAACACTGACGCCAATCAGTCTCTCTCCGCCAAGTTTGGCATCAGTGCCATCCCGACGGTGATCCTGTTCAAAGACGGCGAGATCAAGGAGAAGTTCGTCGGCCTGCGCAGCAAGCAGGACTTCGCCGCCTCGATCGACGCCCTGCTCAGCTAATCCCCGATGAGTTCACCATTTGCACCGATGGGATCGCGCTGCGGATTGTGGCTTGCTCTGTCGCTTGCGTCGGCCGTGCTGGTAGGCTGCGCGGCTTCGGAGAAGGGATCTTCTCGCGCGGACGATCGCCCCCGCTCGGATGCTCCGCCCGCTGCCGATGTCGCCGAACCGCCTGTTACCGTGGCCGCCTCGCCGGACAGCGCGGATAAGGAAGTCGACACTCAGCCTCGAACCGTCGTCCCCCCGGGCCCGGACGGCTCGCTCTTCGACGGAGAAACGCTGACCGGATGGCGTGTGCTCCGCGACAAGGCCTACGCAGATGCCGGCCGAGTGTACGTCCAGAACCGGACCATCATGCTCGAAACCGGGCGGATGCAAACCGGGATCGCCTGGAACGGCGATTTCCCCCGCGATCATTACGAGGTGTCGCTTGAAGCCATGCGCGTTGCGGGCTACGACTTCTTCTGCGGCATGACGTTCACCGTAGGCGACGAACCCTGCACGCTCATCATCGGAGGATGGGGCGGTTCCGTGGTGGGGCTATCCAACGTCGATTACATGCACGCCGCCGAGAACGTCACCACCACCGGCCGGAGCTTCGAGCTCGGCCGCTGGTACCGCATCCGCCTGCGCGTGACACCAGAACGCATCTCTGCCTGGATCGACAACGACTTGGTCATCGACCTGTTGCGTGCTGGTCACAAGTTCTCCGTGTGGTGGGAGCAGGAGTCGGTCAGGCCGTTCGGCATCGGCACTTGGGACACCGCCGCCGCCCTCCGCGACATCCGCCTGACCGACCTGACCCCGAATGGCACTCCCGCATCGAAGTGATTGGGGCACAACTCGCCATCCACGGGGCAACCCAAGCCGACCGTGCAGGTACTGAGCGGCGGTCAACGGCCCCCGCAAATCGGTCAGCCTGAGACCGCTACTCGGCCGCACGACGCTCACGGACAGCAACCGTCACGCAATCCGATCATTGCCCGCCGAAACCGCTGGTGTCGGTCAGGGCGTACACATGCCCGTCGTAGGTGGTCAGATACAGGGCATTACCGCTGATGCAGGGTGCCGAGAGGATCGGCGTGCCGAAGTTCATCGACCAGGCCAGCTTGCCGTCCGCCAAGTTGAGGACGTAGAGCCGCCCGTCTCCGGATGGCACGTACACGGTGTCTCCAACGATGGTGGGCGAACCGACCAGCGAGGCGTAGGTGTTGTTGTAGGGTGACATCTTCAGCGGCGAGGTGGTGATGGGGAAAGTCCACAGGACTTCGCCGTCATCGAGCTGGAAGGCCTTGATGCTGCCGGTGCCGCCCGCGACGACCACGTCGCCCTTGACGGCGGGGGTGGTGGCGGATGGTCCGTCGACGCCGACGGACCAGCGTTCCTTGCCATCGGCCAGACTGACGGCGTTGATCTTGCCGTCGTAGGTGGTGAAGACGACGGTCTCGCCGGCGATGACGGGACTGCCGTGGAGGCCACGGGTGGCGACCTCCCAGACAGTCTCCCCGGTAGCCGCCGACACGCCGCGAAGGCTGTTCTTCGCCCAGTTGGCGGGGACGACCACGGTGGTACCATCGGTGGCGGGAGCGGCATTGCTGCCGATCCAGTCACCGCCGTAAGACTGGTTCCACTGTTCCGTCTTCGTGTCGGTATCGAATGCGGCAAAGTAAGCGTAGGTGCCGGCATAGACTCGATTGCCGAAAACAACCGGCGATCCGTAGAGGAACCGCTGATACGCCGACCCGAGGGTGCGTTGCTGCAACTCCTCGCCGGTGGACTGCTTGAGGAAATGCAGAAGGCCTCCGTGGGAGGCGGCGTACACATGGTCGCCGTCGACGGCAACGCTGTGCGAGACGGCCGCGGGCGTCCAGGCGAACCACTTGCGCGAGCCATCGTGGGCGTCGAGGGCCAGCACGCCATTGTTGCCGAAGTCGCCGCGGTCCTTGACCCCAACGAAGACGGTATCCCGATAGAGCACCGGAGAGGCGAAATCGAGCGTACCGCCGGTGTGGGTCATCCATGCGATGCCCAGCGGGGGCACGAGGGTGGCGTGCGCGACCAAGCCGCCGCGTTTGGGGCCGCCGCCGAACTGAGGCCAGTCACCGGCCGGCATCGGCCGACCCGCGTGGCGGTTCAGCACGGTGAAGGACGCGGAAGCCTTATTGGTCTCGCGTTTGTCGTTGGTCGCGGTGACCTCCAGGGTATACGTGCGCGCCGACAACAGCATCTCAGCCAGCTTGCCCGTCCAGGACCAATCGCCGACGCGCGTCAGCTCGCCTTGGGCGATGGTCTGTCCCTCCCGGCGAACCACGTAAGTAACGCCCGTGATATCCGCGCTGGTCTCGTAGACATTGACGACTACGGGGATGTCGGCGCGAGAGATCAGCAGGTCGGCACCCGGATTGACGATTTGCAGCCGCTTGCCGTCGGCGAGGTAACGCGTACGTGTCGCGATCTCGCGGGGGCCAACGGAGATCACCTTGAAACTGGCGGGTGAGCAGTCGATCCCGCCAAACAGCAGAGTCGGCGAGTTGTAGGAACGCATTGAGCCGATCGAAACGCTGCGCTGACAATGCCAGTGGCCGGTGAACACCGCCTGCGTTTTGTAGGTGGCGAATTCGGAGTGCTCGTCTGCCGAAGGCGAGTAATGCTGGAAGATGAAGAGCCGTTTGTCGCCGCGGAGTTGGGCGAGATCGGCGGCGACCCAAGCGGCCTGCTCGGGCGTCTTCTGCACCGAGTTGACGATCAGAAAATGGCAGTTGCCGTAACTGAATGAGTAGTAGTCCGGCCCGAGGTGACGGCGGTAGTTGCCGCTGCCGCGATTGTTGGCGTCGTGGTTGCCGAACACATTGAACAGCGGAAGCGCGCTCGTGGCGATGGCGGCAACGTAAGCATCGTATTCGCTCGTGTTGCTGCCGGCGTTGGTCAAATCCCCAGTGGCGATCAGGAAAGCGGGCGGCTTGGTCAGGTCGCAGATCCGGGCGATGGCCTCGGTATAGAGCTGTCGATTGCCACTGGCGCCGACGTGGATATCGCTGATCTGCACAAAGTCGAAGGGCGCCGCTTCGTCGCTGGGCGTCAAGGCGAAATCAAATGCGGCCGAGCCGGAATCGGCTTGGACCGCGCGATACCATTCGGCAGTCTTGGCCCAGCCCGTCGGAATCGAGATGTAGATCAGCGTCGCCTTGTCGCCGGAGTTCGGCAACGTGTATGTGCCGTCCGCGGCGGTGAGAACCAGGTCGAGCGTATCGGAAACCCCAACACCGGCAATGCCGGGCTCGCCCGCCTCGCGCGCCCCGTTGGCGTTCTTGTCGTGGAACACGCATCCCTTGATCGGTCCGGCATAGCCGCCGCTGGTGTACACGGCCACCGGACCAGCCCGGCCGTCGCGCACGTCGAGGGCATACTGGAGAAGATTCCGCATGAGCCGCGAGGCCTGCGCCTTGGCCTGTTCGTTGCCGACTTGGCGAGCCTTGTCCGGAGCCATGGCAAGCAGGAGCACGCGCCCGCGGCCCCAACCCGCCTCGATGATCGTGCCCAGCGTCGGCGCCGTCGCATGATTACCGGCCAGAACCGCCACCTGCTCGAAGACCTCGAAGCTTTCCCAGGAGCTGGCCCAGCCCTTGTTGTACGACCAGCCGGACAAGTCGGCATCGCTGATGGCTTCCGGCGAGGTGAAGATCGGGTGGGCGGTCTGAACACGCTGCACCGCGGCGAAGTCACTATCACCACGACGAGCGACGGCCGGCGGCTCCAGCCAGCCCTCGTTCGCGCGATTCTGGTCGGCCTGGGTGAAGATGATCACCACGCCACCGCCGGCCACAAAACTGCGAAGGTGCGGCCCGGCCTTCTCCAAGGCCTCGTGGATCGCGCTGTTCTCCGTGCACAGCGAGCCGATGATCAGAACCTGGAAGCCGTCCAGCTTCACCGCCCCACCGGCCAGCAGCCCAGCGGTCAAGTCCGTAGGGCTCTGCCGGATGTCCGCCAGCGATTCACCCAGACCCTTGGTCTCCGTCCATGGATCCTGGTGGTCGATGATCGCGATCGACAGCGGCTCGGCACCGCGAGCAGCAGTCATCATCAGGAAGGAACACGCAAGCCCCAGAACCGCTGTCGTCACTTTCCGTTGGCGATCGCAATATGGCATGACTTTCATGTGCCTCTCGCATGCGTTGAAAGGATCCGTCCCGCCGAGGATCGTTCACCGTCCTCCGCGTTGCGCATCGAGAGCATACCATCCGGCCGCGCGAAGGGCGAGCGGTGCGGCTATGGCTCAAGACAATCCGGGTTGCCGGGCACCTCCGCACCCGAGAAACACCCCAGGAACGCATTCAGATCCAGCACGTCGATGATCGGATGGCCCGCCAAATTCGTGGGAACGCACGCCGCCTCAATCCGGGAGTCGAGGCCCAGACAGTTCTGCAGCACGGCGAAATCATCCAGATCCACGTCCTCGTCGTCGTCGAAGTCGCCGGGGATCGCCGGCTCCATCACCACGACCTCCACCATGTCGCTGGCCTCCTGGCTCAGCGCGTCCGTGACGCTCAGCGTGTACGTTGTGGTCGCCTCAGGCGAGGCCGTGGGCTGCAGCAGCTCGGGGTTGTCCAAACCTTCCTGAGGTGTCCAGGCGAAGAAGTACGGCGGCGTACCGCCACTGACCGAAGCTGTCAGAACAGCCGATCCGCCAGGGACAATCTGCTGATCTGGACCAGCATTGACAAGCAACGCCGGCGGCACACAGGGGTTCGGATCGCAAACCGTCCCGTCGCCTTGGTAGCTCCCGCCCGCGGCCGCGCAGTCCATCGCAAGCATTTCCTCGCACACTTCGCCGGGCAGGCAGCATGCCCCACTCTGGCTGGGGTCGATGATCAAACCGTTACGCAGCTCAACGTTATCCACGAAGCTGTATCGTGCCGCACTGCTCAGCGGGTTGCCCATGGTCATGCTGACCCGGTTGAATCCGCCCTTGTACGTTCGCGGGAGGGTATGCGGGCCGCGGATCACCGGCGCAGTCGTCTCGCCGGGATTGGTGAGTTGGATTGTGACCGTATCGGATCGAATGACCATCTTGAAGGTGGTCGGCCCGCCGTAGGAACTCTTCCACAAGCCAACGGGCTGCCCGGTGTCCACGTCGTACATCTGCTTGGTGTAATGCCAACGCTGCCCGTCGAAGTAGCAGGCAGCCCCAAACGTGCCGGCACCTTCGGCGTCCTCCGGGGCACGATTGACCGCACAAAACGACCCGATCCCCAACACATGGTGCTCCTGGTCCGCTCGCCAGGGGCCTTGGTCGCCGTTGCCGATTGGATCGGGGTCTTCCGTGGTCATGCCTTGCCGCGGCGCCTGCTCATCGTCCAAAGACAACTCGATATAGAAGTTCGAGCGACTCCCGTAAGTCTCCCCACGAAAATCCATGGTGAACTCGAGCGTCAAGGGCTTGTCGTCGGTACCCAGCAACACATGGCCCGTGCCGATGCCCTCGTTGCCCTGCCCGTAACTGCTGACCATGTCCGGCTCAAGATTGGCGGTCATGCGATAGGAGGCTTTGGTGGTATGCATGGCTCCACCGCCCGGTTCAACGCCCACGTTGGTGGAGAAGCTACCGCCGGTCGAGCCGTCGTAGCTGTAGGTCAACGGCCAGCGTGCCCGCATCGAGGACAGGCTCCACGATCCGATCTTCTTGTCGCCGGTCAACATGCCGTCGAACTTCTCGTTGAGCCGCCGGCCGCCAAAAGGCGATGGATCACAGACGTCCCCGATGCCGTCCTCGTCATCGTCGGCTTGATCGGGGTTCTGGTGGAACGGGCAGTTGTCACAAAGATCGCCCACCTCGTCGTCGTCCGTGTCGAGCTGCTCGGCGTTGGAGTCGAACGGGCAGTTGTCGCAGGCGTCGCCCAGCCCGTCCCCGTCGCTGTCGAGCTGGTCGGGATTGCCGTCGGACGGGCAGTTGTCGCAGGCGTCACCCACCTCATCGTCATCCTCGTCATCCTGATCGGGATTGGCCACGTAGGGGCAGTTGTCCTGCGCGTTGAGGTCGCCGTCCCCGTCAATGTCCGGGTCGCAGGCATCGCCCATGCCGTCATCATCGGTGTCCGCCTGGTCCGGATTGCGCACTGCCGGGCAGTTGTCACACGGATCGCCCACGCCGTCGCCGTCCGTGTCCGGCGGAATCACCGTCACCGCCAGCAGAGCCTGCCCCTCGATAATCGCCTCGGCCACCTGTTGCCGGTAGGCGTACAGCACCGCCGGATCGCGGGTGAAGCCCGACGTGGTCAGGTGCGACACCACACTGGGCGGCACCGAGAGCAGTGCACGAGCCGATTCCACATAGTCAATGACCTGCTGCGTCTCGGGGCAACGCCCGAGCCGGCCGGCAATGTCTTTGAGCAGGTGCAGGTACTCGTAGTCCTCCAGCCCATCGCGAATGTTGTGCGAGCGAATCGAAGGCAGCGGGCCGACGTTCGTCGGGCCCGGGTAGTAGATGCACCCATCCGCGTCGGTAAAACCGTTGTACTTCTCACTGTACAACGTGCGGGCATCCCAGTTCGTGTAGGGCCCGCCGGTGATGAGCGCGTTCTTGTCCATGCGACCCGACTCAACAAGGTTGTAGCCATAGTTGGTCACAGCGTAGTACAGGAATCCGCTGGGGTTGTACTTGAAAGTCATCGCACCGAGTAGCAGGCGGGCTTCGATCGACGGGTACTCCAGAAGCCAGTTCGCCCCGGTCGGATGGCGGGGGTACTCGGCCACGTACCACCACATGTCCTTGCCCTCGGCTCGCAGGGACTCGGCCGCCGCCATGTCGTAACCCACCGTGCCCGGCACCCAAATGTCTACCGCGTCCCGCAGGAAGGAGCTTAACGGCGAAGTGCCGTAGCTGGCGTCGTACGCCGTGGTCATGGTCCGCAAACCGGGATATTGGCTATGAATCGCCGTGAAGGTATTGTACATCTCCTGGAACTTGTCCGAGCTCACCTCGTCATAACCGTAGACGTACGCTTCGTTCAGACGCCCCAGGCCGTTGTAGTAGTTGTACAACGTGGTCAAACCCGACGGGTTGTTCGTAGGCACCTTGCTGAGACACACGGCCGTGTTGCGGGGCAACCAAGACGCGTGCCAGCTTGTCCCTTTCGGCTGCGAGTAGATCTCGGTCACGCTCAGCCGATGGTCCTGCTGCATCTGGTAGTACTTGTTCAGGATGGTTTCAGACCAACCGCCGCCGTAGACCCAACTCGCTTGCCACAAGCTGTCGATGGAGAAAGCCGTCGGCAAGCTCGGCCGGACCGGTAGCTCGAAATCCCACACGCGGACCGTCAGGTCCAACGTGATCGGGGTAAGCCCGTTGGCAGCGACAGTCACGGTGGCGGCGTAGTCCCCAGGCGGCGTGCTGGCCAGCGTGCGCACGTTGACCCAAAAGGCCACGCGGTCGTTGGCGCTGATGTTGCAGGTATCCATGAAAGTCAGGAGCGGGTCCGGCCACCAGCCGCCACTGTGGGTCAGGTTGTAGTTGACCAGGTATGGCGGATACTCGATGCTGAGGTCGGAACGCGGCTGGGCGGCTCCCTTGACGTGGCCGACCACCCAGGTACTCACCGTCCCGTTGAACGCCCCCTGCCCGCTCTGCGGCTGTAACGCCGAGACCGTCACCCGGGCGTTGGTCAGATCCTGGTCGGGAATCACGACGACCTGGAAGGCCTCGTGCTCATTGCGCGCCAGGGCCAAATTGTACGAACTCGCCAACTCGCCCTCGTAGGGAGCGAACGGCCAGCCCAGATGCTGCCCTTTGATCATCACCTTATGCATCGGGGTGGACACGCCGATCTGGACGTTCGTCGCCCAGACCGCTTCCGCCAGCGCCACTGTCAACAGGCACCCCACCCAGAGCCGCAGCTTTGGCTTCAGGGCACGCACACACCTGCATTGCCGCATGTTCAGGCTCCTCCGCGTTATCTGACAGATAAGACCCCGTCCACCGACAATGATATGATAGCATAATTAGCCAATAAATGTAAACAAAAAACACGACCCGCAAAGCGGGTTGGCGACTCCAATCGCGGTTCGTTCAGACGTTTCCCCGTCGGTACGAGCGAATCCCTGGGGCATACGGGCGACCCGATCAACCGATCGGCCTGCACTGTCGTACTCCCATTCTGGCTTTCGGCTGACGGGTGGGCCGGTCGAGGTGTCACTTTGACACAGCCCGACTTCGGTATTACGCTGCACGCGGTTATCATACAAAACGCTGGAGCACGCCATTTGTCACGACGATGCCCCGGCGCGAAGCCTCAATCATTGTGCCGTAAAGGAAAGCAGCATGGAGTTTTATCGGCATCAGCACCCCGGCGATCCGGATTGGCTTGTGCGGGCCGCCTTGTTCCACGGCCATCTCGGCCCGTGGCTTGTTCTTGGTGCACGCATCGGAGCGGATGCCCTCGCCCGGCTCGACACGCCGGGACAGTGGAAAATCGAGGTCGTCTGCTGGATGCCAAAGTCCAAGCAACGCACCCCGTTCTCCTGTTTGCTCGATGGGCTGCAGGCTTCAACCGGCGCCACCATGGGCAAACGCAATCTCCGCTTCGCCTATGCACCCGACGTCCTCGATCAGGGCTGGCCCGTCGTCTACGTCGTGCGGCGCGAGGACAACGGCCGGCCGCCCGAGGGGGTCGTCTACTATCCCGCCCGCGAATTGCACGCACTGTTTGCGGAGGTGAAGCCGGATCGGATGGAGGAGGCTTCGCGATCGTTGGCTTGCGAGGAGGAGGCCCGGCTTTTCATCGCCAACCCGATGAGCCCCGAGGCATTCTCCCGTTACGAACAGATCCTCGCCTGTGAGCGGGCCGCCATCGCCGAGGCCGCGGAGAGCGATTCCGCATGATGACGGCTCGACGACATAGGATGGCCTCGGGTTGCTTGCTCCTGGCGGCCATGCTGGCCAGCTGCCAAGACTCGGCCGACTCTCGGGCCGCCGCATCCAAGTCGCGAGCCGTGGCTGCGAGCAACTCCTACATCGAGGCCGCGGCCGTCGACCTGCTCGGCGACGACGCCGAGGTCATCCGTCTGGCAGAGCCTGGCATGTGTCCGGGCCATTTCGATATTCGCCCCAGTCAGGTGCGGGCCTTGCGCACCTGCCGCCTGCTCCTGCGTTTCGATTTTCAGGAGGCTCTCGACGGCCGGCTCAGTGGCTTGGCCGAGGGCGGGTTGACGATCATACCCGTCCGCGCACCCGGCGGCCTGTGCGAGCCGAGCAACTACCTCGACGTCTGCCACCAAGTCGCCGAGACGTTCACCACCTTCGGGCTACTGAGCGAACCGGGCGCCCAGTCGGCGCTCGACCGGATCACCCGTCGCCTGGCTCAGCGCGAAGCTTGGTGCCGCGAGCGGATGGAACAATCCGGATGGGCGGGCCGGCCCGTGGTTTGCAGCACCCACCAGGAGGCCTTCTGCCGCTGGCTTGGCCTTGAGGTCGCCGCCACCTTCAGCGGTGCGGACACCGCCTCGATCAGCGAGATCGAGCGGACCGTTCGCACCGGCCGTCAAGCCCAAATCGACGCCGTCATCGCCAACCTGCCCGAGGGCCGACGGCTGGCGGACGCCCTGGGGCAACGACTCGGGGCCCAAGTCGTGGTCTTCGGCAATTTCCCCGCCGGTGCCAGTGGCCATTTGTCCTTCGATGAACTGCTGATGGCCAACGTCAACGCCCTGGCCGAATTGCCAAACGATTGACGCTCCTGGCGGTGGCGGAATCCTGTATCGTGGTACCGTCCGACAGCGCGGTCTGGCGGCCGATTGACAGGTACACCACTCAACGGCAGAATCGGCGCGAAAGCCCGGCCCATCCTGCAAAGTGGCCCCAGTGGATCGAGGCAACAAGGAGCGAAACCATCATGCGTTCAAAGTGCATTGTTCTCAAGACGGTCTTGGGTATCGCCTTTCTCTTTGCGGCGGGCTGCCAGACGCCGATGTCCGGGGAAGCCTGGGCGGTTCGACCGGCGAGTTTGGTGGTCGACGCGGGCGAGCGTCAGCTTCTCGTTCACCGCAGCGACGACGTGCCCTACAAGCCGTACGTCCAGGTTCTGCGAAGTCCGGTCGGCGTCAATATCCTGCGGGACGCGCCGGCGGATCACCTGCATCACCACGGGCTGATGTATGCAGTGACGGTCGACGGCGTTGACTACTGGGCGGAAACGGAGCAGGCCGGTCAACAGGTGGTACGTCGTACCCGAGCGGCAGCGCCCACGAAGATCGCCGGGTGGTGGCGCAGCGGTTTCATACAGTCGATCTGCTGGGTGCCACCTCGTGATGAGAACATCTCGCTCATCGAGGAGCGAACCATCACCGCGTGGCAGGGAGACGATCTCGACGCGTCGTTGATTTCCTGGAACACGCAACTGGCGGTGCCGGAATGCCGTCCCACCCGCGAACTCAGCGGCGAGCGTTACTTCGGGCTGGGCATGCGTTTCGTCGAGTCCATGGACAAGGGCGGCACGTTCTATAACGCCGACGGGGCGACAGGCGTGGCCGGCACCAACAACGTGCGTTCCCCCTGGTGTGCCTACACCGCCGCTGCGGATGGCCATACCGTGACCGTGGCCATGTTCGATCATCCTGCCAACCTGCGTCACCCGTCTTACTGGTTCACCATGGATGACGCGTTCGCCTACATGTCCAACACGCCCGGCGTGCACCACGAGAAGATCACCATCAAGCGGGGAACCCCGTTGTCCTATCGCTTCGGCGTGGCGGTGTGGGACGGCGAAGTGGCTTCGGATCGCGTGCAGGCACTCTATGAGCGATGGGTGAAGATCGAGGGGGGCAAGTGACGATTGCCGGTTGAATGGGGTGTAACTCGCCTCCCACCCGATTGAATGGAGATGGGCAGCCTGGGGTTTGAGGCGGGGAGAACGCGAGCCGTGAAGGTGCGGGCGACGACATGATGGAGGAGGGAATTCGGGCTCTGCGGCTGCGCGACAAGAATCAAGGAGTTCAGGCTTTGCGGCTGCGTGATGGGAATTGCGGCTCGCGGCCTCACCGCTCGGATTGCAGATCTCAGATTGTGGATTTCAGATTGCAGATTGCCGATTTCAAGTCTCAGATCTCAAATCTCAAATCTCAGATCTCAGATCTCAGATCTCAAATTGCAGATTTCGGATTCCAGATCTCGGATCTCGGGTTGCGGAAGCCACATCACGGACCGCTGTGCGGAGGGGGAGCCTGGATGCGTCAGGGGCCATGGCCTTCCGCTGGAATCCTGGCTTGGGGCTTGCCGCTTCGCGGGCTAAGCGATGAACACACTCGATTCGATGGCCAATCAGCGCGACGACAGTCAACGACGAATCAATTCATCGGCGGGATCAAGATGACCGGGGGCGCTTCCTGGTCGCGGCCGAAGTCATCGCTCTCGGTTCGCTCGCGGATGGCCCGCCCGCGCTCCGGATCGTGAACCGCGTGGAACGTGCCCGCCAGTACCATCACCGGCGCGAGCCGAATGTCCGGCGACCAGCCGGCCAGAAACGCGAAGTTCTGCTGCCTGACATTGGCGTGAAATCGCCCCTCGATGCTTCGCCCCCGCTCGGCATGGATGACCGCGACGCCCATCAATGACGCGCCTCGTTGCCGAATGGGGCCTGCGACCTGCAGGGTGCGGACTGACTGCCGATCCAGGGTATACAGCCGCTGACTGCCGGCCGGCATCGCTTCGAGCACCAGCGACATGGTCCATTCTGACTCGAAGCCCAATCCGAACAGCGGGCTCGAATGCTGCCGGAGAGCAATGTTCAACTCGCCGTCCTCGCCCAGCCAGTAATAGGCCTCGGACGCTTCGACGGTGTTCACCGGCCGCTCTTGAGGCGGGAAATCCGTGCGGACGAACGGCACGGAGTAGATCCGCGCACTGCCCGCGCAGCCCGGCATCGCCAGACCGCAGGTGGCCAGTAGCGCGGCCAGTAGCCGTGCCCGCGGACCCAGCAACCGACTCAATGAGGAATGGGGAATCGTTGGCAAAGCTCAAGCACCTGTCCGCGGACCCGATCGGTGACATCCTCACGGCCGTGAGCGCTGAGAACCTCGTGGATGAGCCCGGCGATGGTGGCCATCTCGGCCGGCCCGAGCCCTCGCGTGGTGACGGCCGGCGTGCCGATCCGCAGGCCGGAAGTCAGCGTGGGCTTCCGCTCGTCGAACGGGATCATGTTCTTGTTGACGATGATGCCCGCTTGTTCAAGCCAGCCCTCAGCATCCTTCCCGGTGATGTCCGCGTGCACCTGTCGCAGGTCCACCAACATCAGGTGGTTGTCCGTCCCGCCGGAGACCAGCCGGTAGCCGTGCTTCGTCAGCGCGCCGGCCAGCGCCTGGGCGTTCTCCAGGATATGTTGCTGGTAGACCTTGAACTCCGGGCGGAGGGCTTCGCCGAACGCCACCGCTTTGCCGGCAATCACGTGCATGAGTGGCCCACCCTGGATTCCTGGAAAAATACGGGAATCCACCGCTTTGGCGTGCTCGGCCTTGCACATGATCATGCCCGACCGCGGGCCGCGCAGCGTCTTGTGCGTGGTCGTGGTCACGAAGTCGGCATGGGGAACCGGCGAGGGATGCAGCCCGACCGCGACCATGCCCGCGATGTGGGCGATGTCGGCGGTCAGGTAGGCCCCTACCTCTCGGGCGATCTCGGCGAAACCCGCGAAGTCGATGGTGCGAGGATACGCGGATGCTCCGGTGAGGATCATGCGCGGCCGATGTTCGTGAGCCAAGCGACGAACCTCCGCAAGGTCGAAGGTTTCCGACTTGCGGTCTACGCCGTAATGCACGATGTTGTACAGACGACCGCTGAAGTTCACCTTCATCCCGTGCGTCAGGTGCCCGCCGTGGGCCAGATCCAGCGAGAGGATGGTATCACCCGGTTCGAGCACGGCCATGTAAACGGCCATGTTCGCCTGGCTGCCTGAGTGCGGCTGGACGTTCACATGCTCGCACCCGAAGAGCCGCCGCGCTCGCTCGCGAGCCAGCTCCTCGACTTCGTCCACATGCCGGCAACCGCCGTAGTATCGTTTGCCGGGGTATCCCTCGGCGTACTTATTGGTCAGCACGGAGCCGACGGCCTCGAGTACGCCCCGAGACACGTGATTCTCGGATGCGATCAGCTCAAGGCAGTTGGCTTGCCTTTGCTCTTCGGCCACCAGGATGCGAAAAACTTCCGGGTCGCCCGCCTGAACGGCCGGATAACCGACCACTTGATGACTATGTTGCTGCGTCACGGACTGTACCTCAGCTTCGCTCGTTAACCGGAATGTAATGGCGCTCCGTATGGCCCACGTAAATCTGTCGCGGACGGTGGATCCTTGCCGAGGGATTCAAATGGCTCTCGCGCCAGTGGGCAATCCAGCCCGGCATCCGCCCGATCGCGAACAAGACCGGGAACATATTCATCGGGATGCCGATGGCCCGCAGGATGATGCCGCTATAGAAGTCGACGTTGGGGTACAGCCTGCGCTCAACAAAATACGAATCCGCCAGGGCCACCTCTTCCATGCGCTTGGCAATGTCCAGCAAAGGATCATGGATGCCCAGCTTGCTCAGCAGGTCGTCGCAGGCTTTCTTGAGAATCTTGGCCCGGGGATCGTAGTTCTTGTACACGCGATGTCCGAAACCCATAAGTCGGATCTTGGCGCTTTTGTCCTTGACTTGGCGGATGAAGTCATCCACGTTCATGTCGCTGTCGTGGATCTGCTGTAGCATGTTCACCGTCGCCTGGTTGGCCCCGCCGTGCAGCGGTCCCCAGAGGGCGCACACGCCCGAAGCCACGGAGGCGTAGAGGTTGGCTTGACTCGATCCAACCATCCGCACGGTGGAAGCCGAGCAGTTCTGCTCATGGTCGGCGTGCAGAATGAGCACTCGGCGCAGGGCGTCAGCCACCTCCTGAGTCGGCTCGTAGGGGCGATTCGGCTTGCTGAACATCATGTGCAGAAAATTGGGCACATACTGCAAATCGTATCGCGGATAGATCATCGGCTGGCCGAGCGACTTCTTGTAGCTGGCGGCCGCGACCGTCCGCACCTTGCTCATGATCCGGGCCGCCGCGTCGATGAAGTGCTCGTCCTCCTCGGGCTGCAACAAGACCGGCTGGTAGGCGCCCAGGGCGTTGATCATCGCCGACAAGATGGCCATCGGATGGGCGTTCGGCGGGAAGCCCTCGAAGTGGTGACGCATGTCCTCATGGATGAACTCATTCTCCGACAGCAGCCGCCGAAACTCACCCAAATGAGTCGGCAGCGGGAGCTCGCCGAAGATCAGCAGATAGGCCGTCTCCACAAACGTCGCCCGCTCCGCCAACTCCTCAATGGGGTATCCCCGGTAACGGAGAATACCCTTTTCGCCGTTGATAAAGGTGATCGCGCTCTGGCATGAGCCCGTGTTGCCATAGCCTTCGTCGACGGTGATGACTCCGCTCAGCGCGCGCAGGCTGCTGATGTCGATGCCCACCTCGCCCTCAGTGCCGACCACCAGCGGCAATGTGTAGCTCTTGTCGCCAATTCTCAGTACAACTGTATCTCCTGCCTTCATTCGCGCATCCTCGTGAACGATTGCCTCATGTTGTGCCTCGACGCCTCGTGTAGTCCGCCAAGCAGCCTGCAACCTAGGGTGCAGCACCGGTGCGCCCGCCCTGGTGGGCGCGTCGCCGGTGCAGGCCAAGGCGTCTCAGCTCGGCCTAAGCCGTGTCACAGTGTGTCTGGCGGAGACCACCAAGGGCTCGCCGGTCCGAAGAGTCTAGCGGAGAAACTCCGGATTGGAAACCGTCGCCCGTGTCCACGTCCAAATCCAGCAATCCAGCACGGCAACCATGGTTCGTAGCGGCTACGGCCCCGTGGTGGTGGGAAACCAGATTACCGCGAACAGCTGTTGCGGCAAGCTCGGCCTACAATCCATGGTTTGGGGTCTCTTCGCGGCGGCGTCTACAGCATTCTGGCTCGCCGATGGGCGTCGACATTGACCTTGACGGTTGGTGCGTGCCCCGCCGCCGCCTCGTAGAGGATGTGCGGAGCGATCAGCCCAGCGCGGCTCATTTGCCTGAATTGGCGTCGCCTCAGCCGGGCGTGGCTCAGAGCCGCGTTACCGTTGGGATCATCGTGCAGCACGGCCGACTCCCGTCCATGGCTCAGGACATCCCGCATGTGCTCGATGCACTCCGCCCGGTACTCGCGCATGAGCTGCTCGGGAAGGTACCATCGCGAGACGTTAGACCAGCGGTACATGGTTCTTCGCCACGAAGCCTGGGACATGAAGCGATTCATGCGATAGAAAAGCTGCCAATTCATGACGAAAGGCAGAAAGGTATCAGTTAGCCTGGCATGGAGACTGACCTCATGCTCGGAGAAGACTTCCTGCAGCAGGGTGCGCAGTTGTCGCCAGGCCCGCGGGCCGACCATCGCGTCGGCTCGCATCTCCCAGTACAAATGTCCGAAAAGCAGGGTGCTGCGCGACATGGCCATCTGCCGGGGGATGAACTTGCCGTGCGCCACCGTATCCGCCGCCAGATGCGACAGGTAGCCCAGCGCGAAAGCTCGCCCGCAATCGGTGTGTGCATCGTCCAGAATCGCGAGTCCCGTATTCCAATGATGGCAGATTTGCCTGACTCGGCTCAGGCGTTTGGCGAGCACCACGTCGGCGGCGATGTTGCCGAAAAGGAAGTCCTTGCGATGCCGGGCCAGTAAAGCCGCCACGGCGACCGGCAGGAGGTGCAACTGATTGAGGATATCGCCCGCGAGTTTGATGTGTGTGCCCGGTCCCCAAGCCCACGCCGAGGGCGCCGCCATCAACACGACCACCGCACCCAACCCCACCACGACTCGCCAACTCACAGCTTGCCCACTTCCTCGCGTCTTACCGGCGGCGCTATCCCTCCATGATAGCTTCGCCGGGCAAGCAAAGCCACCAAGGCGGCGGCAGACCCTATCGCGCGGGTGCCGAGCCTCCCCTGCCAGGGTGGGTGGCATCTGTGCGGTTCTTCTCCTCGCCGGACCCTCATGCGGGTGGTCCGGATGCCGGGGCCTTTCGCGCACTCCATTTTTTGGCTCGGGCCGTTGACATTTCTGCTTGCCGAGACTTTAATGCGATCTGGAGCGTCCGTGGATCCCCCTCGGCACCCAGGAGCCGATCGATGCCAGAGGCAGAGGCTAAGCTCAGCATCCGTAAACAGGAATCTGTTTGTATCGTCGAGTTCGAGGACCGCAAGATCCTTGAGGAGATGGTGATCAACCAGATCCTTGAGAAGCTCAGCGAGTTGGTTGCGTCCGAGCCGGTCCCCAGGCTGCTCCTCAATTTCAGGAAGGTGGAGCACCTGTCCAGCGCCGCGTTGGGGGTACTCATCACGTTGAACAAACAGGTCGCCGGCCGAAGCGGCCAACTGGTCCTCGCCAACATCCACCCACAGATTTACGAGGTATTCAAGATCACCCGGCTCAACAAGCTGTTCAATATCCAGGGGACCACGGACGAGGCGCTGCGTGCGTTTAACTGACGAGCGGGGCTTGTGCCCTGATCGTGGTGATGCCGGTGGCTTTCCGGCATGTTTTCGGCGGTTCAGGATGCGGGAGGGGCGAATGCCAGGGATGGCGGGATGTTCGGATCGCGGAGGTTGAAGGGAGCCCGATTATTGGCGTACGCTCTGCCGAGAGTGAGCCGCGGATGGCAACCGGCCCGGAGCAGGATGCAGCCAGACTGGAGTGGGGGCCAGCGGAGCCCCGGTTTGCGAAGTCAACCATGTCGAGGAACTGGCAACCACTGGCTCACCAGATCGTCATCGCCAGCGACCTCCAGGCCGCCCGTCGCGTCGAAGAGCAACTGCTCAGCGAGACCCAGACGCACGGTTATAGCCGTGAATGCACCTTCGCCATCCGTTTGGCTCTTGAAGAGGCCATCGTCAACGCGCATAAGCACGGCAATCGCAAGGACCCCGCCAAGACCATCACCATCAGTTACCACATCGACCAGACACGGGCCATCGTTCGTGTCCGTGATGAGGGGCAGGGGTTCGACCCAGACGCCATCCCGGATCCGACGGTCCCTGATCGCATTCCGCTGCCCACCGGGCGTGGAATTATGCTGATGCGCGCCTATCTGGATGAGCTGTGCTACAATGATCAAGGCAACGAAGTCCAACTTGTCAAGGAGAGATCATGATGTCTTCGACACCAGCAGAGCTTCTTAGAGTTGAAGTCGAGACGCAGGGGAGCACGACCATCGCCCGGCTTATCGGCTCGGCCAACATGGTGGTCTCGACCGATCTGAAGGACCAGTTGCTCGACTTGGTCGCCAGTCAGCCCCAGCAACTCATCCTGGACCTTAGTAGACTGGAATTCATCAGTTCCGTGGGTCTCAGCGGCATCATTGCCGCCCACCTGCGTTGCCGACACCATAGCGGAACGGTTAAGCTCGCTGCCCCGCGCCCGGAGATCCTCGAATTGCTGAAGGTCACGAATTTGACCCGGCTGTTCCCCATCCATGAGTCGGTTGAAGCCGCCTTGGCCTCCTGACCCCGCGCGAAGTTGCGCCTGGCGTAGCCGCCTCGCGTGGGCCTCCGGAACGCGTCTGACGTGAGCTGGGAAATCGCACCGCGGTGGACTCGAACCACCAACCTTCGGTTCCGTAGACCGATGCTCTATCCAATTGAGCTAGCGGTGCACGGCCTTGTCGGGCCAGCAATGAAGGTATCGCAAGCTCGCCCACAGGTCAAGGCTGGCTGGTCGCTTCCCAGTCGCCCCACCGGCTTGCCGCTTCGCTGCGCCACGCGCAGCCGGCGGCGAGGTGTGAAGCAAGCTGCTTGGGGCTTAACTCACCTTCCTCGCGCCGGCAGACGGCGAACGACGCTCGACTACTTCAAGGTCACGCTGACGGATCCTTGCTGGCCTCGCCGCAACGTGAAGCTGCCCGAGAGAGGACCATCCTCGCCCATGACGGTCACGCGGTAATCGCCGAAGAAGCCGTGGACTCGCAGCTCATCGGCGTTGACTCGCTCGTTTTCGCGACCGCCCGGGCTGCCGGCTCCGTCAGTGCCGAGTGTGCGCTCCTGGCATGTCCACCACCGCTTTTTCACCAAATCGTGCAGAGCACGATAGGCGGGCTTGGGGCTCATATCGACGCAAAGAAGACCGGCCGGCGCCGCCTGCCAGGAGTTCTGGTCGGAGAAGTCCCACCATGTGATCGCCTCAACCGCCGGGTGACTGAACAGGAGGGTGTAGAACCGGGCGGCATCCTCGGCTTGACGTGTTTCACCCTCCGACGTACTAACCCAATCGAAGCCCGGCCGCTGCTTCCGCAAGTCCCAGCCCTGCTCGCCGGAGAGAAAGGTCGTCTCGGTCCAGTGCAGCGGTTTGCCGAACTTGGCGAACCGCTCACAAACCGCCCATACCTTGCCCAGCGGGATCGCCCCGCCGTGCTGGTGTGACTGCAAACCGATGACATCGTACAGCGGCCGGCCCTGGTTGTCGGCCAACGGCTCGACCACCCGAGTGGCGAAGTCTTCGTCCAGACGATAGTCGTTGATGATCAACGTCGCCTGTGGATGGGTCGCTCGGGCGATGCGAAACGACGCGTGCAGGAACGGGGGTACCCCCATTCGCTCGATAGCCGCCGTCAGCTTGGGGGCCTGCTTGCGGACTTCCTCGCGGTCGTAATGGGTGGCTTCGTTGACCACGTCCCATATCGCGATGTCGCCTCGGAACCGGTTGACACACTCGCCGACGCGCTTCAACTGCAGGTCGATCACCGCCGCGGGATCGTCGGGAAGCCATCGCGGGTCGCGGAAGTTCCACGCCAGGGGATGGCCCTTGGGCGTGATCCCATGAGCTTTGCACCAGGTGAGGATGCGCTCGGTATCCGCATACTGCGGCTTGCCTTGGGTCTGTTCGTAGGACCACCAGTAGAACGGCAGCGTGGCGAAATTGAACAGCTCGGCAAAGTGTTTTTCGTATGCGGCGTTGTCCTCGGGCGAACGGCACTTGCCGAGGCTGTAGATGTTGCATCCGAAGAGGAAGGCGTGCCGCTGCTGCTCGATCAGAACCTTGGTTCCCGGTTTGAGGCCTTGCCCGGCCGGCGGAACCAGCTTGAGCACCACCTCGCCCATACGGTGCTCGATGATTCGTGCCTCTGCCCCGGCCAGGAGGGCTTGCTCGTCCAGCCTGCTCTCCGCCGCCGTCGCGAACGAGGTCGCCAGCAGCAGCAAAGCCACAGCCCGCCCCGCACGTCGCGGCCCCGGCCAGGACATCCTGGGCACGCATCTCGGCGCACTGCCGGCGGGGGCATAGGCAGGCCCTGCACGGACCCAAGCCTGCGATTCGTGCGGATCGACAAGTCGCGGCACGTTGCCGTGCAAAGCACGCAACTCCTTGCAGTTACGCACGTTGCGCCCACCGGAGGCATCGGGGCGGTCGGTTTGAGTATGCACGCCAGGCGTCCTGATTCAGGGAGGGGATTGCCGAAGGAGGGAATCGAACCCTCACCCCCTTGCGGGGACGGGATTTTGAATCCCGCGCGTCTGCCAATTCCGCCACTTCGGCTTTTCGTTGCCACTATCCGCAGGGTGTCGCGTTATACCGCGTTTTTGTTGGGCTTTTTTGAAGCTTTCCCCCTGTCCGCCGTCGCTTGTGGGTATAAAACTGGTCGCGTTATTTCGCACCGTTTCGGGCTGTTTCGCACCCGTTAAGTGTACAGATAAGCCACACCCCTGTTGCTTCCCGTCGGTGCCCGTGGCCAGCCCCTGGGCCTGTTCCTGGGCCGCCACCGTGGACACCACGGGCAGGGCTTCCACGGCCGCCGCCACGTCGGCCAGCCGGGCTTTCGCATACCGCCCGATTGTCAGCGTCGGGGTACTGTGTCGGGCAAGTTCCTGGCACGTCTTGACGCTCGCCCCACCCGCCACCAGCTCGGATATGAACCCGTGCCGCTGGGCGTGGAAGTCGAACCGCCCCGCGCTCGTGGTGTAGGGCACCCCAGCCGCCGCCAAGTCCGCCCGCAGCATTTCCGCCGACCGCCTGCCGGGCAGCCGCAAGACGGGCTCGCCGGGGGCCTTGCTGGCCAGCCAGGGGCTCAACACCGCCACGAGTGCCGACGATAGGGGCTGCGTATCCGTCCGCCGTCTTTTCGAGTAGGCCGCCGCCACCGTCACCGTTGCCGGGGTACTGCTCAAGTCGAAACTCTCGGGCGTCAGGCTCTTCAGTTCGGATACCCGCAGCCCTGTCCCGCTGGCCAGCCGATACGCTTGGGCTCGCTCGTGTCCCGTCAGCCCGTGGTGAACAGGGCCACGTTCCGCCGCATGAATAAGGGCCACCAGCTCGGCTTCCGTCGGGGCTCTGCGCACCACCTGGGGGTCTGTGTCCGCCCCGCGTATGCGCAGCCCCGCCAAGCAATCGTCAACGCTTCGGCCGTCCCGCCAAGCCCAACGGCTAAACGCTTTGATTGCCCGCTGGTAGTGGGCTACGCTCGCAACGCTCAGCGTGCGCCGCGTCTTGTCCTTGTCTGCCTTGTCCTTGCCCCGCTTCAACTCGGCTTCCCGAAGCTTCCCAAGCGCCGCCTGTATCTTTGCCGGGCTCAAGTCGCCCAGGGTGCCCACCCCTGCCAGGGACAGCACCCGTTGTGCCCGCTTTACGCTCTTCTCAACGTGGTCGGGCGTGTTGTTCCTGCCCGCCAAGTCCGCCCGCCACTCGCTCAGGTGTTCAGCCACGGGCCGGGCCGCTTCAATCGCTCGCCGCTCGGCTCGGGTGTCGATAAGCCCCCGCGTCCGCTGGGCCGCTTCGTCAACCCAACGGGCCAGCAGCCGGGCCGCCGTTTGCCGGCACGTCGTACCCGTGCTTCGTCGCTGCCGTCGGCCGTTGGGGGCTTGCCAAGTCGCAATCCACGGGCCGCCGCTCACCCGCTGGTGAAGCCCGCCTTGCCCCCTGGGGCGTCGCCGTTGCTTTTGCTTCTCTTCGCTCATGTTGAAAGCCCCTTTCCGCGTTGGGGCCGGATTTCGAGTTTCAGGGCCTGCAACAGCTTTTCGAGAGTTTCGCCGCGTGCGTCACGTCGGCCGCTCAGGTAGTTCACCACCTGGGGCCGTGCAACGCCACACCGCCGGGCCAGCTCGGCTTTCGCCCAGCCACGCTTGGCCAGCTCTGTTGTGATCGTCTCTCGAATCATGCGGGAAGTGTAACACATAAATAACACCCTGTCAAGGGGCCGATAAGATAGATTATGTTGCGTCCCACCCCCCGTGGGGCTGGGCTTCGGGTGTTCAGTTCACCCACCCACGTTGGACAGGCAGGGGGGGGAGGGGGGTTCATGCGCCCCCCCACACCCCCCCGGTGCGGAAGCACCGGGGGTGGGGGCCGCGATACCCCGTCCCCCCCCCTCTGCCAGGACAAAGGTATGCGCCGCACATGGGCCGCTCACCACCCGACGGATGTACCCTTCAGCTTCCGCCCGCTTCAGCAGCAGCCCCGCCGCCGCTTGGGAAAGCCCCTTGTCAACCGCTCGCCCCATGGCCGTTGCCGATACCACCCCGTCGCCGTTGCCCACACACTCAGCCGCAAACGTGGCCACGTCCATTGTCGGCTTCGGGGGCTTCTCTTCTCTCGGGGCTCGTTGCCGCCGGGTCCGCTCGGGCTTCAGGTCCAACGGGCTCAGGTCCGAGGCCGGGGTGAACGTCGGCCACGTCCAACGCAACGCCAGCGCTTCCGGGGGGGGCCAGCTTCGGGCCACGGCTTCAAGGACAAAGGCGCCGGGCTCTTCGTGCGCCCGCAGTATGCAATGGCTGTCGGCCGCCCGGGCCATAGCACCCGCACCGCTGCCCACGTCCACCACGGCTTTTGCCGCTTGGCTGCCTTTGGTTGAATGGTGGATACAGACAAACGCACACCCCAGCCGGGCCGCGTGGGCGTCCATCGCGTTGAACAGTCCCGCAAGGGCTCCGTTGTCATTCTCGCTTATCCCCGCTGGCAGGAACCGATAGAACGCGTCCAACACCACCACGCGGAACAGCCGGGGCTCTATCGCCCCGAAGTAGTGCCGCATGGCGTGCAAGTTCACCAGCCGCCCGCGCAGGCTTTCAACGTACACCAGCTCTGCCGTATCGGGGGGTAGGCATAGGGCTTCAATCACCTGGGGCACCCGCCGGGCGATGGTTTCCTCGTGCAACTCGTTGTCGATAATCAGCACCGGGCCGGGCTCAGTCTCGAAAGCCCCCAGCCAGGGCCGCCCGCTGGCCACGCTCGCCGCCAGGGACAGGGCCAGCCAGCTTTTGCCGGTTTTGCTGGGCGCGATGATATTCAGCGTCTCACCTTCGCGTAACAGCCCGTGCACCACCGGGGGGCGCAGCCGGGGCTTTGCTCGGGCCAGCGCCGCCGCCGTCACATATCGGGGCAGGGGGCCGGGGGCTTCGGGCTCGCCGCCCTGGGCGTCGGCCGCTTCCACGGGGGCCGCCGCCGCTGCCAGGGCTTCCACTTCCGCGCGGATCCGCTCGGGGGGGACACCGGGGCGGAAGTCCACAATGTCGCCGCCGTCGGGCAAGTCGGGCAGTTCCACCACCCGCACACGGGCCGGGGGGC
>JAAYDF010000171.1 GCA_012729395.1 Phycisphaerae bacterium
GCCTAAGCCGAAATCATACGCGAACGCGAGGCTCAACACCAGCAGTGCGGCCTGCGCGAGCGGTTAAACTCCGCGCGTCATGACCCCTCGCCGCACGGCAGTACCATTCATCCTGACACCATTTTTCCGCTGGCACCTTTCTTTGCGTTGGCGCAGGATTACGGGGATACTAACGCGGCGGTGGGAGCGCTATGGTCCATCAACCGCGAAGGAGTCCATGATGTTCACGCGACAGGGTATGCGGCCGCGGTACTCGCCGATGAGCGGTTGTGTCCATCTCGGAGTCGGGGGGATGATGCGGGTTGCCGGCCTGGTCCTGGTTGTTGAGGCGTGTGTTTTGGCCGACCAGCCGGCCAGTGCTCCGGCCAGCCAACCGGCGTGGCAGTCGTTGTTTAACGGCCGCGATTTGGCCGGCTGGCATGGTGTCGGCGGAGCCCGCTGGGCGGTGGCGGGCGGCGAGATTGTCGGGCAGACGGGTGACGGCTCGTATGGCTGGCTGGTCACCGATCGGCCTTACGATGACTTTGTTTTCGAGTTTGAGTGTCGGCACGAAGTTGCGGGCAACAGCGGCATTCAATTCCGAAGTCACGTCGTCGATGGTGTGATGTACGGATACCAGGCGGAGTTCGACCCGCGGCCTGAGCATGGCACCGGGGGTGTGTACGAGCAGGGTGGCCGAGGGTGGCTGCACAAGCCCGACGCCCGCGGTCTGGCGGCCATGAAGCCGATGGAATGGAACCGCTACCGCATTCGGGCCGTCGGCGATCACATCCAGTTGTTCGTCAATGACGTGCCGACGGTGGACTTCCGCGACACCCAGGCTCGCGGCGGGATCATCGCCCTGCAGATCCACAGCGGGCAGCAGCCCATGACTGTCCGCTGGCGAAACCTGCGGATCAAGGAGCTCAGCGAAGGCGGAGCATGGATGCCGATCTTCGATGGCCGGACGCTCAAGGGCTGGCATACCCAGGGCGAGCCCGACGTGTGGCGTGTGGAAGAGAAGGCCATTGTCGGCGAGTTGGTCAAGCCGTCGCCCTACGCTTACCTGGTGACCGACGCCTCGTTCGGCGATTTCGAGCTGAAGCTCCACATGCGTTACGAGACGAACAGCGGCAACAGCGGGGTATTTTTCTGGTCGACGTTCCCGCCGCAGTGCGCTCGATGCGAGGAGGTCGTTCGCGGTTTGCCGCGTGACGTGTCGGTGTTCAAGTGTCCCAAGTGCGGGCACGACAAGGCTGTGCCGCTTCCCCAGCGGGTGCACATTCACGGCCCGCAGGCGGAATTCGCTCCGCCGAGGCAGAACACCGGCGGTCTGTACGATGCGCGCATTGGCCGATGGATCAACGAGGACCAGTTCAACGAGATGATGCACAGGATGCATCGATTCGAGGAGTGGAACGAGCTGCGGATCATCGCGGCGGGCAAGGATGTGCTCGTCTACCTCAACGGCTACCGTGTGAGCGAGGTACGGGGTTACGACTTCCCCGAAGAGGGACAGATTGCCTTGCAGCTTCACTCGGGCAACGCGATGCGAGTTCGTTTCAAGGATCTTCAAGTCCGCCGCCTGGGTTCGTAGCGATGGACCGTTGGGGGATCCTTCGCTATTTTGCTGGTTCACTTCGTCCATGGTGAACCGGGGGTTGTCACCCCCGGCTCGTTTGCGATTGCGATGACTTGCTCACTTGTTGACTCGCTCAGTTGCTTGCTCAGATGAAGACGCGTTTATTGTAGACGAACCACTCGATGAGCAGGACGACGCCGAGCAAGGCGAGGAGATAGGGCCATAGTGGGCGTTGCAGGTTCTCAGTGCCTTGGCCGGTTTGGACTTGGCCGCCGCCGATGTGGAAATCCAGGTGCGGAGCGATGAAGCTCTCTTCCTCGCCGAGCAGGCTGACGGCGCGGACCTCCTGCCCGGTCTGGGCGGCGGGGACACGATAAAAGCCGACCGAATCCGTCTGGCCATAGGTCGCCAGGCCGTCGGCCCGGATGGCGACCTCCTCCTCCCGGTTGTCGGGTCGCTTCACGACGGCGCGGGTCAGTCCGGGGCGTACGGGCACGCTGATCGCCTGTCCCGGCCGCGTGGGCGTCTGCCGACCGCCGGCGGTGTCGCCGGCAAGGTACCGCATGGTGTTGTGCATGAAGACCACCAGACCGACGTCGAAGACCCAGCTCGTATTGAGCATCTCGCGGCTCTCGTCGAAGAAGGTAAACGCGCAGATCAGGTACCGATGCCGTTCCTGCTGCAGGAGGCTGAGGACAGGGCCGTTGCTCGCCTCGATGAGTGTCGTCGCCTGAGCGGGGAGTTGCAGCTTATGCCAGGAGAACACCGACAGCGTGCCGACGGCCACGTGCCGGAGGACCGGATGCGTATCGTCCCAGTCGAGGATGATGTCGGTGTCGGTGATTGGGCCTTTCTCGACCTCGTCGATCAGCGGCACGCCGCCGAAGAAGAGGTAGTTACCAGGAGGCAACCGTTCCGTCGAGTGTCCGTCGAAGACGACGACTTCATAACGGCACCGGCCGGCGTCGATGAGTTTGTCGGCCGGCGCGTTCTCGTACTCGTCGGGCGTCCACACGTCGTAGCCGGCCAAGGGTAGAGCGGCCATGAGGTTGCGCAAGTAGCGGTTGCCGGGCGTCACGAGCAAAGCGGACATGGCCCGCGGCGCGCCGACGACCGCGAAGGCCCGGTTGTCGATATCGAGATCGTCCGCACGAACCAAGCGGACTTCGATCTCCGCCGCGGTCTCGAACGTGAGGTCAAACGTCACCGCCGTGTCGCTGCCCTCGGCGGGCATGCCCGCGCCCGGCAGGCTGCCTAGTTGCTCGTCGCCGGCCATCGGAGCCAGATCACGCACCGTGCGCACGTCGCGAAGCCGGCCGTCCACGAACAGCGATACGTCCGTGGTCACGGGCGTACCACCGAAGTTACGAATGCGGGCCAGGACGCTGACCTGCTCCGGCCGTTCGTAGTGTCGGCGCACGTCGAGATCCACGATGCCCACGTTGTCCTTCGCCTCACCGACGCGTAACACCTCCAGTCGCCCTCGCTGCACGACGACCTGGTCGGCGTCGGGCAGCCGGCCGTCGGTGAGCAGCAGGAAGCTCGACCAGGTGACGTCCGACGCCTCGGTGTAGGTATCCTCGCCGACGGGCGTCGAGTGGGCCTCGGCGAGCTGCATGGCCTCGTGCAGTCGGCCGGCGGCGTCGCTCTGGGTGATCGACTCGATCGCCCGGCGGAGTACCTGCTTGTCGTCGGTGAACGGGGCGAGCACGGCGGCGCGGTCGGCGAAGGTGATGATCATGGCCCGGCTGGCGGTGCTCATGCCGTCGACGATTCGGCCGGCGTGCTCCTTGGCGATATCGAGGCGGCTGCGGTCGCCCTCTTCGCGGGCGGCCATGGACGCCGACCGGTCGATGAGCAGCACGATGGACTGTTCCACGTCCGCCTTGCCGCCGCGGATGGGCTCACTGATGGCCAAGGCGGCCAGCAGGAGGACCAGTAGTTGCAGGATGAGCAGCAGGCTGGAACGCAACCGCTGGAACGGCGAGTTGACCCGCAGATCCTCGACCGCCCGACGCCAGAGCAAGGTCGAGGCGATGGGCAACTGCCGCCGCCTGAGCTTGAGGAAGTAGAGCAACACCAGCGGCGGCACGGTGGCCAGCAGCGCCGCCAACGGGATATACCACGGGGCCAGGAATCTCATTTGAGCAGCCCTCGCCGACGCAGGTAAGTGAGCACGAGCTGGTCGAACGGCACCTCGGTGCTCGTGAACAGGTACACGATGCCTCGCCGGCGGCAGAAATCCTGCAGCCCGCGACAGTAGGCGTTGAGGTTCTGCTTGTAGCGGTTGAGCAGGGCCCGGCTGATGGTGATCTCGGCGAGGTCGCCGTCCTCGACGTCGCGCAACTGCAGGTCGCCGGTCAGATCGGGGCTGATCTCCTGCGGTGAGAGCATCTGCACGACGTAGAGGTCATAGTGCCGGCCGATGAGGTAGCGCAACCCCTCCTCATAGCCGCCCTTGTCCATGAAATCGCTGAGCAGCAGGACCACGCCGCGCTGCGGATGGCGGATCGCGAACTGGCGGCAGGCGGCGGTCATGTTGCCCGCGCCGCCGGTTTCGAGCGCGCTCAGGTGCCCGAGCACTTTCGAGACCAGGTGTCGGCCGCGGACACCGGCCAGCTCCGGGCCGAAGCGGTCCGACCAGCCGCACAGCGTCACCCGGTTGTATTTGGCCAGCCCGATGTAGGCGATCGCCGCCGCCACCCGCTTGGCGTACCACAACTTGGCCGGCTCGCCGAAGTCCATCGACCCGCTGGTGTCCACCAGGACGCTGACGTGCAGATCCTCTTCCTCGAAGAACAGCTTAATGAACAGCCGTTCGAGTCGGCCGTAGATGTTCCAGTCCAGGAAGCGCAGGTCGTCGCCGACGACGTAGTTGCGGTAGTCGGCAAACTCGACCGACTGCCCTTTGCGTTTGGATCGCCGCTCGCCCTTCATCCGCCCGGCGAAGATCCGCCGCGACACGATGTCCAGGCGCTCCAGCCGCCCGATGAACTCGGGGTCGAGCAGGTCCGTCGATTTCGTAGCGCTTGCCATCACATCACCGGGAAAGAAACGATCAACCACAGATGAACACAGATGAACACGGATGAAGAAGACACGTTAACTGATGGAACCATCACTTCCTCCGTCAACTCGCTTGTCTCAGGTTCGACTGTTCTCATCTACCTGTCCTCCCAAGCAGCCTCTCTGCGCAGCAACTCACAACATGCCTCTGCCCTGTCCGTTCTCATCCGTGTTCATCCGTGGTTCCTTCTCCTCTTACGCCGCTTGGTCGGCAACTGTCGGGGTCTTGGCCAGCAGATCCTCGATGATCGCGTCGGTGGTGAGGTTCTCGGCCTCGCCCTCGAAGTTGAGCAGCACGCGGTGGCGCAGGGCTGGCAGGGCCGCTCTCTGCACGTCCGCGAAGCTCACGTTGAACCGCCCGTCGAGCAGGGCGTGCACCTTGGCGGCCAGGGACAAAGCCTGGGCACCACGCGGACTCGAACCCCAACGCACGTACCGCCCGGTCATATCCGTGGCGAACTCGCCGCCCGGATGCGTGGCCATCGCCAGCCGCACCAGGTAGTCCTGCACGTGCGGGGCCACGATCACTCGCCGCACCAGCTTCTGGGCCCCGAGGATCTCGTCGCGGGTCATGACCGGCTCGATCTTCGCCGCGAAGCCGGTCGTCGTGCGGTCGAGGATGGTCTTGAGTTCATCGCGCGACGAGTACTGCACGACCAGTTTGTAGAAGAACCGGTCGAGCTGGGCCTCGGGCAGCGGGTAGGTGCCCTCCTGCTCGATGGGGTTCTGCGTGGCCATGACGAAGAACGGCTCTTCGAGCGGGTAGCGCGTACCGCCGACGGTGACCGCGTGCTCCTGCATGGCCTCGAGCAGGGCCGACTGGGTCTTGGGCGTGGCCCGGTTGATTTCGTCGGCCAGGACGATCTGGGCGAAGATCGGACCATGCTGGAAGCGGAACTCGCGCCGCCCCGTGGCCGGGTCGTCCATCACGATATTCGTCCCGATGATGTCGGCGGGCATGAGGTCCGGCGTGAACTGGATGCGGTTGAAGTCCAGGCTCAGGGCCTCCGACAGCGTGCGGATCAGGTAGGTCTTGCCCAGCCCCGGCACGCCCTCCAGCAGCGCGTGTCCGCCCACGAACAGGCAGGTCAGCACGCCGTCCACGATCTCGGTGTGCCCGACGATCGCCTTCCCGATCTCCTCCCGCAGCCGGGCGAACTTCTGGCAGAACTCCCGCGTCGCCTTTTCCACTTTCGGATCAATCGTCTCAGCCATGAAACCGGTCTCCTGTGTATTGCCTCAGGCATAAGCCTTCGATCGTCGCACTCCGTAGCGGTCGCCCCCCGCGGCGACCGGTGTCCGTAGCGGTCGCCCCCCGTGGCGACCGGCGGCGACGCAGCCGCCGTCATATCTCGACGAAAACCTTCGTCCAGGGCCAATCATCCCATTTCTCAACCAAACCAGCACGAACCGGACTATTCACGATGTACCGCGCAACATTCTCCACAGTCTCCGACGCACGGCAGACGTGGTCATTTGCCGAGCGCTGCCACAAAGGGGCATGGCCGCCCGTCTTCATGAACTCATGCGTGGTGAAGCTCTTGAAGGAATCCAACCACTTGGCGATGGGTATTCCGGAGGCTCCCGGCGACAGAAGCACATGAAGATGGTCAGGCATGAGACAGTAGCAGAACAAGTCGTAACGCAGCCGGCAGCCGTAGAAGTCCACGTTACCACAGATCACCTGTGCGAAAGCAGGATCGTCGGTGACGACGTATTCTGCGCAGATGGTCAAATGCGTCGGCACATCCGCAGCGTAATCGTGATCGGGCAGGCGCACCGCGTGACTCTTGTCGTAGGTGCGCCAGGCTTCCTGTGCGGGTCTGGAGGATCGACGCATATCACAGTTCCCATTCTCGCCGGTCGCCACGGGGGGCGACCGCTACCTTCTACTCCTTCTCCTCCCGGCCGCGGTCATCCAGCTCCTCGCGGGCACGCCGTTTGGCTTTGAGCAGTCGGGAGGTCACGTCGTCGGTTCGGCCGGGCTTACGGCCCTTGCCGGGCTCGCTGGCGGGATCCTGGGCGCTGGCGGCGGCGGTGCCCAGCGAACGGGTCAGATCCTCGGCCGGTTTGCCGGCCTGGGCATCGCCGACGTCGAAGCGAGCCTTGCGGTCCGCGACCGGTTCGAGCGGAATGGTCGTCGACTCGGTTGCCGGACGCTTGGCCGGCACGTCCATGTCCTCGCGCACCTTGTCCCGCACGCCCTTGAGCTGGGTGATGGACTCCGCACTGCGTTGCCCGACGCGTCCCAGCGCCGCCACGCTCGCGGTGAAGAACCGCACGGCCGGCACGATGTACTGATACCGAATCGCCCAACCGACGCTTTCCGCCAGAAGGAACGCGAGTCCCGCATAGAACGTCGCGGCCAGGAACCCGGGCCACGTCGCCAGGTCGAATGGCCCGCGAGCCGTCCAGAGGACCGCCAGCGCAACCACCAGCACCGCCAGCTCGACATAGACGGACATCGCCAGCCATGACGCCAGCCTTCGCCCGGCCACGTCCAGCAGGAACAGCGGCAGCAGGATCCACTGCACCACCCATCGCCACACCGGCTGCCGGGAGACCACCGGCGGCAAGTTGCGGCTGAAGACCTCCTCGGTGCGTGGTTCCAGGTCGGCGAAGACCCGCCCGCCGGTCCGCTCCGCCGTCTTGTAGAGCAGGCTCAGGTTCGTCCCGAGTTCGCGGAACTCGGGCGAATAGGGCAGGCTCAGGCCTGTGCGGATCATGCCGCGTTCGCGGTCCGGCGTGCTGTACTGCAGATTCACCAGGTAATTGCCGTGCTCGGTGACGTCGAACGAGGCCTCGTAGCGTCCCGGGCCGGTCTGACTGAGGTACAGAGGCTTCTGCTCCATGCCCGGCGTCAGCAGCCGGCCGCCGATGCTGAGGAAGTTGAGGAACGACGCGTCGCGATTGAGGGCCTCGACCACCACGTATCCCCGGTTGCCCTCCAGTCGGGTGAGCACGTCGAAATCCGCGGAGGCCTCTTGCCGCGCGACCAGCCGCACCAACTGGGCCCAGAACCGTCCGAACTTCTCCCAGCCCACCCAGTTGCCGCCCCACTTGGGCCACCATCCGCTGGTGAAGACGGCCATGCGGCCCATCTCGTAATGCCAGTGGGCCAGCACGGGGTCATCGCCGTCGCTACCCCGGCGGAACATAGGCATGATGCAGTCGGGCTTGGCCTGCGTCATGACCAGACCGCCCAACTGTGGCACCTCCTGCGGGGCGATGCCCTGCGTCGCCTGCGAGAAGCCCGGCAACAACTGCGGGCTGAAAGGCTGGTCGTCGATCAACGGTCGGCGGACGACTTTGGCCTCCTTGACGAAGATCTGCGGGAGCTGCTTGGGGTTC
Organism: Phycisphaerae bacterium; assembly: GCA_012729395.1. Taxonomy (GTDB): domain Bacteria; phylum Planctomycetota; class Phycisphaerae; order UBA1845; family PWPN01; genus JAAYDF01. The sequence continues at coordinate 7,979 of JAAYDF010000171.1, forward strand.
TTGACCGCGTAGAACCGCCCTTTGGTCTGCCGGGCGATGTCCTTGAGCGGCTGCTCCAGCACGTGCGAGCCGTAGCCGATGCCCACCGTCGAGCAGGTGATCTGGTTGTCGACCATGGTCTGAATGACCGCGGAGGATGGCGGGGATGGATCGCCGTCGCTGATAATCACCATGTGCCGCTGGCTGGCGTCCTGCAGGCCCATCAGGCCATTGACCGCGATGCGCATGGTGCTGTCGAAGTCCGGCATGTCGCCGATCTGCATTTGCCGGATCTTGCGTTTGATACCCGCTTTGTCCGTCACCGCCGCGAGAGGCACATCCCAGTTCGGCCCGCCCACGCGGAACGAATAACACAGCACGCCCAGGTAATCGAGCGAGCTGATCGTATCCACACTGGCCATGGCCACCTGCTCGCCCCAGTAGTTGCCGCGTGAGATCTCGCAACTGTGCATGATGATGACCAGGGCCCCGCGCGGCATGATCTTCTTGTGCTTGACCTCGAAGGAGACGGGGCTGACCTCCTCGACCGGCGAGCCGATCCAGCCGCCCGCACCGAAGCCCTCGTCACCGCCGGTCATAATCAGCCCGCCCCCGAAGTCCCGCACATAGCTGGCCAGTGCCTCGTGCTGTTCACGGGTGAAGGTATCCGCCGAGATGTTGGCCAGCACCGTCACCCCGTACTCCTGCAGCTTGAGCAGGTCGATGTGGACCTCGTCCACCCCGCGGATCTCGGCATCGATCTTCTCGCGACGCAGGGCTTCGTACAACGACTGATCATCCGTGGCATTGGGACGCGTGACGATAAGCACGCGGCCCTGGTCATCGACGAAGGTGAAGGCCGTCGCCCGGTTGTTCTCGGCGATGGCGTCGTCCGTGGGCACCAGCGGGGCGACCCGCGCATCGAAACGATGCACGCCGCCGGACGGCAGCTCGATGGGGATGTCGAACCGATTGGGCTGCATGCCGCCGGCCAGCTCGATGATCGGGTCGGACAGTGGCACCTCTACGTCATTGTGGTACAGGGTCAATTTGGCCCGTGTCGGCCGCCGACTCTTGAGGATCATGCGGACCGGAATGGTCGTATCCCGGCCGGCCTGAGAGGGCACCACCAGCCGATCGAACAGGATCTCCGCGTCGCGGCGGTACTGCAGCGGCAGCACGTCGACCACGATTCCGTTGGCGGCCGCGATCTCGACCTCGTCGGCCAGGTTGCCCGCGTTCTCGTTCCCGTCGCTCAGCAGCACGACCCGGCGGGCGAAGCCCTCGGGAAACGAGGCGATGGCCATGCGCAGACCTGCCGCCAGGTTCGTCCGGTCCGGCTCCTGGGCCATGCCGAACCCGAATACCTCGACCCCGCCGCGGCTGGGGATCATGTCCACGTCCGCCTGCCCGTCCGCACTGATGACGCCCACACGGTCGTCGCGCTCCGCCGAGGCCGCCACCTGCCTGATGTACTGCTGGGAGGCTTCCCGCAGGTCGTCCGGGATGCTCCGCGAGCGATCGAGCACGAACAACACCGCCACGCGATCGTTGCGCCGCACGATCTCCACACGAGCCAAGGCCACCGCCAACGCCGCGATGACCAGACTACGCAGGATAACCGCCAGAATACGCCGCGGCCGTTCCAGCCCAGCCAGCGACCGCCGCGAGATCACCACCAAGACGGGGATGACCAGCAGCAGCCACAGCCACTCCGGGCGGTCAAACGAAATGGGCGAACTGATGCCCAGCATCATCGCTCCGGTTACCTGAGAACCTGAACGCGGTGGTTACCCGCGTCCAACACATAGACCCGACCGTCCGCCCCCAGGGCCACGCCCCACGGACTAGCTAACGATCCGACCCGCCGGCCGGCCGTGCCCCAAGTACCCAGGCTATGACCCTGACGGTCAAACCGCTGAATGCGATTGTTGCCATACTCGCACACCAGCAGCGTGCCGTCCCCGGCGATGGCCAGATCGTAGGGGTACTGTAACTGGCCCGGCCCGCGCCCGGCAGTACCTAACGTGCCCAACAACCGCCCCTCGCGACTGAATCGGCACAGCCGATGGTGACAGGCATCCGCCACCCACAGTGAGCCGTCCGAGTCGAAGGTCATCGACTGCGGACGCGACAGTGCCGCAGGGCCGCTGTCCGCGGTGCCGAACGCGGCGATCGGCTCGAAATCGGGTGTGAATCGCGTAATCCGGTCGTTGCCGCCGTATTCACTCACGTACAGGAAACCCTCGCGATCCACCGCGACGCTCGTCGGGTAGGTGAACTGCCCCAACTGCTCGCCGTACGAGCCGAACCGGGCCGACTCCTTGCCGTTGCGGTCAAAGATCACCACGCGGTGGTAGTGCGTATCGGCCACCAACACCCGCCCTCGGTCGTCGACGCTGATGCCCGTGGGTTTGCCCGCCTCCCACTCCGGCATGCGCCACGCGAGCTCATACTCACCGTCGGCGTTGAATCGCTGAATGCGGGCGAACATGTCCACCACAAACAGTCTGCCGTCCGGGGCCGTCGCCAGGGCACGCGGATACACGAACTGCCCCGGCCCCAAGCCCTTCTCGCCGAATACCAGGACCGGCCGCCGCCCCTCCAACTCATGCCCACCGCACCCGCCGACGCCGGTCATCACCAGGCCCGCACACAGGCTCACCGCCTTGCCGATCATCCGCCGCCGACCGCCTGGCCGAACCAGGAGCCACCCACACAGCAAGGTCAACACCAGACCCGCCCCACAGGCCGTCAGGCTCGTCGCGATCACCACGTCATCCCGTCCGTAGTGCATGTGGTTCAACAGCGTCAGCGACAATCCCTGAGATCCTACCGGCGAAACCAGGTGAGTCACCACGACCTCGAACATGGCTAGCACCGCCACGATCAGCCCCGCGGCCGCCAGCGCCGGCGCGAACATCGGCAGCAGGATGTACGCCAGCACGCCGATGCTTCCCGCACCGTCCGAGCGGGCCTGCTCGACCGTCGACACGATCTGCCGACCGACCGCCAGCCACACCACCGCCACCGCCACGGCCGCGTAGCGAGCCACCAGACCCAACGACCATACCAGCGGCGTGTGGTCATACAACCACCCGGGCAGGCCATGGCGGTTGTACACGGTAATGAAGCCCACGCCCACCGCCGCCGGAGGTACAACCGCCACCAGGACGCAAAGCAATGCCCCACACGTCGCCCACCGAGAGCAAGCTGCCTTCCCCAGCAGCACCGTGAACACCGCCAACGAGAGGGTCAAGACAGCCGCCAGCAGCCCGACCCCCAGTGACACTTTCCACTCGCGCGCGAATAGCCGCAAGGCCTGCCCCCAGGCCCCCCTATTCCGCATAGACGTGGCCAGAACAACCAGCGGCAACCCAACGGTCAGCAGCCAGACCCCCGCGGCTACACCGCAACCGATCCAACCGCTGCCCGGCCCACGGGCTGGCGACCCGCCGCCGCCGGCCAAGCCCTCGTCCCCACCCAACGACTGCCACTGTCGGGAACTCCACGCGCACCAGCCCGCCGCCCCGGCCAGCACGACCGCCAGCGCGAGCACCTGTCCGGTCATGCGGATGACCTGACCGGCCGGGGCCCCCGCATCCACCAGCAAGAGCAGCTCCGTGGCCCACACTCGGGCCATCGCCAGGTGCGGAATCGGATACTCGATCAACGTGACCGCGAAAACCACGCACGCCGACGCAGCCAAGTAGTTCCGCAGACTGGGCAGGGCCGCTCGCAGAAACGCTCGCGTCGAGGTCGTATCCAGGATCGCCAGCATGTAGGCCGGCCGACCCGCATAACGCCAGCCCGTCGCGATGATCAGGGCCACGATGGGCCACAACCAGCCGGCCGAAATCAGCCCCGCACGCACCACGCTCCCGGTCGCGCCCAAGGCCGTCGTGGCCGGCAACAGACCCTCGAACGGCCCGCGCGGCCCCGTGGCCACCTCCCACGCATAGGCATAGACCTGCGGCGGAGTCAGCAACCCCGCCAAGAACAACCCCGTGACCACCGCTCGCCACCCGCCCCGCACCGACGCCAGCACCGCGGCCGGCCAGAGCCCCAGCAACAACGCCCCTCCCGTCGCCACCGCGGAGAGCAGTACACTCCGTGCCAACAAGACCGTCGCGGGCGGCACAACGAGCGACGATGGCGAACCTTCGGCCTGCTGACCGGCGGTCAGGATGATGCCCGCCAGAGGAGCAACAAGCCCGCCGACCAGAACCAGCCCGCCAAGCAGGCAAAGGAGGATGGTCAAGCAAGAAGGAAGGTGCGATAGGCCACTGTTGAGAAGTGGAGAGGGCCGTCCCGCGCCGAAGGCACGGTCGGGCTTGGCCTCGCAAGCAGGTCTCTCACTTCTCACCTCTCAATTCTCACTTTTCACGGCAGCAGGTGCTGTCGGGCCAACTGGATCGCTTTGTCCATCACTCCCGCCACCGCTTCGAAATCCACCTGGCTCTCCGGCGGCATGTCCATACCCAGCTCCTGGCGCAACGCCGCCCGCACCGGAATGTTCCGCGAATCGCTGCGGGCCAGCAGGTGTTCAACCTCGGCCGATACCAGGAAATCGATCAGCCGCCGGCCGCCCTCGGGGTTCGGCCCACCGGTAATCAAACCCACGGAACACGGAATGAACAACGTGCCGCCGTCCCCCATGTCCGGATAGACCATGTTCACCGGCTCGCGGTTGATTTGGCGAACGACCACATCATCGGTGTCCGTCGCACACAAAGCCAACTCGCCCCGCCCCACTCGCCGGGCCGCCGTCGCGTTGCCATCCTGCAATTGGCCGCCGAGGATTGGCCGCAGAGCCTGCAAAAAGGAGATATAATCCTCCTCGCCCCACAGTACGTACATGGCCGCGAGGTGCCCGCCCGTCGTGCCGAACTGCGGATCAGCAAGCCCCAGCCGGCCTTGCCACCGGGTGTCCGCCAGCTCACGCCAAGAGGTGGGCAATTCCTCAGGCCGCACCACGGTCGTGTTGTACCCGATCACCCTCCCGCGCACCCCGAACGCCGTCCATCGGCCCTCGGGATCCTTATACCGATCGGGGATCCCCTCGGCCGGCGGGCGGTATTCCGCCAGCAGCCCCTCTTTGGCGAGCAGAATCGTGTTGAACAGCTCGCTCGACCAAAACACGTCCGCCCGCGGCCGCGAGCGTTCCGCGCGGATACGACGCACCAGGCCCGTGGTCTTGCCCGCCTCGGCGTCGCCTTTCAGATCCACCCGGATGCCCGTCTTTCGCTCGAATGCGGCCACCACCTCACGAAGAAACGGCTCGTCAATGCTGGAATACAACACCACCGCCTCGGGGCTCGACTCCGATTTGCAGCCCCATGCCGCCAATCCAACCCATCCCGCCGCAAGAATCACCAGCCCGACGCCCAGACTCCGCCGTCGCATACGCATTCCTCTCACAGTGTCATCCATCAGCCTCAAACAGAGCCGCGCCCAACGAGCCGCAACGGATGGCTGATCTCCGCAGCGGCACAATCGCAAAGCCCGGCGCGTACTTCGGCCGCGTTGTCGGCGGCGGCCGGCCACCTGCGCCGATGAACAATCCGCCGGCTCAGGATACCTCTTATCTGCGCTTATCAGCGCTCCTCGGCCTTCGTCGGCGAGTCACCACTCCCCGGCTCGGCGACGGTGTCCGCCGCGTTCGCCGGCAAGTCCCCTCCGGTACGAGTGAAGTAGTTTCTCACGCTGGAGTGGTACATACGCGGAACCTGTTCGCGAGTGACCGCGTCGGTCGCGTCACGCTGGGCGGAGATCGCCGCCTCTACAAACTCCTGCGAGACCTCGCCCTTGTACTGCTCGCCGGACACGAATCGCTGCGAATTGATGCTGCCAGGCGTGGTATGCACCGGCGTCTTCCGCTGGACCAGTTGGAAGTCGGTCTGCTGCTGCGGAGCAACGCCGCCCTCGCCCTGCCCCATGTTCTGCCCCATGCCAGAGCCCTGGCCAGACCCCATGCCGGTGCCCTGGCACTTGCTGCACGGCTTGCCGCCCACTTGCCCCGTGCCCTGACAGGCAGAGCAACCGTTGCCGAGCTCATCCTTGGCGGCATCGAGATCCGCCAGCGAGGCCCGCAACGACTGCATTTCCTGTTCGAGGGCCTCCATCTGCGAGAGTTGCTCCCCGGCGGCACTGAGCGCCGCACCGGCCGCCTCGGCACCCTGCTGGCCCTGCGTCGCCTGCCCCGCCGCCGTCGACAGACTGCTCGCCAACTTCCCCGCCGAGTTACACGCCGAGCAACGACGCTTCACATTCTGCATCACCTTGTCGACCTGCTCGCGCGAGAGCCCCTTCTCCGCAAGTTGCTTGGCGACCGCCTCGAAGTCCTCCTTGCTGAGGTTCTCCAGGGCCTTCTTGAGTTGTTCCTCCGTCATACCGGTCGCGGTCAACTGGTCCTTGATCCGCTGGTTGTCACGGGCAAGCTGATCGATCTTCGCCGAGAGTTCCGCCAGTTGCTTGCGCAGCTCCTCGGACCGTTCCTTGGCCTGGGCATCCTCAGGCAGCTTGGCCAGTTGAGCGTTGATCGCCGCCATCGCGTCCTGGGCGGCCTTGAAATCCCCGCGAGCCAGTGACTGGGCCAGCTTGTGAACCTGGGATTCGCCGCCGCCCTGCATCTCCAGCCGCCGCATCATTCGCCGGAACTCCGTCGCGCCGGCCAGGTCCGGATTGTCCTGCTTCTGGCGGAGCTTGTCGCTGAGCTGCTCGATGCTCCGCATCGCCTGCCGCTGCACATCCAGCGGAGATCGCGCCAACGCCGTATCCAGGTTCTGCAACGCCTCCAGTTCGTCTTTGAGATCGGGGTTCTTCTCCTTGAGGCGCTCGTAAGTGCGATCGACCACGGGGCGGACCTGGACCTCGGCCCGCTGGACCATCTCCCGCCGTTCCTCTTCTTGCTTCTTCTCGGCAATTTGCCCGCCCAGATCGAGCGTCGGAAATACCAGCAAGACCAGCAGAGCAAGCACCGCACCCGCACCCGCCCAGTTCGCCGAACGCGGAACCGCCAGTGGCAAGTGCTGCCGCACAACCAAGCCCTCGCCCGCCCGTTCCGCGTCCGCGACCACCGCACGGGCAAACGGATCCTGCTGAGCATCGCAGTAGAGCCCGCTGCTGAGCCGCTCCTTCAGGCCCGCCGCCTCATCCAGCCGAACGGCGGCAACCACGACCCCCTCGCGCGTCACCCACGTCCAGATCACCGCCGCGAGCACGGCCGCAACCGCCAGGCCACTCAGCGATACCAGGTAGAACCAGCCTGAATCCTCCGCCCAATGCCAGCATCGCTGGCCGACCACCGCGCACGCGAAAAGCCCCGCCGCCGCGGCGAGCGTCCACCCCAGTGTGGCAAGCCCGCGCTGCAGCCAAAGACGATGTTGTGCCTGACGAACAGGTTGTTGGAGAGCGGACATGACATCTCCCCGTCACGGCGCCGAGCCGCGGCCCCACGAGCGACCGCTCGACCCTCACCGCATTCTACCCTCCTTCCGTCACGCTGGCCAGCGCTTCCGCAAGCCGCTTGCGGCCTCGCCCGACCGCTTGCGGCTTCGACTGGCGGCGTCAGACCGACCGGCTATACACCATTGCCCTTCGCCGCCGTTTTCTTACACAACTCATCCCGATCGATCTGCCCGCACGCGAGGTGAACACCGATTCCGCGCCGATGCGCTTGCGTTTCTTACGGGACCGCCCCCGGCCCGACACGGCGCCCGGCAATATAGACGTGTTCGATCTGGTGCGGTCTCAAGGTGTACAGCAACGCGGAAATCCGCTGCTCCGGGGAAAGCTCCGCAATCCACTTCTCCGGCCGAACGACCAGGCAGTCCGCCTCCATGCCCACCTCGACCGCCCCCACGCGGTCCTCGAGCCCCAGGGCCTCCGCACCGCCTCGTGTCAGCACCCACCATGCTTCGGCCGGCTTTGGCACCGCGTGGGAACCTCGCGGCAACGCGTGAACCTTGATCGTCTTGGCTGTATGCAACCCCTGAACCGCCACCTGCGGCATGAACAGCTCGTACCCCCCTGCCACACTGCTGCCCAACGCCATGCGGATACCCGCCGACCGATGGGCCACATAGTCCATCAGCCCGCTCTCCAAAAACACATTGGCCGTCGGACAATGCACCAACGCCGTCTGCGTGGCCGCCACCTGCTTGCGCTGGTGCTGATCCAACAACACGCCATGCCCTAGCAGCGTCTTCGGCGTCAGCAGACCCATCTCCGCGAACACGTCCACGTCGTCCAGGTGCTCGGGGAAATGCTGCCGTACAGCCCGCACCTCGGCCTGAGACTCGGCCACGTGCGTCTGGATGTAGCAGCCCATCATCTTCGCCAGTGCCGCCGCACCCCGCATCAGCTTCGGGCTACAACACAACGGCATCCGCGGACTGAACGCATAGCTCAGCCGCCCCTGCTCCGCCCCATGCCACCGCACCGCCAGGTTCCGCGAATCGTCCAACGCCTGGTCGCTCGGTTCGCACAGCTCCTTGGGCACATGCTCATCGTTGAGCATCTTCCCAAAAATCGCCCGGCAACCGCGGCGGGCAAAGACCTGAAAAGCCCGATCCGTCGCCTCAGTGAACGGACTGCCGAACGCGGCAAACGTGGTCGTCCCGCACGCCACGAGCGCACTGACGAAGGCTTCCGCCACCTCCTCGGCAAGCTCCCCGTCCGCACACCGGGCCTCCGCCGGGTACACCACCCGGTCATGCCAGTCGAACAGCGACAGCCCGTCGATCCCCCGATGGTCCCACTGCGGCAGGTGAAGGTGGGCATCCACAAAACCCGGCAAAATCCAACACCCCTCGTCGCCGATGACCTCGGCACCCCGAATCGCTTCGGTCGACACCTCCGCCACCCGACCATCGTCGGCAACGCGCACCCACACCCCGGAGACCAGCTCGCACTGTTCCGCCGACCGCGGTCGCAACAACGTACCATGGAGGATCGGCATGACGGTCACTCCTCAGACGCCCCGCACGGGCCCTGGAAATGAACAACCCATCCGTGAGACTCGCGGGCCTGATACACACACCGGCTTGCCGCTTCGCGCGATCAACCCGACGCGAGCACAACCCGTCCCTCAGGTGACATGCGCCCGTAGCACCAAGGCTACTCTAGTCCGCCCCATCACCCCAGGCAAGAATCTTGACCTGCTTGGGGCGGGCCGCTAGCATGTGGCCCCTGCCGCGTGGGCGATTTTGAACCGTCATTCCCTCATCCAGGAGCTGACGATTTGGGTTACGATTGCGTCGTTTGTGTCAAACAGGTCCCCGATACCGCGAATATCACCGGGGACGCGATGAAAGAGGACGGCACCGTCAACCGGGCGGCCCTGCCGACGGTCTTCAACCCCGAGGATCTGCACGCGCTCGAAGCCGCCCTGGACATCCGCGAACGGTTTGGCGGCACCGTCACCGTGATCACCATGGGGCCGCCGGCCGCATGCGAAATCCTGCGCGATTGCCTCTTCCGCGGCGCCGACCGTGCCGTGCTGGTCACCGATCGCCGGGCCGCCGCCAGTGATACGCTCGCTACCAGCTACATCCTCAGCCAGGCGGTGCGCCACCTGGAAAAATTCGACTTCGTCTTTTGCGGCCGGCAAGCCATCGACGGCGACACCGCCCAGGTCGGCCCCCAGTTGGCCGAGAAACTGGGCCTGCCGCAGATCACCTACTTCGAGCAGTTGATCGACCTCGACGCCCGGTCGGCGCGCATTCGCCGCAACGTCGGCAACGGGTGGGAGATCCTCGAAACCCGGCTCCCGGTGCTCATCACCGTGCTCGACACGGCCAACGAACCCAGGCCCCCGGCCGCCCGGCGAATCATGCGCTACAAGCGGGCTCAGGCTCCCGTCGAGCTGAGCAAAGCCGTCGCGGACGAGCTGCCCGATGCCGCCGACGCCCAGCGGGAGGAAGAGACCACCCGTCGCGTCAAGGCCCTGCGAGCCGCCGACCTGGCCATCGAACAGTGGGATCTCGACGATATCAAAGCCGACCTGCAGTGGTGCGGCCTCAACGGGTCGCCGACCAAGGTCTACCGCATCCAGTCCATCGTCCTGACCAAGGAAGGCCATACCGAGATCCCCGCCACCAAGGACGGCGTCCGCCGCATGATCCACGAACTGATCGTCGACCATACCCTGGGATAGAGATAACAGAATGATTGAACCGAACCGAAAAGGTGAAGTCTGGGTCTTTGCCGAGCAGGAGGACGAGAGCCTTAACGACGTCTCGCTCGAGCTGTGCACCAAAGCGCGCGAACTGGCCGACCGACTGGGCGTGCAAATGGGCGCCGTACTCGCCGGGTGGAACGTCCGCGAGCTCTCCTACCGCCTCATCGCCCACGGGGCCGACCGCGTCTACCACGTGCACGACACCCGGCTCGAACACTACCGAACCATGCCCTATGCCCGGGTAATGTGTCAGCTCATCACCCGCCATAGGCCGCAGATTGTGCTCTACGGCGCGACCCCCCTGGGCCGCGACCTCGCCCCGCGCATCGCTTCCGAGATGCGGGCAGGCCTCACCGCCGACTGCACCGACCTCGACCTCGGCGACTACGAGGACAAACGAGCCAAGACCACGCACCACAACCTGCTGCTGCAGATTCGGCCGGCGTTCGGCGGGAACATCATTGCCACGATCATCAATCCCGACCGCTGGCCCCAGATGGCTACCGTCCGCGAGGGCGTCATGCGAATGGGCGAGGGCGACGCCCGCCGCAGCGGTGAAATCATCGACGAGAAAATCGCGTTCGACGACTTCGACTTGGCGGTCAAACTCATCGAACGCCACCGCGAGCAGCGCAAGGTCAATCTCAAGGGCGCCCGCGTCATCGTCGCCGGCGGCGGCGGTGTGGGCAGCAAGGATAACTTCAAGCTGGTCCACGAACTGGCCGGCGCGCTCGGCGGAGCCGTCGGGGCTTCGAGGGCCGCGGTCGACGGCGGGTTCATCGGCAAAGAGCACCAGATCGGGCAGACCGGCACGACCGTTCGGCCCGCACTCTATGTCGCCTGCGGTATCAGCGGGGCCGTCCAGCACCGGGCCGGCATGGAGGAGTCCGCCAAGATCATCGCCATCAACTGGGATAAGGACGCGCCGATTTTCTCCGTCGCCCACTACGGCATCGTCGGAGATATCGGCAAAGTCATCCCCATGATGATCGAGGCGATCCGCGAACGCGGGACAACGGATTGACGCAAAGATTCGTTGCGTTTCTGTTTAGCCGTGTCGCTTGCGACATAGATCTTGTTTAGCCGTGTCGCTTGCGACACGGATCGGTGCCGCAAGCGGCACCGCTAAACAAACGATGCTAAACAAGCGACGCTGAACAGACGCTGCTGAACAAGCTCAACGAGCTGAACGAGCGGAACGATCTCAACGAGCGGAACGACCTGAACGAGGGTTCGGAATAAGGTAACCAGTATGCCCAACTTCTTCGACGATAACGAGGATATCCGTTTTCTGTTCGATCACCTGGATATCGCCAAGCTGGCGGAGATCCAGGAGGACGGATTCACCCGTAACAAAGGCCGGGGCAGCGAATACGCTCCCGTCAACGCCGCCGACGCGGTCGACAACTACAGCCGCATCCTCCAGGTCGTCGGAGACATCGCCGGCAACCACATCGCCCCGCGGGCCGAGCAGGTCGACCTCGAAGGCAACCAACTCAACGAGGACGGCACGGTTACCCTCGGCGAAGGCGTCCGCAAGAATCTCCAGAACCTGGCCCAGGCGGACCTCATGGGCTTCACCCTGCCGCGCGAGTACGGCGGGTTGAACTGCCCCAACCTGATCTACACCATGGCCGTCGAGATCATCAGCCGGGCCGACGCTTCGCTGATGAATCTCTTCGGCCTGCAGGGCATCGCCGAGACCATCCACGCCTTCGCCGATCAGTCCATTCGTGACGAGTACCTGCCCCGCTTCGCCAACGGCGAGGTCACCGGGGCCATGGTCCTCACCGAGCCCGACGCGGGCAGCGACTTGCAGGCGGTGGGCCTGCGGGCCTGGCAGGACGACGACGGCCAGTGGCGTCTCAAAGGCGTCAAGCGATTCATCACCAACGGCTGCGGCGAGATCCTGCTCACGCTGGCCCGCAGCGAGCCGGACAGTAAAGACGGCCGCGGGCTGAGCCTCTTCCTGGCCGAGCGATGCGACCGCATCAAGGTCCGCCACCTTGAGAAGAAACTCGGCATCCACGGCTCGCCGACCTGCGAGCTGGTCTACGACGACGCACCCGCCAAACTCATCGGCGAGCGGCAACGCGGACTGATCACTTACGTCATGGCCCTGATGAACGGCGCCCGCGTGGGCATCGCCGCCCAGTCGCTCGGCATCGCCGAGGCCGCCTGCCGCATCGCCCGGCACTACGCACACACCCGCAAGCAGTTCGGCGTGCCCATCGAGAAGCTCCCCGCCGTCGCCGAGTTGGTCACCGATATGCGCGTGGCCGTCGAAGCCGCTCGGGCCTTGGTCTACGAGACCAGCACGGTCTGCGATCTCGAAAACAACAACCTCCGCGTACTCGAGATGTACCCGTCTCTCGATCCCGACGAGGCCAAGCGACGCAAGGCCGAGTCTCGCAACCACAAACGGCTCAACGGCATGCTGACCCCCATGAGCAAGTACTACGCCTCCGAGTTGTGCATCCGCATCGCCAATGACGCCATCCAGGTGCTCGGCGGATCCGGATACATGACCGACTACCCGGCCGAGCGATACCTCCGCGACGCCCGCATCACCACCATCTACGAGGGCACCAGCCAGCTCCAGATCGTGGCCGCCGTCCGCGGCGTGTGCTCCGGGGCCTTCGAGAAACGCGTCGAAGAACTCGAGCAGCGAACCTTCACCGACGAGCTGCTCATTCGCCTGCAGACGGACCTCGGCGAAGCGAAGAAGCTCGTGCTCCAGGCCATCAAGTTCGTCAAAGAACGCGGTAACGAGTACATGGACCTCCACGGCCGCAAGCTGGTGGACAGCGCCGTCACCGTGCTCGTCGGACACCTACTGCTCAAGCAGGCGGCCGTCAGCGACCGCAAGAAGGCCGTCGCTCGCCGATTCATCGACACCGGCCTGCCCACCCTGCGCCGCGACGTCGAACTGATCTGCAGCGGCGACCAAACACCCATCGAGCAGTTCGACCTCATCGCAGGCCCGCCCGGCTCGGCTTCCTGACAGAAGAACCAAAGGCAAGCAGCAGGGTTTGTCCCCGCCTTTTCACGAGAAGCGCCAGGGGTGATCGGAGCCTTGCCCGCGAGAAGGGCTGGGCTTCATTCCAGCTCTTTCCGCAAGAAGTGCCGGGCGGCACACCCACCCTTCTCCCGCAAAGCGCCGGGATAAACCCGGCGACTCGCCACGGGTGCGACTCGCTGGACAGCGCCGGCACTTCGCCGATCCGATCACGCCCCCACCCCCCGCCAACAGGTTGGTAATCGGCCCGCTTGACCTTTGCCGACGGCCACCGTACTCTGATTACACTCGCCGACCCCGGCGTGTGAGGATGCCCCGCTTCACCTCTGGGCACCCGCCGGCTGACCGCCAGGGGGCGAGCCAGGAGCCGACCGCCATGGTGGACCTCTTCAAAGCACTCTTCGACTGGCAGGAGCTGACCACTTACGGCGTGGATGTCATTATCTACCTGTTCATGGCCCTCGTTGGCACGCTCTTCTTCCTGCTTCGCCTTTTGCTCTCATTGTTTCTGGGAGCCGACAGCGACTTCGACATGGACGTCGACGCGGTGGTCGATTCCGACGTCAGCTTCTCGCTTTTCAGCACCCTCTCGATCCTCGCGTTCTTCATGGGTGCCGGTTGGATGGGCCTGACCTCCAGAGTAAGTTGGGAGGGCGGCCACTCGGGCTCCGCGTTCGCCGCGGTGGGCTTCGGTGCCGGCATGGCCCTGCTGGCCTCGGGCATGATGTACGGCGTCAAACGAATGAGCCTCCACGCCCACTACGATGTCAACACCGCGCTTGGAAAAACCGCCCGTGTCTACCTGACCATCCCCCCCAAGGGGCAGGGCCGCGGGCAGATCATGACCAACGTATCCGGCAGAAGCAAGGTCATGTTCGCCCGTTCAGAAGCCCAGGAGCCCATCGCCGCGTTCGCCATGGTCCGCATCCTGCGGGTGGATGATGATGAGACTTTCGTCGTCGAACCGGAAAGCTGAACTACAGGATATCCTCGGAAATCACATGAGGGGTAAGACGTCGCACAGGCCTGGTACGCGTGACTCGCGAACGCCATCCGCGAGCGGTCTTGCCGCTTCGCTTGATTCACGCACAACGGACGGCTACACAACTCCGCGTTACTCTCGCAAAAGGAAACACACATGAACCTGCACCACCCCATGCTCGCGGTCACGCCCGACTTCGGCCCAATCACGCTGATCATCGTGCCCGTGCTGGTGATCGCGTTCATCCTCGCAATCGTCGTTCGGCAATACCGCCGCTGCCCCTCCAACCGCGTCATGGTGGTGTACGGCAAGGTCGGCGGACAGCAGGCGGCCCGATGCGTGCACGGCGGAGGCGTCTTCATCGTGCCGCTCTTCCAGAGCTACGCCTACCTGTCGCTCGAACCCATGACCATCGAGATCGACCTCACCGCGGCCCTGTCCAAGAAGAACATCCGCGTCAACGTGCCCTCCACCTTCACCGTGGGCATCTCGACCGACCCGGCGATCATGAACAACGCCGCCGAACGCCTCTTGGGCATGAATGACCGCGAGGTCACCTCCCAGGGCCGGGACATCATCCTCGGCCAGATGCGCCTGGTCATCGCCACCCTGACCATCGAACAGATCAACCAGGACCGCGAGACCTTCCTCGATTTGGTCAACAAGTACTGCGGTGCGGAGTTGAACAAGATCGGCCTGGAGGTCATCAACGTCAACATCCGCGACATCTCCGACGAGAGCGGCTATATCGACGCCATCGGGCGCAAAGCCGCCGCCGAGGCCATCAACCAAGCCAAGATCGAGGTCGCCGAGGCCAAGCGTCACGGCGACATCGGCGAAGCCACCGCCGACCGCGAGCGAGAGGTCCAGGTGGCCGATCAGATCGCCCAGGCGGAGATCGGCCGCAAACAAGCCCAGCGCAACCAGCGGATTCGCACCGCCCAGCTCGAAGCCGAGGGGATCGCCGGCGAAGCCGAGTCCCGTCGGTCCCAGGACGTGGCCACCGCTGAACAGGGAGCCAAGGCCATCCAGGGGCAGAAGACAGCCGAGGCCGAACAGCGTATCCGCGTCGCGGAGCTTGAAGCCGAGGCGGTGCGCGGGGAAAACGAATCCAAGGCCAAGGTCGTTGACTACGAGGCCACGCTGGCTGAAGCCCGCGCCGAAGCTCAACGACGCGGCGAAGTAGCCCTGGCCAACGCCGCCCGGGATGTGCTCCTGGCGGAGAAGGAACAGGAGATGGCCCGCCTGGAGAAGACCCAGGTCGTCCAGCAGTTGATCGAGCGGACGAAGGTCGAGATAGACGCCGAGGCCGAGGCCGAACGCCTGCGCCGCATCGCCAAGGGTGAAGCCGACGCCGTCCTCGCCAAGTACAACGCCGAGGCCGAGGGTCTCCAGAAAGTGCTCGAAGCCAAAGCCACCGGATACGAGCGAATGCTGAGCATCTGCGGCGAACGTAAGGACCTGGCCCCCTCACTGCTGATCATCGAGAAGCTCCCCGAGCTCATCGCCGAGCAGGTCAAGGCCATCCAGAACCTGCGGATCGACAAGATCACCGTCTGGGACTCAGGTCAAAGCGTCGGCACCGACGGCACGGTCAGCACCGGCTCGACTGGCCAGTTCCTCCGGGGCCTGATCGGCGCCCTGCCGCTCATGCACGAGCTGGCCAAGCAGGCGGGCATCGACCTGCCGGGCGTCCTGGGCAAGGTGCAGGAAACCGAGGACGCCGCAGGCTCGGCCGGCCCCTCCAGCACCCGCAAAATCCGCCCAACGCCCCCGTAGCGGTCGCCCCCCGTGGCGGCCTCCCCCCGTAGCGGTCGCCCCCCGTGGCGACCGGCGGCTGTGTCACCGCCGCAGATGTGCCGGCGGGGGTTCGAAACACGCGGCACACCGCGGCTCGTAACTCTCCGCGCCGCCGATCATGCGAACCGTCTCCACCGGCGCCAGCCGCTGGGTGTACTCTGCCGGCGCTCCGCACCGCGCGCACACCGCCCGCGTCCGCGTCACCTCGTCGGCCAGTGCCGCCAATTCCGGCATCGGCCCGAAAGGCTCCCCCCACGAATCCCGATCCAACCCCGCCACCAGCACCGTCCGCCCCGTCGCCGCCAAGTGTCGGCACACCGCCGGCAGGTCCGCATCGAAAAACTGGGCCTCGTCGATCACGACTACCTCAGCCCCGCCGGCTCGCTCCACAATCTCGCGAGCCGAGGCAACCGGAATCGCCTCCGCCCGGCCGCCATCGTGCGCCACGATTTCTCCGGCCGCGTAGCGGTCATCGGACGCGTGCTTCAAGACCACGACCGCCAAACCCTGCTCGTGGGCTTGCCGCAGACGATCCAACAGGTACCGGCTCTTGCCGCTGAACATGCAGCCGGTGACTACCTCGATTCGACCACCGGCCCTGGATATCGACTCACTCGGCAACATGCCCAAGTCACCCCACAGCCACCTAACACCGCTCGCGCGCTCATCATGCGGTAAGGCCCGGATCATGGCAACCAGCCCTCCGCCCGCGACCGCCTAGACCCAAACCACGCACCAACAGCTTCTCACATGTACTTGACCGGCCGCCCTCGGCCAGGACCATCGCCCCAGCCCGCATGCTCGGCCGACGGAACCACGGGCCTTGCCCCCTTGTGCGATTCATCATGCCCCGGTCTTCTGTTGCCTGGGCACAAACGCCGTAATCTTCGTTGCGTCCTACAGTTACAGATCTTCTTGACCCGCCGACAACCGTCCGTCACGACAGCCCGCTACAGACCGCACAGACCGAACAGATCCACTACGCCCTCTAACATTCGCATCTACATAGGCTTAAGCCTGACATCGGCATGGCCATAAGCACGCCTGGGTGCAGGCACACCCGCTGCCATTCTGAGGTCAGGGGCAACCCTTGTGTGGGTATGGGCAGGCCCGGAGGAGGAGAGACAAATGGATGGGGTTTCAGGTATCAACAGCGTTTACAGCCCGGCGATCACCAGTCCATCGATGCCG
This sequence comes from Phycisphaerae bacterium, assembly GCA_012729395.1. Classification (GTDB taxonomy): domain Bacteria; phylum Planctomycetota; class Phycisphaerae; order UBA1845; family PWPN01; genus JAAYDF01. The sequence goes on from JAAYDF010000171.1 coordinate 25,133, forward strand.
GCGACATCCGCGGCCACAGCCCAGGGCGGCATGGTCGCCGAGACCACGCCAGCCCAAGCCTCCGCCATCCAGTCGCAGGAATGGGCATCGCTCTCCAATCTGGCCATCAACCAATCTTCCGAGTCTCTGCTGGTCGCCGACAACGCATCCTCGGCAGCCGTCAGCAATGAACTGCTCGGGGCCATCCTGCTCTTCTTGATTCTCGAGTACATGAAAAGCAGCAGCGAGGACGAGAAGAAGGATCTGCTCGGTCTGATGGGGACGATCATGCAGATGCAGCAGACTTCAGAGAGCCAATCAAGCGTACTGATGTACTCCAGTTCGTCGCTCAGCATCGAGAGTACAGAGATGCAGGTTGGTTCGAGCAGTACCATTTACACCAACGCCGGCCTGGCCCAGAGCCACGCCGCCGACCCGGGTGCCGGCGGGCTCGACGTCACCGCCTGACCGCTTACGGTTTCGCCTAGCCCAAAGCACACGGCCGGGACTGAGCCCGGCCGTATGCGTTTAGACTTCACACTTTGCGAGGAGCGCGGGTAGTTCGCGTCAGTTTACGGCCTTGCCGGGCCGCGTCGGCCTTCCCAGCCGCGCTCATCGCGAGGTCCGGGGCCCGGCCGATCCCAATCCCTGCCGGGTCCACCGAGTCGCGGACAATCCATCCCCTGCCAGCCGAACCCACCGCCCGGGCGACCGAATCCATAGGAATCTCTCGGCCCCGCGCCTTCCATCTGATCACGGTCCTCCATCCACGGACAGGGCCCCAGGCCACGGCCCATTCGAGGCCTCAGGCCCCACCCCGGCCCCATTCCAAAGCCGGCATCTGGCCCGAGGCCCCATTGTGGTCCGGCCTGTCGGTTGCCGCGCCGGAGCTGAGCCCACGGCCGGCTCGCTTGACGGCCGCCACGCAATCCCTCTGCCCCCTGCCTTCCCGAACGAAGCGACCTACGGGTCTCCATGCGATCCCGCTGCCCTGCCCGCGGTCGATCGCCGAGCGCACGCTCTTTCATTCCCTCGCGAGGGCCTTCGCCTCTCTGTCGCAGACCGCGTTCGAGCCGCTCGCGCTGAGGCCGACCTTCTTGCATCTGGCCGGGTTCATCCCGCCCTCGCATCCGTTCACCCGTCATGGGCGGAAGTGGTTCCTTGAGATCGCGTCCAGGTTCCCGCTCTTGCATCATCTCACGTACACATTTTTCCACCATCTGGCGGATTCGCCTCTCCATTCCATCGCGCTGGGTTGCATCAGCGGCCGGCCCCTCGGGCCCGGGCCTGGGCTCAGAGGCCACACGCCGCGCGGGTGCCGCCGCCGGAAGATCTTCCGCCTGGCGCATCCGCTGCATCACCCGTGGCGCAAAGGCCTGGAACTCCTCCGGATCGATGAGCCCGTCTCCATTCCTGTCCATGTTCTGGAAGATCTGTTCTCCTCGCTCGGCTGCCGGCGGTGGGCCGGCCTGTCTACCCGCCGGCCGCTCAGGTCCCTCGGCCGCCCATCCCACGGACGCCATGCACAATGCCAAGCCCGCCACACACACGCACATCCGGTTTTTTCGGAACATCACAATCTCTCCATTCACGAAGGTCCACGATACTCGCTCCCGAGGCCTCACCACCGACCTCGGCAGCGGTGGAGTCCTCTACGGACATGAGGTGAAACGGTCAATCGCCCGGTTTTATTGCCGGGAACGTCACGTCAAGCCGACATGCCCTCCGGAGCGATCAGGCAATCGGACAGGAAGGAGGGTCATGATCCCAAGAATGCAGGTCGAGCATGCAGGACACCACGCGGCATGATGTCGCGGGTGTTGAGATTCACGAGGCATTCATCGGTCATCGCGGGCCATGCACGCCGGTCGCCACGGCTCGGCTGTCTTCGAGGCTGAGCTCGCCGAAGTCAGCGGGTGACCGCTACGGGTGCGGGGTGACCGCTGCGCGTGATCGCGGGATGCGCGCCGGTTGGTTTCGGATCAGCCCTTGCCGCCCAGCGCTTCGACATGTGCTTGCGTACAATCCGCCAAAGCTTCGAGGTGGTATCCGCCCTCGACGACGGTCACGAGTCGGCCGCCGCAGAGCGACTCGGCCAGCGCACGGGTCTCGCGCGTCATCCACGCAAAAGACTCTGTCTGGAGGTTGATCTGGGCCAGTGGGTCACAGACGTGGGCGTCAAAGCCCGTCGAGACCAGGATGAACTCGGGTTTGAACTTGCTGATGGCCGGCAACACCTGCAAGTCAAACGCTTCGCGATACTCGTCGTCGCTCGATCCAGGCATGAGGGGGATGTTCATCGTCGCGTTGACTCCATCGCCAACCCCCGTTTCCTGGGCGAATCCGGTTCCTGGGAACAGGGTGTAGGGGTGCTGATGCAGGCTGATGAACAACAGGTCGGGGTCGGCCTCGAAATGATGCTGCGTTCCATTGCCGTGGTGGACATCCCAGTCGAGGATGACCAGTCGCTGGAGGCCGTACCGGACGCGCAGATACTCGGCCCCGATGGCGATGTTGTTGAAGAAGCAGAATCCCATGGCGGCGCGGTACTCGGCATGGTGTCCGGGAGGCCTGACAGGACAGAAGGCGTTGACGCACCGGCCGGCCATGACCTGGTCGACGGCCGCGACCACGGCGCCGGCTGCCAGCCGAGCCGCGTCGAAGCTGATCGGGCAGATGGCACAATCGGACGTGTCGATCGAGTGTCGTCCTTGTTCGCACGCCTCTTGGAAGCGGCCGATGTATTCGCCCGCGTGCACCCGCTCGACGAGGCTCAGGTCGACAGGCTCCGGAGTAATGACCCGGCAGCGAGTCAGCAGCCCCGTACTCGCAAGTCGATCGTGAATGCTTTGCAGACGCTCGGCGCGTTCAGGATGATGCGGCCCAGTGTCGTGCTGTAAGAAGACGTCCGACCAGACAATGCCGGTGTGATTCATGATCGCATTATAGTAAGCGCCCGGTTGCGAGGGTCAAAGAGCGGCGGGGACGTGCTGGCGACACGCGATCCGTGACCGAAGGGCGTGCGTCAGCGGCTGGACAGTGGTGATACGGACCGATTCACCGGGCCTGCGTCGCCGGGACATGCCCCGGGGGCGACTCATGCAAAGCCGTCTGCAACGCGACGATGGCATACGCGGTGACCAGATCGGGGCTTCCCTCGTACCACCGGTCGGCCTCGTTGATCCAACTGCCGTCGGCACGCTGGCGTCGCAACAGGGCGGCACACAGATCGCCCCGCCAGTCGTGGGCGACGCCCGCCGCGTCGGTCACCTTGGGCTCGCCCCAGGCAAGCAGGGCCTTGGCGAATGTATGGTAGTAATAGTACAGACCCTCCTGTGTCTGGCTTTCGGGCATATTGGGGTTGGAGTCCAGCGTGTAGTGCCGCCCGATCCATTCCCATGCCGCCCGCACCCGCGGGTCTTCGCGATCCACGCGAGCATAGAGCATGCTCTTGAAGCCGGCGTAGGTCATCGACCCGTAGGAGCGAAGGCGGACGCGCCCGTCGACCTCGATCGTCCCCGCCTTGCTCTCGCCGTCGTTGGCCGGCGAGTAGATGAACCCGCCGTCGCCCCCTTCCCGGGCGAAGGGCTGATCGTTCGTGCGGCTGAGCATCTGGCAGCGTGCGATGAAAACCAGGGCCCGCTGAAACGCGGGATCGTCGGCGGGCAAGCCGCTGGCGTACAAAGCCTCGATCATCATGTGGGTATTGGACAGGTCGGGCCGGCGTCCACGTCCATAACCCGCCCCGCCATACCACGCATGGTCCTTGTCGATCGGCCGGCCGTCGTCGTCCTTGCGGTTCTCGGTCCACTGTTCGTTGGTCAGGAACTTCTGCGCCCCGCGGATCACGGCCACCTGTTGGGGGTCCTTCAAGTCCGCCAGCATGGTCAGAACGATACTCGTGGTGTAGTTGGCGTATCCCGTCTGCGGGTTGTAGATGCCGCCGTCGGGCTGGCGGAATCGCAAAACGCAGGCGACGGCCCGCCGGGTGATCTCGTGACGCGATCCGTAGTTTGGGTGACAGATGAACCCTCTAGCTACCAGAGCGGTAATAGCCGGGTCGGATCCGGGAAACGGGCCGGCCCAGCCGCCGTCCTCGGCCTGCCGTTCGGCAAGAAAGACCATCGCTCGATCGATCGCCTCCGCGACCTGGAGCCTCGGTATCGAGGGTGCCTGCTCGCGGCCCTCATCGCCAACGGCCCGCGTCGCCGCGGCCCCTGTATCCGCGGCGGCTACGTCCACACGCGTTCCGCCCGAGAGGAGCAGAGCTGCGCCACCCACGACGGCCGAAAGAATCAATGACCGCATCGTGCAGACCTCCTCGATGCGCCAGGATCAGCTGAGGCCAAGATACTCTTCAAAAGATCTAACAACCAGCAAGGCCGCGACGGTAAGGGAGCGGAGTCCGCGAATACCGCTCCCTTACGGTCGCGGCTCTGTTCGGCGCGGCTCAGTCCGGAGCGCTCCTGCGCTCGACACGCCGTCTCAGTGTGCGGCCCGAGCCTCTTCGCGAGCCTTCTTGGCCGCCTCGACAATCTGCTGCTGCACGTTGGCCGGCACCTGCTCGTAGTGCGACAATTCCATGGAGTAGCTGCCCTGGCCGCCGGTAATGCTCGATATCCGCGAGTGATAATCCGACATCTCGGACAACGGCACACGAGCGCTGATCACGCTCAGCCCGCCGGGCAGCATCTCCTGGCCCTCGGGCCGGCCGCGACGAGACGCCAGGTCGCCCTGGATATCGCCCACCTTGTCGTTGGGTACCGTGACTTCGAGCCGCACGATGGGCTCGAGCAGCACCGGCTTGCACATCATGAACGCCTTCTTGAAGGCCTCGCGTCCCGCGATCTGGAAGGCGATGTCCTTGCTGTCCACCGGGTGGGTCTTGCCGTCCGCGAGCCGCACGATCACGTCGACCACCGGATAGCCCGCGACCACGCCCTCCTTGAGCTGCGACTGGACACCCTTGTCCACGCTCGGCCGGAAGGACTGATCGATCGACCCACCGAAGATCTCATCCACGAACTCATAACCCTTGCCTCGTTCGTTGGGCTCGACGTGGATGATGACCCGACCGAACTGCCCCGCGCCGCCGGACTGCTTCTTGTGCGTGTACTCGACGTCGCGCGCGCTGCCGGTGATGGTCTCGCGATAGGGGATCTTGGGCGGCTTGGTCTCGACTTCGAGCTTGAAGTGGTGTTGCATCCGGGAGAGGATCGTCCGCAGATGCAGATCGCCGATACCGTGGATGACCAACTCGCTGGTGACCGGATCGCGGTCGGCCAGGAAGCAGGGGTCTTCCTCGGTGAATTTCGCCAGAGCTCCGCTCACCTTGTCCGCGTCGCCGCGGCTCTTGGGCATGATCGCCAGGGCGAACATGGGATGCGGAAACTTGGGCATCTCGATCGTACCGCCGTCGCCGACGTGGAGCACATCGCCGATCCGCGTATCGAGTTTAGCCATGGCCACGATATCACCGGCGATGGCCTCGCCGATCTCGGGGTGCTCGGCACCCTGAAGCTTATAGAGCTGCCCGGGGCGCTGCGGCTTGCGCTCATCGCCGATGTGGATCGACCCGTCCGATCGCAGCGTACCGCTGTGCACGCGGCAAATGGTGTATTTGATGTTGCTGCGCGGGTCGGCAAAGATCTTGAACACTTGCCCGATGAACCGACCTGCCGGGTCGGGCTCAATCGGCGTGCTTTTGTCACCCTCGACCAACGCACGGCGAAACCCTTCCGCCGGGGACGGGCAGTAATCCGCGACGATATCGAGCAGTTCCTGCACCCCGACCTCGCCCCGGGCGTTGGTGAAGAGAATCGGGACGAACGAACCCGCGGCGATCGCCTTGCTGATCACGCCGGACAGCCTTGCCGGATCGATTTCGCCTTTTTCGAGGTACTCCTCCATGAGTGCTTCGTCCGCCTCGACGATCCGCTCGATCAGGGCGGTGTGGGTATCCGCCACGCTGCCGACGTCGGCCGACCCGTCGCTGTGGGCGAAGCAGTTGATGACCCCGCCACCTTTGTTGGTCGGCAGGTTCATCGGCTGGCACTCCTGCCCGAAGAGCTCCTGTAACCCGGCAATCAGACCCGCCAAATCAAGGTTGGAGTCGATCTTGTTGACCACCAGGATCCGGCCGATGCCGTAGCTCTTGGCCCGCTCCATCATCCGTCGGGTGTTGACCTCGATGCCCGCCGTGGCGGAGACCACGCAAACCGCGGTCTCCACACCCGCCAGCGCGGCAATGGCCGGCCCGGCAAAGTCCGGGGCCCCAGGGGTATCGATCACGTTGATCTGCTTGCCCTTCACCGTGACGTGGCACAGGGCAGAGTCGATCGAGCACGCACGCGTCTTGGCCTCATCGGTGAAGTCCAGGTGGCTGCTCTGCGTATTCACATCACCCAACCGGTTGGTAACCCCCGTCACATGGAGAATGGCATCCGCCAACGAGGTCTTGCCCGACGATTGATGTCCCACCAGGGCGATGTTACGAATGTCTGCGGTACTGTAACTGGCCATGCCGTCCTCCACGAATGGTTGGTGCCGAACACGTCGTCGGCCGTAACCGCGCTATTGTATGGAGTTTTGGCGGCCGAACAAGGGCCGGAGAGCCCCCACCGAGCGGCGCCAGGTGCATCCATCGAACCGTGGCGGCTGGCGGGGCTGGCACGCGCCGTCGTGTGCCACTGCTGTATCAGCGTGCCTGTCCCAAGAAGAACACCGCTCACAGAGCAATGCCACACGGATCAGGCCTGCCCCTCAACAAAAGATGCACCCCGAGCGGCCTCTCGATCCGCCGCTTGGCGAATGGGCGTGGAAGCGATAATGGCCCCCGGTGGTGCGTGCGCGAGCCCGCCCGTGCTCCACTCATCTTGCCGGCTTTCAACCGTCGAAGAAGTCCCACCAGCCGGTATGGGTGAGGATTCGCCGCCCACGGATGATGTGCTTGCGTACCTCTGGATCGAGATCCTGGATGGTCTGGAGCGAAGACTTGAACAGCTCGCCCTTGTATCCCCCGCGTTTCAGCAGGGAGAACAGATCATAGGCCCGATCAAACGTCTCGGGGCAGGCGGTTTTGGCCACGGTGTAGTCGAAGATGACCAAGTCGTGGTAGCCCCTCAGTGGGCCCGCGAGCAGCTCAGCCTGGCTGCGAATCCGATAACTGCCCAGTCCGAACAACTGCGAGACCGCCTCCATGAAAGCGTCTCCGTAAATCGCCTGCATCCGCAGGTAGTGGTTGGCCACATCCCGCCGCAACGACCCCAACTCATCCGTTGACAGCGATCTGATCTTGTGCAGGCCAAGCAGATTGGGCGGTGCCACCGCCAGGAACTGTTCCGCAAAATCCAACGGGACCAGTTCCTCGCCAAGTTGGTCGATCATCTCGACCAGCCGTTGCAGAGCGAACTGGCCCGGCGAATTGTGCAACGCCACCAGGATGCGATCGGGATCGTTCCAGTGAGCCATGTTCCGCAAGGCCATGTTCGGCGAATCGAAGAACTCGTCGTCGTACTCCAGCAGCGAACGCACCTCCACCATGAATCGGCTGCGGTAGCGCGAGGCAAGCGGCTGCTGGGAACCCGGGGAGTTATTGATGATCACGCGGTTCATGAGCAGACGCGTCATCGCGGTCTCATGAACATCCAGGTCGACGGTACCCAGCAGACTGTTTGGGTTAATCAGCTCGAACGGCTTCTTCACCCGGTCGCTCTGCAGCGTATCGAACATGAGCCCGACCCGCAGCTTGGCCAGTCGCTCCAGCGGATGCTCCGAACTGGACAGAAAGGGCAGATCGACCGCGCTGTGCGGCCGACGCCCCAACGGCAAGGTGAAGTAGCCGAGGTGACGCCCCTCATCGCGATCCCGCTGCTCTCGCTCCGCCGTTGGAAACCGCACCCGAATCACCAGGTGGGTCATTGTCTTCTCTTCCTCTGAACTCTCCCCCTTGCGAACCCCGGTCAGGGGAGAGGTGCCTTCCGCTCCGCTCGACGCCTTGGTGAAGAATGAGGAAATCGGCGTCACGACGTTGGGTTGGACCTCCGTGGTGAACGAGGTCAGGTCGTTCGCGTCCCCCAACTCGGTAGTGCCCGGGACACGGACGATGTTACCCTGGCTGGAGTAGAAGTTGAGCTTGATCCGCGAGTTCTGTTCCTTCTTCTCGATCCCGGCATCCTCCAGAGCGATCATGGCGCGTCGGTCGTGAATGTCCTCGTAAATCGCCGCCAGGCTGCCCGACCGAATCGGCATGGTTCGGTACCCCTCGTACAGCGGTTCGGCCTCTCGCTCGAAGTCCTCCAGCGTCGGTGCCTCAACCAGCCGGGCCTTGACCTGGTTGGAGACCCGTGGGTCACGAAGCAACATAGTCAGGAGGACGCGAGCCCGGATCAGTCGCCGCTCCTCCTGCGTTAGATCGGTCGACGAGCCGGGGATCGGCTCGATCTCAAAATCCTGGATGATCAGCCAAGTGCCCGCCGTGGCCGACAGCCGGACCACTACCCCGCTATCCCCGGTGACCACGATCTCCTGGTTCTGCTGAGAAATCAGGGCGGCGATGCCCTTGAAGGTCCTCGCTGCCGGGCCGACCGGCACGGTGAAGTCAGATGGCGCATCGGTCTTCTTGATCTTATGAACGATCAGGTTGCGCTCGATGCGGTCCCAGAACTCGCGAAGGCTGTCTACCACATCGAGCGACAGCGTATGCGCCAGGCCATCCGGGCCGATGTAACTGAAACCATAGGATTGCTGACGGCCATCGAAGAAGATATCGTCGGCACCCACGGAGAAATCGCCGCCCACGGTCGTCGAATCTCGGTCTACCTGAGCAGCCCCAAGCGTCAGCGGCGGCAACTGCAAAGCAGGTGAGCCGACCGGCAAGGCGCCTGAATCGACTCCCCGAAGGTTCGCCACCGCCAGTTGCCGGTTGGCCACCGCCAACAGTGAGTTGACCGAGAACTGCCTGATCGCTCGGTCGGTCGCCGCTCCACGTCGCATGTCGTGCACGCCCTGCGAGAGCACGCTGAGTCGAGAGGCGATGGCCCCGTTGATGATGTCGCGATCCGTGAGCCGAACTGCCTCGATGCTGATGATATGATCCTCGGCCATGCGTTGTTCGAGGCGATCCGCCTGATCGAGGAAGCTTTCCATCATCGGCAGGGGCAGGAGAAGCTCCACGTCGCGCAGATCCGCGTCGAAGTGAATGCCCGGGGTTTCTCTGGAGCTTGGGGGCGAGAAGCCGGCCAGTTCGATCTCGCGGTTGATCTCGTCGACCAGCGGTTTGAGCCGGGCGATGAACTCGCCCTCGCGAACCACGTAACTGAACCGTCGCGATTCTTTGGCCCAGTTAGGTGTGCCTTCGTAGACGTTCCGGGCCGAGTCGTAAATGCCCAGGGCTCGCCCGATCCGCTGCCGAGCGGCCTCGCGCGCCGCCGCCGCCGCTGCCGCCTGCTGTTCGCGAACAGCTGCCGCCTCAGCGCCCTGTTGCTGAGCCACCCGCACCTGGGCAACTTCCGCTTCCGCCAAGGCGTGCTTATGCACAGCGGAACGCCGATCCGCCGCCGGATCCCCACTGTCCAGCAGCAGCCGGGCAGTCTGCACCGCCCGGATCCCAATCTGCAGGAACGCTTCCTCGTCCAGATCATGCACGAGAAAGCCCAGAACCTCGTACACCGGGCCATCGTAAACCGGTGGAGCCAAGTCCGGCACTTGGAGCTGGATCCGCTCTTCGGGCGGAACCGGCTGAATAATCACGTCTCGCGACGGATCGAATCCCTTGCCATGCTCCTCGGTCAGGAACGGCGTGATCCGCTCAACCAGGGCACCCATCCCCACCCGGTCCACCACGTCCAGGTACACCTCCAATTGCCCTGGAAACTGAAACGGCAACGGCAGACTGTCCGCCCGCATGGTCAGCAAAGCCTTCAGCTCGTCACGGGTGAAACGGGCGGTGAAGCCCTGCGAGATGGCTGGCGCGGCCGTCGGCGCCGCCGGCAGCAGGCGGATGTTCAGCGACTGAGATTCCAGCCCATCCGACGGCACCTCCGGCGCCGGCTGGCTTGCTGACGACGTCAATCCAACCGCCAAAATGAGCGCGCAGACCGAAACTCCCATGGTATCCCTCGCCTTGTACTATCGGCCGAAAAATGGTGTCAGGATGATTTTTTCCGCGAAGGCAATCGCCGCCATCACCCCAGGCTCCTGGCGACGGAAAAATCATCCTGACACCTTTTTTCGGCGGACCTCGCTCAGTTCGTAGAAAAGCTCGACATAGCTGTCGTAGCGGGCAAGATCGATTTGCCCGGACTCGACCGCGGCCTGGATGACGCATCCTTCCTCGTGGATGTGCACGCAATTGGGGAAGCGGCAGTGTTGAACCAGGTCGACAAACTCGACGAAGTGCATCTCCAACTCGTCCAACGGCACCATGGCGACATCAAGGGCCCGGATCCCGGGCGTGTCCACGACTGCGCCCCCGGCGGCCAAACGAAGCCACACCGCGGTGGTCGTCGTGTGACGGCCCTTCTCCGTCGCGGCCGACACGCAACCCGTCCGCAGGTTCAATCCCGGCTGCACCGCATTGAGCAGCGAACTCTTGCCCACGCCGCTCTGCCCGGCGAGCAGCGTCGATTTCCCCGTCAGCAGTGTCCGGAGCTCGTCCACCCCGGCGCCGGTCACGGCACTGGCCGCCAAGGCAGGATAGCCCAAACGACGATATCGCTCGACGTGCGGGGCAACCTCGTTCTCCGCGTCGAGGTCAACCTTGTTGATGCAGATCGCCGCCGCCAGATGGCCGGCATGAGCAGCCACCAGGTAGCGATCGATCAGGTGCGGCTTGATCATCGGCTCGCGGATCGAGCCAATCACCAGCACTTGGTCGACGTTCGCGGCGATGGTATGCATGCGGCGGCCGTCGGATCGCTGCAGACTGCTTCGGCGGGGCAGCACCTGCTCGATCACCCCTTCGCCAGCCGCCTCCCCGCCCTTGTTGATGGCGAATCGCACTCGGTCGCCGGCCACGACGGGGCTGCGATCGCTGATCACCCGCGTGCGGAGCAACCGGCGAATCGTGCACAGCCACACTCGCCCGCCGTCGTCCACCTCAACAAACCGCCCACGCACCGCGACGGCTGTCCCTTCCCCCACACCCTCGACCGCGTCCACACTGCCGGCTTCCGCCTCGGTCACGGTGCGTTTCCTGGACAGGGCTCCCTTGGCGACCACCGCTTCCTGCTGGGGAGAATCCAGGTCGGCCTTGGCGGCGTCCTCGGGGTGGATGTCCCACTGCTTGCGCCGGGCGGGCTGTTGCCGGTTGCGCCGAAACGCCACCCGCCGATGCCCACGCCCGCCCTTGCCGCTGGGTTTCCTGGCCAATGATCCATCTCCGCCGCGGATACCGCCACGCCGTCCCGTCCACGGTCAGCGATTGTATCACCAACGCCTGGGCCGGCCATCCACCTATCCCGCGGTCCCCCAACAATCTCGCTAAAACATCGGCTTTCTGCCATCTTCAGCCTTGCGGCCTGCCCATCCGGGGGCTAAACTCACCTCCCAACCGTGCGGCTGCAACATGGTGGTGCACCGCCGCTTAAAAAAGGAACCTGTTGTGCCTGACAACTTCGCGGATCGCCTGCTTAAAGCGATCAAAGCCAAGAATGCCCCCGTCTGCGTCGGTATCGACCCCGTCTACGGTAAGCTGCCCGCGGAGATCACCGAGCATCGGGCGATGAACGACGAGACCGACTCGGAAGCGGCCCTGGACGCGGTGCTGGAGTTCTGCCGACGAGCCATCCGCATCGTCGCCCCGCTGGTGCCCGCAGTGAAGATCAATGCCGCCTTCTTCGAACGCTATTACTGGGAGGGTATCGAGGCCTACTACGAGCTGATCCAGGAGGCCAGCGACGTCGGTCTGCTGGTCATCGGCGACTGCAAACGAGGCGACATCGGCTCTACCGCCGAGATGTACGCCCGCAGTGCCCTGTCGGATCCGGACTTCGGCAACCTCGACGATATGGTCGGCCCCGACGCGATCACCGTCTCGTCTTACTTCGGCTTGGACGGTCTGCAACCGTTCCTGGATGTCGCTCGTGACGAGGCCAAAGGTGTCTTCGCGCTGGTCCGGACCAGCAACCCCTCGGCGGACATCATCCAAAACGCCAAGCTCGAAGGCGGACTCACCGTCGCCGAGCACGTCGCACAACAGGTCGCCGCTTGGGGAAGTGATCCATCGCTGATGGGCAGCAGCGGGTACAGCCTCCTCGGAGCCGTCGTCGCCCCGACCGACGCAGACCAGACAGTACGACTCCGCGGCATGTTGCCCAACGCCATTCTGCTCGTCCCCGGCTTCGGCGCTCAGGGCGGAACGGCCGCCGACATCGCCCCCTGCTTCAAGTCCGACGGCACCGGTGCCCTGATCTCCGCGTCCCGCAGTATCCTCTACGCCTTCGACGAAATGCGCTACATCGAGCGCTTCCCCTCCGAATGGGACAAGTGCATCGAACAGGCCTGCAAGGACTTCATCCGGGACGTGAACAGCGTCCGACCCAACTGACCCAGCGGCAAGCAACGAACCCAAGCCGGGCGATGCTTCAACGGGAAATCAAGGGCGTTTTCCATCATCCCCGTCGAGCTGAACTTCCGAGGGGGCCAGCCAGCACACTTTGCCGTCCACGTCGGCCGCGATCGGATTGCCCGCGCGGATGTGCTGTCGGATCGCTTCGCGAGTCGCCTGGGCGATGGCCTCGTCCATGAGCGTACCTTCAAGGAGGATTCTCTCTACCTCCTCGCGTGTCTTTCTGCTCATCGCCCAGCCTCCCGGATCAAATCCCAGCTCAACCGATCGACGACCTGGATATCCTTGCCACCTTGGCCGGCGGCCACCAACCTGGCAGGGGCGGTCTCAGGATTATCACAGACCCGCCAAGTCGTGGCCAGCGGCTGGTAGAGACCGAAGAAATTGCGTAGCCCCACCCGGTAGCGCCGCCGTATTGTTGCTTCGGGCACCGAGTGTCCCCCGAGTCGTACCCGCTGCGCAACCCGCCTGAACGCTGGCTCGGGACTCGAAAGCCAAAGAAAGCTCAGATGAATGTGATAACCCAAGCCAGCCAGTTCCCGAAGCCAGACCGCATACGAGCGGCTGGCTCACGTCGTCTCGAAGGCGAAACTCCCTCGCTGGTCGGCGAGTCGGTGGATCCGCCGGAGCATCACTTCGCCCGCCTCCAGGGCAACTGCCTCTGGAGCAAAGCCCGATAGTCCCTGCGCGATCACGTCCGCGTTGACGAAGTCGTCAAGGTCCAGAAGACCCTTGAGCAGTCCGGGGGCCGCGGTCGACTTGCCCGCACCGTTGGGGCCCGCCAGGATGATGACCTGCGGCGTATCGCTTCCTGATCCTGATGGACACGAATCGGTCGGCACGCGCAAAGCTCCCCACAGTATCTTGCTCTCTAGGTGTACCGGTCCTCGTGCAGGGTGCGGACTTTCTGGACCAGATCCTTGATGTGCTGGGCGTCTTCCTTACGGCAAACCAGGGTCACGTCGTCGGCGTGCACGACGATCAGCCCTTCGACGCCGACGGCGGCCACGAGGTGGTCCGACTCGCTGACCAGGATATTGCGGGCCGCGTTGAGCGCGACGACGTTCGGAGCGGCGACTACGTTGCCGGCCGCGTCCGGGGTGAAGACCTCACCCAGAGCGGTCCAAGATCCGACATCGAGCCAATCGCAGGGCATCTCAACAGCGATGACCCGATCCGCACGCTCCATCACCGCGAAGTCGATCGAGATTCGGGGCAACTCGGCAAACCGCGCGCGGACCGCGTCCGCGGCGTCTGCGTCGGGCAAATGGGCGGCCACCTCACGCAGGCCCGCGTGAATCCTCGGCTGGTGCTTGGCGATCTGCCCGATGATCGTCGGGATGCGCCAGGCGAACATGCCGCTGTTCCAGTAGTACTCGCTGCTGGCGAAATACTGCTCCGCAGTCGGGGGATCGGGCTTCTCGACGAACTGCTGGATCTCGTAGATCCCTTCCCTGAGCCGGGCCCCGCGGTAGATGTAGCCGTACCCGGTGTGCGGTGAGCGCGGCGTAATCCCGAAGGTCACCAACGCGTCGGCGAAGCGCTCGGCCGCGTCAAAGCCTTTCTCCAACGTGCGGCAGAATACCTCCATCGGTTTGATGATGTGGTCTGCGGTGAAGACGCCCATGGTGCCCTCGGGGTCGCGGGCAGCCAGCAGGTGCGCTGCCAACCCGACCGCGTTGGCGGTATCCCGCGGGCAGGGCTCAGCCAGGAAGTTCTCCGCCGGCAGCTCCGGCAGCTCGGCGCGCATGGCGGGCATGTAATCGCCCGCGGTGACGACATAAATCTGCTCCGGCGGCAATAGCCCCCGCAGCCGCTCGTATGCCTGCCGCAGCAACGACCGGCCCTCGAAGATGTGGAGCAGTTGCTTGGGCTTGACCTCGCGGCTTAAAGGCCACAGCCGCGTGCCAGATCCGCCCGCCATAATCACCGCGTGTCGCATGAGTCACTCCCGGGGCAGAATGTCGAATATCCAAGGCCCAATGACCAATCAACGACCAAGTCCGAAACCAGAACTCCGGCTGCGGTTTGGGGACGTTTGTCATTCGTCATTCGGATTTGATTGGTCATTGGTGCTTCGCCATTGGTCCTTGTGCCCCGCGGGCGTCGAGGTACGCCCGAACCGCAAAGCATCCGACCGCACGGAGCTTTGCTTCGGCGTTTTCTCTCATCGGTGTTCATCCGTGTTCACTTGTCTCGGCGTAGCAAGGCGAAGCCGGATCAGTGGTTCCACTATCTTCTTGCCCTCAGCCGGCCGCGACGAACGTCGCGGATGCGGGGTCTGTCCCGGAAACCTGCCGCGCCCGTCCATTGGCCGTCATGTGCTCGAGCAAAGCGTATACCGTCTCCGCCGCGTCGGGCGAACCGATCGCCTCGGCCACCTGCTCTGCACTGTGCGGATCCGCACTCAATGCACCGGCAATCCGCGTCTGCAAGTCCAGCACCGCCGCGGCCGCCTTCTTGCCCGCCTCCACGCCCGGCTGGTGGTACGCGTTGATGCCGATCAACGACGCATACAACCCAACCGCCCGCTCGAACAACGCGATCAGCACGCCGATGGTCCGCGCATCCACTCGCCGCACCGTGAGGGCCATCGACTGCCGGTCGTTGGCGAACAGGGCCTCGCGCGTGCCAAGCAAAAAACCGTGCAGGTAATCGCCTGCGGTGATGCCCGGCTCAACCTCGACACGCTCGCCCCCGGACTCCAGCACCCGGATGAACGTCACGAAGAAGTTGTCCACGCCGTCGCGCAACTGCTGCACATACGCGTGCTGGTCCGTCGAGCCCTTGTTGCCGTACACCGTCAGCCCCTGGTCGACCCGCTCGCCCAGCAGGTTGAGCCGCTTGCCCAGCGACTCCATCACCAGTTGCTGCAAGTACCGGCTGAACAGCAGCAGCCGGTCCTTGTACGGCAGAACCACCATGTCTTTCGCGCCCCGGCCCTCGGTGGCATGATACCACATCAGGGCCATCAATGCCGCAGGATTCCGCATGGTGTCCCGACAGCGCGTCGCCTCGTCGCATGCCGCGGCCCCCACCAGCAGCTCATCAATGTCCAAGCCCTGCAGAGCCGCCGGCAGCAAGCCCACCGCGCTCGTCTCGCTGGTCCGCCCGCCGACCCAGTCCCACATCGGAAACCGCGCCAGCCAGCCCTCCGCCTGCGCCTGCCGGTCCAGCTTCGATCCCGCACCCGTGATCGCCACCATTTGCCGGGCGGGATCGAGCCCCGCCCGCCGAAACGCCGCCACGGTGTACAACATCCCGTTGCGTGTCTCGGGCGTCCCCCCGCTTTTGCTGATGACCACGCAGAGCGTCTCGGCCCAACGGTCGGCCAACATGGCCAAAGTCCTCGCCAAGCCGTCGGGGTCCGTGTTGTCCAGCACCTGCACCGCCATGCGATCGCGGCCCGGCTCGGCCAACGCGTCACTGACGAACATCGGCCCCAAAGCCGAGCCCCCGATCCCGATCACCAGAACCTGCGTGAACCGCTGAGCCTTGGGTGGCTTGACCCGGCCGGAATGAACATCCGCCGCGAAAGCCTTGATCCGGGCAACAGTCTGCTCGATCTCAGTCCGGATCTCCGCCGACGGGGCCAGCCGCGGAGCCCGCAGCCAATAGTGCCCCACCATCCGTTGCTCGTCTGGATTCGCGATCGCCCCCTGCTCCAGGGCCTCCATCGCCGCATACGCCGCCGCCATCGCCGGCGCCATGCGATTCAAGAAAGCCTCATCGAACGCCATGCGGCTCACGTCCAGCGCCAACTCGATGCCCGGCACCGAACACAGATACCGCTGGTAACGTTCCCACAGTTGTCTCGTGTTCATCCTGATTCCTTTAGAGTGTCCATGGCGGGCTGCCATCCCATCAGAGCCGCCACACACTGCGATACAACCAGCTCAATCCAACTCGTCCGTATCCACCAGCTCCAGCGGCGCATGCTTGAGAGCCAGCGTCTTCTGGCCGCAGTCGCTAAAGGTCACACCCGCGTACAGCCCGCCCGTCCGCGGCTGGATCCACTGCACCCGGCCCAAACCGTACTCCGCGTGCCGCACCAGTTGCCCCTTACGCCACGACGCGTACTCCACCGCCTCGGGCGGCATGACCACCTCGCGCGGCCCCCCATCCGCCCCCGTACCTTCCGCGCTCAACGTCGTCCGCTCGACGCCTTCGCGCGGCAGCTCCGTCAAGAACAACGACGTCGTCCGCCGCTCGAACCGCCCCTTCACCGCACGCCACCGCGCACAACTCAGCGTCAACTCCCGCCGGGCACGAGTCATCCCCACGAATAGCAGCCGCCGCTCCTCCTCGACGTCCGCCAACTCCTTGTTCCCTCGCTCATGCGGCAGCAAACCGTGCTCGACGCCCGCGACATAAACCACGTCGAACTCCAACCCCTTGGCCGCGTGCAACGTCATCAACGTCACCGCCCCCGCACCTTCCTCGATCGCGTCCACATCGCTGACCAGGCTGACCTGCTCCAGCCAGCCGGTCACCGAGCCGCCCTCGACGTGCTGCCGATCGTACTCCGCTGCCGCGTTGATCAACTCGTTGACGTTCTCCAACGCGTCGTTGCCTGAATCCCCGTCCCATGTCGCAATCAATCCGCTGTGACGAGTGACATACTCCACCGCATCCTTGACGCTCGGCCCCTCCGCCGCCCGTCGAATGCCGCACATCAGCCCGGCAAACGAACGTAACGCCGCCCCAGCCTTCTTGGTTCCGGGGATGCTGTCGGGATCAGCCAGGACCTGCAGCACCGGCCGACCCGTCTCATACACCCGAGCCAGCACCCGCTCGACCGTCACCTTGCCCAGCCCTCGCGCGGGTACGTTGATGATCCGCTTGAATGCCGCCAGATCCTGCGGGTTGGCCGCCAGCCGCAGGTACGCCAGCACGTCCTTGATTTCCTTACGCTGGTAGAATGCCACCCCGCGGGCGATCTGGTACGGCACCCGGGCATCGAGCAACGCGCCCTCCAGGCTCCGCGTCAACGCGTTCACCCGGTAGAAGACCGCCACGTCGCGGTAACTGCCGCCCTGCTCTGCGTGCTGAACGATCTGGCTCGCGATATACGCGGCCTCCGCCCTCTCGTCCTCGCATTCCACCACCCACACCGCCCGGCCGTCCCCCTTCGTCGTCAACAACGCCTTGACCTTGCGGCGACGATTGTGGGTGATCAAGGCACCGGCCGCCCCCAGAATCTGCGGAGTCGATCGGTAGTTCTCCTCCAGCCGCACCACCCGCGCCGCCGGGAAATCCTCCTCGAACGCCAGGATGTTGCCAATGTCCGCACCCCGCCAGGCATAAATCGACTGGTCCGGGTCGCCGGTCACACATAGATTGCCCCGCTCCAGGCACAACCCGCGGGCGATCAAATACTGCGCCCGGTTCGTGTCCTGGTACTCGTCCACCAGCACATAGCGATACCGATCTTCCAGCCGCTCACGCAACTCCGGGTGCTCGCCCAACAGCATCGCCGCCTTGACCAGCAGATCGTCGAAATCGACCGCGTTCTGCTCGGTCAGGACCTTCTGGTAGGTGTCGAAGATGTCCGCGATCTTGCGATCCTGCCAGCCTTGGCGCTGGGCGCGGAACTCGGCCGGCGTGCACATCTCATTCTTCGCCCGACTGATCGCGCCCAGTACCGCACCCGGCGTGAAGTTCTCCGACGACAAGTCCAGCCGGGCCAGCGCCTCCCGCATCGCCCCCACCTGGTCGCCGTCGTCGTAGATCGAGAAGTTCGCCCCCAGCCCCGCCTGCTCGTGGTAGATCCGCAGCAACCGGGCACAGAACGCGTGGAACGTGCAGCAGGTCACCCCCCGCCCCAGGCCCAGCCCGGCCATCCGCTCGGCCATTTCGCCGGCCGCCTTGTTCGTGAAGGTGATGGTCAGAATGTGCTCCGGCCCCGTCGCCGTGCACGCCAAGTACGCCGCCCGGTGCGTAATCACCCGCGTCTTGCCGCTGCCCGGCCCAGCCAGGACGAGCAATGGGCCGTCGCGATGCATCACCGCTTCCCGCTGCGGCTGCGTCAGGCCTTCAAGCAGTCTCTCCGGCGACATCCATCCTCCTTGCGACCGCCTTTATACCCCGCCCCGCCCCGCGAATCGAGCAAAAATGGTGTCAGGATGATTTTTCGGGGGGCGCGACTCGCCGCCCGGGCCAAACACCCCCCAAAAAAGTCATCCTGACACCTTTTCTCTGCCGCCCGCAACTCGCCGAACCACAATGGGTTACAACGGGTTGACATTCTCCCGGTTTCCGCTATCCTATACGCCGTCCGTGCTGAACTGCCCCCATCGTCTAGTGGTCTAGGATATCAGGTTCTCATCCTGAAGACACGGGTTCGAGTCCCGTTGGGGGTA
>JAAYDF010000172.1 GCA_012729395.1 Phycisphaerae bacterium
ACGGGGGAACGTCCGCCGCGGGGGGCGGACGCTACGGGGGACGAACGCCACGGGGGGAACGTCCGCCGCGGGGGGCGGACGCTACGGGATTCGCGAGGTGGAGCCGGGGGCGTGCGGCGAGGCGGATGACCGCGACGGAACCGATGAGCGTGTCGGGGCGGGGAGATCGGCGGCCGGGGAAGGGGTCGGCGGCGAGGGGGCACCACTCAGCGGGAAGTCACGCAGGATCTTGTTGATGGCCGCGTCGCAGCCCTCCATCGCTTTGCGACACCGGTCCGGGTTGCGATCCCGAGCCGCTTGGCGGAACGTGTGGATCGCCTGGATGAGCTCGCTGCAGTAGGTTCGATACCGAGTCGGATCGTGCGAGCTGCCGGCGTAGGTCGCCAGTTCGAGCACCTCATCGTTCCACTTGGCGACCTCGTCCAACAGTTTGTCCCAGTTCTGCTGGTGCAGCCGGTTGGTCACCCGGTCCTGCCGGCGCAGAACGTCGCTCATGGCCTCGCTGTGCGGTGCGGCTTGGGCTGCCTGGCCCGATTCTCGACTTGAGGACGACCACGGCGAACTGATCGCCCCGACCTTGACGCCCGGCGCATCGACCAGTACGCACCCGGCAGACCAGAGCGCGAGCGTACCCACGAACATCGTCAGGCCAATGTAGCGTATCACCCGACTCCTCCTTGATCGCGGCGTGACAGCAGACGATTCCGGTCTGCCGTTTCCCTTATTGTGTCGGTTGTTTTCGACTCATTTCGCCAGAGATTCAAGGGGGCAGGGGGATGGACGGTCCGGCGTGGCCCGATCTGCGGCAATGGCATGGCCGGCCGCGGGGACGGTCAAGACCGCAGGCCGCCGAATGTGGGACGAGACGCGAATTCCGGGCTGGGAGCAAAGCCGTGACCAGCGGTTGCGTGGGGTATCGGGGGGCGGCTATAGTGCCGCGCATGGCGGATACGAGCGAGCAGCAGGCGGGGCAGCAAGACGTCTGGACAGTCGGGCGGCTGCTGGAATGGACCACGCAGTGGTTCGATCAGAAGCAGGTCGAGGGCGGGCGACTGGCCGCGGAACTGCTGCTCGCCAAGGCGTTGGCATGTCGCAAGATCGATCTGTACACACGGTGGCAAGTCGAGCCTGACGAAGCCCAGCGCAGCCTGTTTCGGGAGCTGGTTCGCAGCGCCGCCAGGCATGTGCCGATCGCCTACCTGTTGGGCGTGCGGGAGTTTTTTTCGCTGGAGTTCGAGGTAACGCCGGCGGTTCTGATCCCCCGGCCGGAAACGGAAACGCTGGTCCAACGGATGGTGGATCTGTGCCGGGCCTCGGCGGAGCGGACGTGGGAGATCCTCGACGTGGGGACGGGGACGGGGTGCGTGGCGGTGGCTATCGCCAAGTACGCCGCGAACGCCCGGCTGGTGGCCGGCGACGTGAGTTCTGAGGCGGTGGAGGTGGCCCGCCGGAACGTGGCTCGGCATGGGCTGGATAGACGGATCCAGGTACTCCAGGCCGACTGCGTGGCCCTGCCGGCAGACGCTACTCCCGCCGAGGGGTTCGACGCAATCGTGTCGAATCCGCCTTACATCAGCGAAGCCGATTGGCGGACGCTGCCGCCGCACATCCGCGACCATGAGCCCCGGATTGCGTTGACCCAGGAGGGTAGCGACGGGCTGGTGCTATACCGGCGATTGGCGGCGGAGGCACCGAGTATTCTGAAGAGCGACGGTTATCTTCTGGCGGAGATCGGGCACAAGCAGCTTGCCGATGTGCGGTCGGTTTTTGACACGGCAGGCGGCTGGCGATTCGTCGGCTCGCACCGCGACGGCTGCGACCCGCACGAGCGGGTGGTCGAGTTCGTCCGGACAAACTGAGGAGCAGGTCATGGCAGCGTTCAGCTTGCGTCATTTTGAAGGTTGCGATCTTGAGCAGGTGGTGGGGATCTGGAACCAGACTCTTCGTCGTGACCCGACGGACGTGGGACGCTTCAGCAGATGGCTACTGGGCGATGACAACTACCGGCCGGGGCCGGACTCGGGCTTCGTCGTGGCGGTAAAGGCCGGCCAAGTGGTAGGCTTCGCCCGGGCGATCGTTCGATACTGGCCCAACGACCGCCTCGGCCTCGAGCCGGAAGACGGCTGGATCACCGTGCTGGCTGTGCATCCGGAGCATCAGCGCGGCGGGATCGGGCGGGCGCTATTAGCCAACGCGATCGACTACCTTCGGGGCAAGGGGCGCCGGCGGATCTGGGCATGCGGCAACACGGGCTCGGCGCCGGGATACGTCTTTCCCGGCGTGGATCGCGACGCCTACGCGGGCGGACTGCACTTGTTCACCAAGGCGGGCTTCGTGGTCGACCATGAACCCGTGGCCATGTCTCGCGAGACCATCGACTTCGACGTAGCGCGGTTCCATGCGGAGGCTTGGGTGAAGGGGAAGGATATCACGATCGAGACGCTGTCGCCGGTTCGTGCCCAGGACTTTCTTCTGTTCATGGCGGAATCCTTCCCCGGCGACTGGAACATCGCCGCCCGGCAGCAGATCCGCTCGGGTCGGCTTCACGAGGTGCTCATCGCCCGCCGAGGCGAGACGATCGTCGGCTACTGCCAATGGGAGGGTGAGCATTTCGGCCCGTTCGGGGTGGCGGCGGCGGAGCGGAAGGCGGGGATTGGCGCCAAGCTTTTCGTCGAGGCGGTACGGCGGATCCGGGCGGCGGACGGTCGCTCGGTGTGGTTCAACTGGGCGGACGACGCCCCGGCCCGTTTCTACTCAAGGTTCGGGCTGGCGCCGACGCGACGATTCGCGATCCTGCGTATGGACCTGTAACTCCCGGAGGTGAACGTGTCCCACGCTCTCGATTCAGCCATCGTCGCGGCGTACTTCGTGCTGATCTTCGCGGCCGGCGCCTGGCTGGCCCGCCGCTATGCCCATCGCGGCGACGAGGAGTTTCTCACCGGCGGCCGTTCATTCACTTGGCGGCAAACCGGCTTGACCATGCTCTCGTTCGCCGTGGACCCGACGTACATGGGTATGGCGGGTATCGCCTTCTTGTGGGGCATGTACGTCCTGCAATGGACGGCGGTGCACATCTGGTTCACGAGCTGGTTTGCGGCCATGTTCCTCGTGCCGATCTACTGGCGAACGCGGATCGTGACCACGCCGGAATACCTCGAAAAAAGGTTCAACCTCCAGTGCCGGGCGCTGTTCTCCGTGCTGATGGCGGTGGTGCTGGTGATCATCCTGACCAGTGCGTTGTACCTTGGGGCTTTGCTGGTGACGCAGTTGCTGGGCTGGCCTCTGCCTTTGAGCGTCGGGCTGATCGTGGCAGTGTGCGGGTTCTATGTGATCATCGGCGGGCTGCGTACCGTGCTGGTGCTGGATGTGTATCAGGGCATCATCCTGCTGGTAACGCTGGCGGTGGTGGCGTGGCGCGTGTTGGCGGAGATCGGCGGACTGAGCGGGCTGGCGTCCTATGACGGCGTGGGCAACGCGGGCGTGTCGATGACCACGCTGATCCCGCCGGCGGGCTTCGACCTCCATTCCAAGACATTCTTTCCCGGCTCGGCGATTGCGGTCTGGGCGACGGTGGCCGGGCTGGCGTGGCTCGGCTGCAATTTCGGGATGGTGCAGCGGCTGCTGGCGTCGCGCAGTGAGGCGGACGCGCAGAAGAGCCTGCTGTTCCTGGCGGTGCTGGCCAACATCGCCTGTTGCCTGACGTTCGTCGTCGGGGTCGCGATGCGCAAGCTTCAGCCGGAGCTGGCCACGCCGGACCGGGCATTCATGGACGTGATGCTGAACCTCTTCCCACGGGGAGCTCGAGGGCTGCTCGTGGCGGGGATGATGGCTGCGTTGCTCTCGTCGGCGGATGGGCTGCTCACCTCGTCCAGTACGCTGTTAACGCAGGACGTTTACCTGCGTTTTCTGCGGCCCAACGCGTCGGCGGGGACGACCAAGCTCGTCACTCGCGTGTTTGAGGCGGTGATTCTGGTCATCGCCGTCAGCCTGATCCCAGTAGCCATGAACATGCAGTCGGCCGTGACCTTCGTGCAGGAGTTCTTCGGCGACGTGCTCGGGGTGGTCGTGGCACTGTACGTTGTGGGGGTGTTCTCGCGGCGGGCGACGGGCTGGGCGGCATTCATCGCCATGGTCAGCGCGATCGGGCTGGGTGTGGGGTTGCATTACGGAACGGATTGGAACTTCGCGTATCGCGGATTCGCCTCGTTCGCGTTCGCGGTGGTGGCCACGCTGGTATTGAGCCGGCTGGAGCCGCCACCCGACCCGCAGCGGCTGGTCAACCTGACGGTACATACGTTGGAGGACGTGCGCGGTCCGTGGGTCGGGCTGCATGCCTGGCCGGGCTTGTGGAAGTGGGCGTTGATCCTCGGCACGGGCTGGTTCGCCCTGACCGCGGCGTGGGAAGCATACGTTCGTTCGCGGTGATGGGAGTACACAGGAGAACGACGATGAAAGACGGCGAGCGGAAACACGTCCTGGCGATCGGGGCGCATGTGGGTGATGCGGAGATCACGGCGGGGCTGATCGTGGCGAAGTACACGCAGGCGGGACATCGGGCGACGATGCTGCACCTGACGGCGGGCGAGCGTGGCAACCCGCGGATGGACGCCGCCGAGTACCGTCGCCAGCGGGTGCGCGAAGCCGAGGCCGCCGCCAAGAAGCTGGGGGCCGGCGAGTGCCTGGTGCTGGATCATCCGGACGGCGAGCTGCACGCCAACCAGGAGAACATCCTGGAGATGTGCGACCTGGTGCGACGATTGCGGCCGGACATCGTACTCACGCACTGGCGAGGCTCGTTCCACCGCGACCATCGGGCGGCCTATCAGATCACCATGGAGGGCGGTTTTCTGGCGGCTTTGCCGGACGTGAAGCGCTCGCAGCCGGCCCACCTAATCCGCGGGTTGTACTACCTCGAAAACTGGGAGGACATGGAGGAGTACCAGCCGGACTTGTGGCTGGACGTGAGCGGCGTGCTGGAGACCTGGCAGGCGGCCTGTCGTGAGCATGTGCTGCTGCGTGGCGAGATTTCCTTCGACTACCTGCACTACTACACCGGGTTGGCCGCCAAACGCGGCGCCGAGGTCGGGGTGAAGTACGCGGCCACGGTCAGCCTGCCGCCGATCTCCCGCAAACGCCGCGTGGACCTGCTGCCGGTGGACACCGAGCCGGTGCTGATCTTCTGAGATAACCGCCGGCATTGGCGTGGAACCCCTCGCCGCACAGCACCTTTGGACAGAGTGCGCTGTGCAATAGCGGGCACGTTTCGAGGACGAAGTTCTTCGTCCGCCATTTGGGAGGTGTATACATGGCTCGGACATGGATTCTTGTCAGCGTAACTGCCACCTGCCTACTGATGGTTTCTCCCGCCAGCGGCGAGGAGCTCGTGTACAAGGACCGCCTCGCGACCGCTCTGATCGAGCATGTGCCGAAGATCCTCAAGACCTTCGACGCCGAGACTGGCCACTTCGGCGAAGGCGTTTGGATGAGCACCGACCAGAACCCGATGTACGTTCTGGCGGTCGCGTACTCCCTGGATCGGCCGGGCAACCGTTACCACAAGGATGCCCGTCTGCTCGAAGTCATCATCAAGGCCGGCGACAACCTGATCGCCAACGCCGATGAGAAGGGCCAGTGGGTCTTCGCCAAGAAGGATGGCAGCACATGGGGCAACATCTGGATGCCCTGGATCTACTCGCGATGGGTCCGCAGCTTCGAGATCATCAAGGCGGACATGCCCGCCGACGCGCGCGAGCGATGGGAGCGTGCCCTGACGCTCGGCTACACGGGCATTCACGGCAGCCAGCTCGGCCACATGCACAACATCCCCACGCACCACGCGATGGGCCTCTATTTGGCGGGCACGGCCCTCGATCGCCCGCAATGGTGCGCCGACGCGGCCAAGCATCTGCGCCAGGTCGCCGCCACGCAGGCCGAGGGCGGCTACTGGTCCGAGGGCGGCGGGCCGGTCGTAGTCTACAACGAGGTCTACCTTGAGGCCCTGGGGATTTACTATGCGGCCAGCGGCGACGAGCAGATCCTTCCCGCGCTCGAGCGGGCGGCCGAGTTCCACCGCCGGTTCACCTATCCAAACGGCCGCGGCGTCGAGACCGTCGACCAGCGCAACCCGTACGGCACGACGATCCGTAGCGGCAATGCGGGCTTCACCTTCACCCCCGCGGGCCGGGCTCACCTGAAGAACCAGTGGGCGGCCCTGGGCATCGAGAACCTGTCCGCCGACACCATCGCCGCCCTCCTGCAGTTCGGGCGGGAAGGGCCCATCGCGCCTCCGCCCGCCGCCCAGGCCGCCGATGTGTTCATCCTCCGCGACCAGGAGCAGGACAAGGCGGCCACCCTGCGCCAGGGGCCATGGTTCGTCTGCCTTTCCGCCTACACCACGCCGGTGGCGAACAACCGCTGGATCCAGGACCGGCAGAACCTGCTGAGTATCTACCACGATCAGGTCGGCCTCGTGGTCGGCGGTGGCAATACCAAACTGCAGCCCGCCTGGAGCAACTTCACCGTCGGCGATGAATCCCTCCTCGCGCACCAGCCCGGCGACACCAATCCCAAGTTTCTGCCGCCCGAGGGCAAGCTCTTTCACGTCCCCTCCGAGGCGACGCTGCTGACCGAGCCGACGCTGGCATTGAAGCTGACCTATGGACCCGAGACCGCCACCATCCGCGTCGAGCCGAAAGGACCGAACACGCTGGAGTACGTCTTGACGGCCACGCTCAACTCCGGCCTGCCCGTCGCCGCCCATGTGACTTTGATACCCAGGCTGGGACAGAGCCTGGAGACCGGCGGCGGACAAAGAGTCAAATTGGATGGGACGGCAATGCAGTTACCTGCCGAGCAGGTCGGGGGCTCGATCACTCATGCGGGATGGCGACTGAAGGTGCCGGCCACGGCGACGCTGCACTGGCCCGCCCTGCCGCACAACCCCTACCGCAAGGACGGCCGGGCCGAAGCATCCGAAGGCCGCATCTCTCTGCGTATCCCCCTCGACGCCGAGCATCGCGAACACCGTGTCGTTGTGGAGATCGTCGATCCGGCCGCGGCCGCGGCGCCCACCGGCGAAACGCTCTACAACGGCATCGTCCTGCCGGCCCAGTGGCCGCCACGGATTCCTGAACTCTCGCGCGAGCCCATGCCCGTGCCCTACCTCGACCAGCGGCCGGAGGTCGTACCCATCGACGTTGGCCGGCAGTTGTTCGTCGACGACTTTCTGATCGAAGCGACCACGCTGGCGCGCACTCATCACGCTGCCCGCTATTACCCGGACAACCCTATCCTCAAGCCCGACAAACCATGGGAACGCGACTCGATGCAAGGCAAACCACGCAAGGCGACCTCGATGGTGTTCGGCGGCGGCGTGTGGTACGACCCGGCCGATGAGCTGTTCAAGATGTGGTACATGGGCAGCAACCTCAAACGCACCTGCTACGCGGTCAGCCGCGACGGCCTGCACTGGGACAAGCCGACGCTCGACATCGTGGCGGGCACCAACATCCTGCTCGACCAGGAGCGCGACTCGGACACCGTCTGGCTCGACCTCAACGAGCAAGACCCCGCCAAGCGGTACAAGATGTTCACCACCATCCCGCGGCCCACAGGCGACGGGTTCCGGCCGGCGATTTACTACTCGGCCGACGGCATTCACTGGGGCGAGCCGCTCATCGTCGGCGGCGGGATCGGTGATCGCACCACCCTCTTCTATAACCCCTTCCGCCAGCGCTGGGTCTACAGCATCCGCAACCTGATCGAGCCCTGGGGCCGCTCACGGCGCTATGCGGAATGCACGGACCTCGTCGAGGGCATGGGCAACCTCGGCCGGGACACCGTGCTCTGGGCAACCGCCGACCGGCTCGACCCCGCCAACCCGCACCCCGCCGGTGCGGACGGTGGCCCGCAGTTGTACAACCTCGATGTCATCCCCTACGAGAGCCTGCTGGTCGGACTGTTCTCCATCTGGCAGGGTAAATCCGCCGACGACGCGGAGAAACGCAACGAGATCCTGGTGGGCTACACCCGCGACGGGTTCCACTGGCACCGCCCCTGGCGTCAGCCGTTTGCCGGGGTCAACGAAACCGACGGGGCGTGGAACTGGGCCAACGTGCAGTCGTGCGCCACCGGCTGCGTGGTCATGGGCGATCTGTTGTACTTCTACGTCAGCGGCCGCGGGCGTTCAGGTGAGCCCGCCTCGACCGGCTTGGCGGTCCTGCGGCGCGACGGGTTCGTCTCTATGGACGCCGTCGATGAGCCCGGCGTGCTGACCACCCGGCCGGTGACCTTCAGCGGCAAGCACCTGTTCGTCAACGCCGATGCGGCCGGCGGCGAACTGCGCGTCGAGATCCTCGACCGCGACGGGCAGCCGCTTGAACGCTTCGCGAAGGATCGCTGCCTGCCCATCACCACCGACGGGACACTGCACGCGGTACGCTGGACGGAATCGACCGACTTGGCCGCGCTGGCCGGCCGACCGGTGCGATTTCGCTTCCATCTGACCCATGGAGAGCTCTACGCGTTCTGGGTCAGTCCCGATCCGTCCGGTGCCAGCTACGGGTACGTCGCGGCCGGCGGCCCAGGGTATACCGAACCGCGCGATACCGTCGGCCGGGCGGCTTACTCCGCGGCGGCGAAGCTCCCCGCCCCAAGCCGATCCACGAACAACGAGTAACCGCCAGCGATGCAGAACTCGCTACCGCAAAGGCCCGACGCCAACGCCGGTGAGCAGCACAACTCGGGGCCGCTCAGCAGACCCTGCGTGATGAAGCCCGACATCCGCGTGTCAACTCTGATGACGCGCACAGCACGCCGGGAAGCAGAACGCCACACGACCTCCAACACGTTCCGCATCCCCGTCAGCGTGATCGGCCTCGGCCGCCAAAACACTTAGGAATTCACCGTTTGCAAAAGCCCAGTTCGAGATTTAACATTGGGGATTGGGGGTTGGGGTTCTCAGATTCTCAGATTTGATATTTCAGATTTGATATTTCAGATCTGAAATATCAGATTGGGGATTGGGGATTTCAGATTGCACGCTCCCGCGCACACTTGGGTACGAAGCCGGCGCTGGAGCCGGCTGAGCTTCGCGGGGAAACATGAGCACAAACAAGAGGAAGTAGCCATGAACGAGCGGATCACGCGGCGGCGGTTCCAGGCAGGACTGATGGCAGCAGGCGCTCTCGCGGCGACCCGCGGCACGGTGTTTGCCCGACTGGGAGCCAACGAACGCATTCGGGTTGGCGTGATCGGCTGCCGCACGCGCGGCTGGCAAGACGCCGGCGACTTCCAGGGAACTGGACACTTCGACATCGTCACCTTCTGCGATCCGGACGAGGCGATGATCGCAGAGGGGCTTAACGCCCTGGCGAAACAGCCTGAGCGCAAACGCTTGCCGCATGCCCCCACGCAGGAGAAGGACTACCGCCGCGTCCTCGAAGACAAGGACATCGACGCGGTGATCGTCGCCGCTCCCGATCACTGGCACGCGATCATGGCGCTCGAGGCCCTGGCGGCCGGCAAGCACGTCTTCCTCGAGAAGCCCGCCTCGTACTGCATCAACGAAGGCAAGGCCATGGTGGCCGCCCAAGCCAAGTATCCCAAACTGACCATCTGCGTGGGCACCCAACAGCGAAGCGGTCAGCACTTCAAAGACGCCCGGGCCTTCATCGCCGAGGGCGGGCTGGGCAAGATCGGTTTCGCCCGGGCCTACATGATCCACGACCGCGGCATCCTGCCGATCGTCCCCGACACCGACCCGCCGGCCACCATGGACTACAACCTCTGGCTCGGCCCGGCCCCGTGGCGTCCGCACAACGTCAGCCGTGTCCACTACAACTGGCATTTCATGCGCGACACAGGCACCGGCGACACCGGCAACTGGGGTGCCCACTGGCTCGACAGCCTTCGCCACCTGCTGGATCTCGGCCTGCCGCGATCCGCGCGAGGGCACGGCGGGCGGTTCATCGTGGCTGACGCCAAAGAGACCGACGATACCCAGACCGTGGTCTTCGAGTACCCGGAGCTGACCGTCCTGTGGGAGATGCGGCTGTGGAGCAAGACCGGCCCGCACAACAGAGGCGGCGGCGTGGAGATCGCGGGCGAAAAGGGCTCATTGATGATCGACCGCGGCGGATGGACCTTCCTGCCCAAGGGCGGCAAGCCGGAACAGCACGGCTCCAGCGACATGACTGGACCGCACGTGCAGAACTTCGCCGCCTGCATCCGGGGCGAGGCTAAGCCGGCCGCCAGCATCGAGGAAGGTCACCGCAGCGCGGCCCTCTGTCACCTGGTGAACATCGTGTGCCGCATCGGGCGCGGCGTGGACTTCGATCCGCAAGCCGAGACGATCGTGAACGACGCGGAAGCGGCAGCACTCATGGGACGCGTGTATCGCTCACCCTGGAAGCTGCCCGTGTAAACGACTGCCCGCATGGCTTGAAGGAGCCGCGAGCGGGCTGCATCGTGAAGAGGCAGACCGGTCACCTCCTCTGCTCTGTGCGTAGACGGGTCGTCACTCGCGTGCCGCACCCGCAGGCACAGGGATATCCTGCGCCTTGTCAACCCACTCGATGATCGATATGACTGCGTTGCCGGTGTCCTTGAGGTTCACCGCTTTGACTGTCAGCTTGCCGCCGCTGGTTTCGTCGGCGGTCACGGGGATCTCAAGCCAACGGCCTGACACGAAGTCCTCGCAGATCGCCGCCTCACGATCGCCTGCCAGCACCTTCTGGCGGCGCCCACCGGCGAAGCGATCCGGATCAATGACGTAGACGCGGAGCGTCCCGGCAACCGACGCGGGCACGGCCAGCTCGATGGCCACCTCCTTCGCATCCGCCCGGCAGTGGTACACCGGCAGCGTCCAACCGGTCCACGCATAGCCCTGGCGAGCCACCGCCTCGAAGCCCTGCTCGGCGAAAATGACCTCCTTCTCCGGCCGGCCGCACAGCATGTGCAAACGCACCCCGCGATCGCTTAGCTCGTCGGGCGACGGCAATTCCTCCTTGTCCGGCCAGAAGGGCTCCTCGGGGGCCGGGCAGCGCTCGGCCGCGGGCGGCATCACCGGAAAGGGTATGTGCGGCTCCGTCTGATACCAGTAGCAGGTGCTCGATAGCTGCAGCATCGACCCTGGCTTGCTGAATTGCTCGCGAAACGTCGGATCCTCATGCTGCCCGAAGCCGATGCTCACGCGAAGCCGATGCTCGAAGCTGATCGCGTCCCCGAGGAAAAAACGGTAAGCCGTCGCCCCTTGCATGAACGGCCAGTAACCCGTAAGCGGGAAAACGCTCTCGGTCTCGGGGAAGCCCCAACTGAAGCCGAAGGAATCCTCGATACCCTGGAACTCCACAGAAGGGATCTGCTCGCCATCGATGAAGAACTTCTCGTTCATATCCACGGGATAGTTCGGCATGCCGGGCCGGCGAACAGTGACATTCCAGCCGATGAACTTGCCCCGACCGCGGGCCCCGAGGGCCACGTAATCCTCCTTGCCGATCAAGGCGGCCCGCTGGCGCCACTGGGCGTGAAAGTAACCCTGGTCCGCGGGCACATCGGGCAGCGTCCGCCACATCACATACGCATAGCACGGCATCATCTGCCACAGTCGCTCGCCCGGCGGTTCCGGGCCATCGTAGATCAACTCGACGCGGGCCGACCGGCGGAACGGCATGGGAAAGTAGCAGTTGTACCCTCGCCGCTTGTTGACCAGCGCGGTATTGACCTCGTCTCGCAGGCCGGCCGGGTCACAGAAGAAATCCACCAGCGGGCAGATGACGCTCGGACGCTGCTCGTCATCCCAGTACATCTGTAGGAGCAAATCGCGACCGAGCGCGTATTCCTTCGGGGTCGCGATCGAGGCCTGCGGCATCGCGAAGTGGATCATGGTGATCATGCCCGGACCTTTGAGATCGGCCACGACGACCCGGCTCGCCGACTTGAACTGCTTGCCCAGCGGGTTCTCCAGCCACAGGGCATTCTCCATGCGCACCCGCCCGGGGATGAGGTCCGGCAACTGGGTGAAATCCATACCCCAG
The DNA here is from genome assembly GCA_012729395.1 of Phycisphaerae bacterium. Classification (GTDB taxonomy): domain Bacteria; phylum Planctomycetota; class Phycisphaerae; order UBA1845; family PWPN01; genus JAAYDF01. Next base: position 12,036 of record JAAYDF010000172.1, read on the forward strand.
GCGGTCGCCGCAGCTATCGCGCCGACCGCTACACAAGCCAATCGAGCGGGCGTTCTGTCCATCTGACCGGCTCCTCCCTTCAGGTTGCCGCCGAACTTCGCACACTGTGGGCCCCGCCCACTTCACGCCATGCACATGAGTCTCCAGTATGACCACCAAACGCCAGCCACACAAGCCGCGAGGCACTCATACTTCCCTCAAGCAATGATCCGTTCCTCAGCCTTCCCCCTTCAGTCTTTGGCCTTGAGCCTTCCCCAACCATCGCGACAGAAACCGCACACCCGCCTCGACGCTCGCCTCGTGGCCGCCGTCGTGCAGGTCCATCTCGATACGCTCGGCCAGCCCCAAAGCCTCGTAATGCCCGCGAGCGACGGCGAACTCTTCCTGGACCTGTGGCCACCACGCGATGCGGTCCGCCTTACCCGTCTGCACCTGCAATGGCCGCGGGCAAATCAGGCTGACCACATCCGAATCTGTGAACTCCGTCAGCCAGCCGCGGAAGAACGCGTGCTCCTCCGTGACCTCCAGGAAACAACTGTACCGCGGGTCGGGAATGGCCATCTTGTTGCGACGATGGTTAAACCACGCACACACAACACCCGCCTGGATACGGGGCTCGAGCGGCATCCAGAACATCGTCGCCAGCCCGCCCAGCGACAAGCCCCACATGCCCACCCGCTCCTCGTCGATTCGCGGGTCCGCCAGCACCTCATCCAACAATCGCTGCATCCGCACCAGCTCGATGCCCGGCAGCGAAGTATCCGCCAGCCTACAGAGCCGCTCGATGCGGTTGCGGGCCTCGATACCGTAGAGGTTCATCGGGGCCAGCACGGCAAAACCCGCCTGTACCAGTTCGTGAGCATAGCGGTGGTACGCGTTGCCTTCATCGAGGACACCAAACGGCCGCTCCGGATAACTGCCGATCCCGTGCTGAACGATGATCAGCGGCACAGGCCCATCCCCTGCTGGCAACACCAGCAGACCCTCCGCTCGCAAGGGCCCCATCGGCAGACTCAGCCACTGTCCCTCGATACCGCCCGGCAAGACATGGGGCCGACGCTCCAGCGGACCGCTCACCGGCAAGTCCGGCGGAGAGAGCACCCGCCGCCACCGCTGGCGGTTGGGCTCGACGCTGGCCAGATAAGCCCGCACGCTCGAGTAATCCCGCCGCCAAGCCCGCTCGGCCCGTAGCGGATACTCCTCCACCAGCCAATGCTGCAGGTAGCGTTCCAGCTCCTGCGCGTACCGCTGGTTGCGCTCCTCCACGAACGGCTGAGTCGCCTCGCCGGCCGGCAAGCTCGTCGGCGGAGAGCAATTCGCCACCGGCACCTCCACTAACACCCACAACACCGCTCCTGCCATCCAGGCCATACGCGGAACCCGGCAAGCCCATTTCCTCCGCCGAATCCTCGCGGCAACAAAGCACGTGGAACGTCCGGCAAGGTCAACGAGGTGCTTTCCTCGGTACATCAACTCGCCTCCAACAAGCGCACATCGGCCGCCACAGTGCCACGAAATGACTGGCGGCAGAACGAGGATAACCCAGTGCCTTGGATTCAGACAAGAGGAATGGGACGATCCGCGTCGTCGTCCCTCTGAGAACGCCCGCCGTCGGTCGCGACCATCGCCAGACGGGCACGGATAATCGCATCGTAATAGTCGTTCACCTGCGTCTGCCCGGCATGGAGCTGCCGATAAGGCCTGTACGACCACACCACCACAACCGCCAGAAGCACGGTGACTGACGCCTTAAGCCACAGTCGTCGCCGAATGCCCGCCCAGATCATCACCGCAAGCACCGCCGAAGCCAGCACAATCCCCCCCCATCGCAGCGTCGCGTCTCGCTGAAGTCGCAGTTCCAGCGACTGATTCAAGTACACCCTCGCCTGCTCATCCGAGCCCAACATCCGGTGGTATTCGCCGAGAAGATACAACCGACGCTTGCGTGCTTCCCGGTCGCCGGGCGAGTCCCGCTCCAGCAGGGCGATCTCCTCTTGAGCCAACCGCAGCGTCTGTTCGTGCGACTCCGAACGGTAATGGTAAATCAGCACCCGATTGAAATCGCGCCAAAACGATTCATCCCGCCCCAGCAACCGGTTGGTCCGAATCACACGGTCCAGCTTCAACGTGAAAGGGATTTCGTCCGACGAGAGCGGCTCCCACTCCTCCTCAAAGATCGCCCGTAGCCGTCTGGCATCCTGATCCGAGATGCCCTCGAACCAGTCGCCGGTCTGCGCATACCCGCACTTCGGGCACAGCCAGAACCAGAAACGTTCCGACGCGGGGAAGTAAATCAGATCGTACTTCGACTCCCACTCGTAGACGTACGAGCCATAGCTGGCGTAGGTCTTCACCGCGAAGGTGTGACCGCACACTGGGCAATCGACATCACGGCCCCCTACCGTCACCGCGTCAACACCGCCGGGGGAGGCCAACATCAACACGACAACCACGCACCATCCAATAGGCAGGACATGATCCGACATGGGACTGCCTCCCTCGGTCGCAAGGTGCCGCCCGTGCTCCGCACCTCCCGGCACCGCCGGAGTTCCGCCCGCAGGTCCGCGTCGACGCATTCTACAACGACGCCAACTGTCCCATGATCGCGCCGAGGAACCGGTACCCTCCGGGGGTCAAGCAGACTCGCAGAAGCTATACGACCCCTCATCCCCGACCTGTGATTCGTCGTTCGCAACGACCGATTCCCCGCTTCAGACAGCCCCGCAAAACGGCGATGGGCCAACCAGACATCACCGCATGCCATCGCCCGCAATCGCTGCCGGGTCTCTGTCGACATAGCGTTCACGTCGCCGTCGTCCGGTATTCGATCCCGCGAACGACCCAACACGAAGCCCACCTGCCTCGTTCACCAGCCACCGCACACACCCCAACCGCCGCCACACACGATCGCGGCATCGCTCATCAAGCCCCGCCGTACGCGACACAAAATCCGTTGTGTCAGGAAGTTACACGCTTCATGGGCCCTGCCGAGTCCCTTGCCGCACAGCCCGCAACACCTTCCCGCCAAAGTCCGCGGAACACATCAGGAGCCGGCCGCCCGACAAGCTGAGCTTTAACTACCGCCTACGCTCCACAATGCTTGATCGGAGGCCACAAGGCCAAGGAAACTCACAAGGTCGAACAAAACAGGCCGCGAGGCCAAAGCCTACTGTTGACATATTTCATCAAACTGCGTAGACTATTATTGTGGTTTAGCGGGCCGAGCCTCCGATACAACTCTTGCCGGGCGGCGTGCTGCATTCCGGCGTCTGGGCAGGGTGATTCGCGTGGGTGCCCGTTGGCCGAGCGACAGGTCAGAGCGGGAAGCGGTGGCTTCACTCGATGGGGTGGGTATCCGTCGGCTTACGCTCGCACTCAGATCGTGGTTGCACCACATCGTGGCGGTATGCACCGCTACCAGCATGCAAGGATCGGGAGGCATTGACCATGCATTCAGAAGCCAGAGACACCCAAACTGGACGTCGCGCAAGCTCGCGATACGGCTTCACCTTGATCGAAGTACTGGTCGTGGTGGCGATTATCGCGCTGTTGATCGCGGTGTTGCTGCCTTCGCTGGCGAAAGCTCGAGAGATGAGCCGGCGAACGGCTTGCCTGGCCTCGCTGCAACAGCAGGGCGTGGGGCACAGCGCCTACTCGGGTGACAACAAGGGGCGACTGCCGATCCGCGGAACCTATGGTTACGTGATTTCGCAACACAAGGACATCCACTACTCGTGGGTGCCAGAGAGCGAGAAGCTCGCGAAGGATCCCGTTAACTATGGTCGTCTCTACGGCCGGTATATCAGCCGCAATCTGGATATCTTCTACTGCTCGAGCCTCCCCAAGAAGTTCACCGAAGATCCCGATTACGGGAAGCCCTCCTTCGGGGTATACGGAAGCGGCTACGTCACCTGGGGCGGGTACATGTATGCGGCGCCTGTGGCCAGCGGCCTGAGTCCCCGTACAGACACCAAGAGGCTTTATCCCTCAAGCATATGGAGCGATTACTACTCCATCAGATGGCTCCGCTACTTGGGTTACGCGGGCGACGCGGCTCTTGATTATGAGCGGACCATGCCGGCCATGCAGGCACTGCAAACTGACGGCGCCATCGGGGGTGGCGACGATAGCATGCCCCTGACTCGCGGGACGCATGGCAACGGTTTGAACGCCTTGTACAGCGACTTCCACGCCAAGTTCGTGCAGGACGGTCCGACCCTGCTCAAAGAGGGCGGGAAGAATCTGCGTCTGCTTGAGCTGAAGCCGAGCAGCGGCCCAGACGGCGCCACCCAGCTCTACGCGATGTGGGACTACATCACACGCAGGTATTGATCTTCGCGGTCACACACAAGGCAGGATAAAGCGGAAACACGCTCCCTGTCCCTCCTCGCCGATAAATCGGCTGCCGGCAACAGGGCTCAGTTCCAGTGTGCCTTTCATGCTGCGCGCGAGTTGTCGGCTCAGGGCCAGGCCGAGACCGACACCGGGTGCGGTCCGGGCGGCTTCTTGAGCGGACTTGAAGAACGGCCGAAAAACACGTCGGGCATCCTTGGCGGCGATGCCCGGACCGTGGTCGCGGACTTGCAGCTCAAGCCGCTCACCAACCTTCTGGGCGGAGAGGTGGATGCGGCGATCGCTGGCGCCGGCGGCATACTTGCAGGCGTTATCCACCAAGTTGAACAGGATCTGCTCGACCGCGGAGGTGTCCGCTCGCAGGCAAGCCTTCGACGCCGCCTCGTCCATCTCGACGACCAAGTTCATACCCGCCGACTCCGCTCGTGTCGCCAATCTCTCGCGCAAACGAGCGATGAGATCCGCGACGGGTACCGACTCCAGGGGGACGGTGGCCCGCCGGCCCTCCAGGCGTGCGTAGACCAGCACGTTCTCCACCAAATGGCCCAGCCGCAGGGCCTCGGACCGCAGGGTATCGAGGTAGCGTTGGCGATGGGCCTCGTCGGGGACCATGCCACCGGCCAGCATCTCCGTGTAGAGCTTGAAGGTAGTCAACGGGGTACGCAGTTCATGGGTAACGGCCGAGACGAACGCGGCCCGTCGTTCGCTGAGCGACAGAACACCAAGCAGTAGCGCCGCCACGGCCGCCGCGGCCAAAATCGCACACGACCATGCAACCAGCAGTGACCACCGCAGGGGGGACTGCCCGCCGATCGGTTTGGTGGATACGGTCCCCGGCACGAGTTCCACGGGCACTGAAGCCAGCATGCGGGTGCCGTTGGGCACGGGATAGCTTAAGGCGGGTCTCAATGTGGCCTCGGGGAGCAAGTCCGCCACGCCGGCCAGCAATCCCTCGCGGATGGCCGGCCAGTCAAGCCAGCAGCCCTGAAGGTACTCGCTTCCGTCGACACTCACCTGGCGGGCCAGGATCAGCAGATCGCCCAGCCATACGGGCCGCATCGGACCGGGCCGGACATCACGGCGCGGCGTCCCGCGAAGGAGAACGTCAAACTCGACACCCTGACTGAGATTTTCGATCGCCTGGCTGTGGCGGGCCTGCTGCTCGATGGTGTTGCGGGAAGCCTGTTGTCGCGTCATGACCCCGGCGCGATCAGCACCGCCGACGAGTGCGGGAGACTCCGGCACCCGCGGTGGTTCGACCACTCGCGCCGGCAGCAGGGCAACCAGCCGATCCCGGCTGACCGACCCGGCCAACTGGTTGAGCAGCTCACGGGCGACCTCCAGATCAACGGAGCGAGTGCTCGCAACCAGCGAGGCAACCGCCGGCGAATCAAGTGAAGGCACCTGCGGCGAAGTAAGCCGGCCGTCGGGTTCAATCTGGAAGTGCAGGCGGATCTGCGGCGGGCGGGCGGTCAACAACTCGGAGGGCAGGAGGATCTGCCCCGCCCCGAGGGGCGCGAGATCCCGCGTGTAGGCGAGCAGAGGCGCGTGCAGGGTGGTGTAAACGAAGTATGGCCGAGCACTTTCGGCGGCGATCAGGGGCCCCATGGCCGAGTCCATTCGCCACAGAGCAAGGCGAATGTTCTCCTCGACGAGGGCTTGTCGGCCGGCCTCGGCTTCGGCATGGTCGAGGCGGAGCACCGTGACCGTGAGCCATCCCATGACCAACGCGACCACCGCCAGGCACGCACCGAACGCCAACCATGTCAGTCGTGGGCCGAGCATCTCACGCTCCCGCCACCTCGCCGGCGGACTGGTCCCCCGTCGCGAACATGTACCCTTTGCCTCGCACAGTCAGGATGATCCGCGGTTCGGTCGGGTCGTCGCGCAGTTTGTCCCGCAGCCGGGCGACGTGCATGTCGATGGTGCGGGTGACGATGCCGCGGGGATCGAGCCGCCATACCCGCTGGATCATTTCCTCGCGGGTAATCGCTCGGCCCGCATGGATCGCCAGATAGCGAAGCAGGTCGCCCTCGCGCTCGGACAGCTCCGCCCTGCCGCCGTCGGTATAGCGGATCTCGCGACGGGCCAGGTCGGCAACCCCCGTCGGCAGGTCGATGAGCGTCACGTCCGACGGGCGTTCCGGCGAGCGACGCAGCACCGCCTCCACCCGAGCGATGAGCTCCTGTACGCTGAAGGGCTTGACCACGTAGTCGTCGGCCCCGAGTTGCAGGCCCCGGATTCGATCGTGCTCCGAGCCGAGGGCGGTCAGGATGATGACCGGCAACGTGGGCCGATCGGTCCGCACCTTCTGGAGGATCTCCAAGCCGTCGCCACCGGGCAGGATCAGATCGAGCAGCACGAGGTCGCACTCGGCGGTCAGCGCCAGGTCGAGGCCCGCCCGGCCGTTGGCCGCTTCCAGAACGAAAAAACCCTTGAAGCGGAGCACGTCTACCACGCCCGCTCGAATCGCGGGATCGTCCTCAATCACCAGGATCTGCCGCTTGTTCATGGTTTGCCGCCGACTGGACTCCTACGGAACGTGGTGAGCCTCCGAACCGTGGCGGCTGGCGGGGCTGACACGCGCCGTCGTGTCCCACTGCTGCGTAAGCATTGCCTCTCTCCCGAGAAACACTGCTCACAGCAGCAGTGCCACACGGATGAGGCTGCCCCTGAACACAAGATGCACCCTCGGCGAGCTCGGTCGAACCGCGTCCCACCGGTGGGTGCGGCACAGGCCCACCGCCTGCGCCACACGAATCCATCCGGTGATGTTAACCCGCACCCGCGACTCGTCAAATCGAAGGCACGTAGCGTTCGTAGGTGTAGGTCAGGGTCTGGCTCTGGCCCGGCTCGATCGTCACCCGCCAGTGGACCGTGCCGCCGCGTTCGAGAAGCTGAAGCTTTTCGGGATCGCTGGACAGAATGCCCTGATGAGAGGCGCTGAGTGGCTTGCCGGGGATGGGGGTCACGATCACCACGTTGACCGCCTCGGTCCCGAAGTTGCGCAGCTTCAATTCACCGTGCAGGGTGACCAGGTCAAGGAACCGATTGTGTTGTGGCTCGTGGGCCTTGAGCTTACGGTCGGCCTCCGATTCGGTCTTCTCGTGGGCGATGCTGATGGCCGCGGTGATGGGGATCTCGCAGGTGCCGCCCTTGGGGGTGTACTTCAGCAAATCCTCGCCGAGCGGTTGGTGGCCGCCGATAGCCATGCACGGCCCGGTGGTCCAGGCGGTGTCGGTGTCGTTCCGCAGGGTGAGAAGATGCTGCATGCGTTGCGGCGGCTGCCAGCGGTAGAGGTGTCCGTAGTGTATGTTACGGGTGAACAGGGTCACGATGGCCTTCTCGCCCCGTCGGATGGTAAGGTCGGTCTTGGTGTAGACGGTCAGGTCGGCTCCGCCGGGCCCGTCGATGCGCGGCAAACCGGCCAGCACGCTGTTCAGGTCGCCTGGCGGAAGCTCAAGTGCCTCAGGGGCGGCAGCGGATGGGCCGGGAGCGGTGTTGGTGGTGAGCAGGGCCTGACTCATGATCTGGTTGGCCATTTCGCGAGGCATGCCGCGCTGGGCGACCGCCGCCCCGATCGTACGGATCGCCTGCCCGATGGCGATGGGCGACAAGTAGTCGGCGTGCAGGAACTGGGGCATACCGACCACAAAGTGCACATCGCAGTGGATGAGGTCTTCGGCCTCGTTGACTACCGTCCCGCGCAGGGTAAGCTCCGCGGTCGCGTCATCGAGGATCCGCAGCGTGTACTCCGGAATCCAGGTGATGCCCTGCCGCAGGCAAGCCATGCCTAACTCGGTCGACGCTGATGTGCCCGCCTCACCTGAGGAGACGTGCACGCGAATCGGCAGTTCGAGAACGCGCATCGAGGTCACCGCCTCAGTGGGCACGGCGAAGGTTTGTGCCTGCTCCTCGACAATGGCAAATTGCTCACCGGCGGCGACGAGCTTGCCGGTGGCACTGGCGGTCGTCCCTCGATGCGTGTAGCCCAGGGCGACCCGCAGCCCCACCGCAGCCTGGAGACGAGCCAGCTTGTCCGCAGGGTCCTTGCGGGCATCGATATCATCAAACTCGACCATTTCGCCCGGCCCGGCACCGACTACATCCACGACCTCGTTCTCCTTCTGCGAGTAGATGGCCAGCGTCCCGAACGACGCCGGCGGCACCTGCCCCGCGAGGCACCAGCCGTCCCGCAAGGTGACCTCACCTGAACGCATGAAGAACCCGAACCCGCTCTTGAAGACGGCGACCGACTTGGTTTGGGGCTTCCAGACGTGGGGGTTGGGCTCCTCGGCTTGCACCAGCGGTACCGGCAGCAGGGACAGTAGAAGACCGCCCCCCCAGGCAAGTGCGCAAACCTGCCGAATGCGCGAAGAACCCGGCCGTCCCGCTTCTGAATGACCGCTGCGACAGGCCATAGACCTGATGCACTGCTCTGCCGATCGCCGCTTGTGCGTTGCCCCAGTCATGTCTGCTCCTCTCAATTGAGTGGATTCCAGGGATGGCACCTCAGTCGATGCCGTCTGGCAAAATGTAACCCCGTTTTCCCTGCCGGTGTGTAACGTGTCCGTAACACCTTCTGGGTAATCTGGATGCAGCGAGTCGAAACGCAACGAGCGAGCGAATGCCAGCCATGCCCTCAAATAAATCATCCTGACACCATTTTTCGGGGCGGTTGCGGTTCGCGTCCGCATAAGCCATACTGCCGGCATCTTTGTCATATGGGAGCGAAAACCGATGAGAAGACTGAGCCGCGTCAACCGATGTTGTGTAGCGATCCTGCTGGCCATTGCCGCTCCGGCGGTCTGCTTGGCGGCAGGACCGTCCATGCCCGCGATCTTCAGCGACCACATGGTCCTGCAGCGAGAGAAGCCCATCCCTATTTGGGGCAGAGCCGAAGCCAATGAGAACGTCACCGTGACTCTGGCCAAGGGAAAGGAAACCCCGGTCGCCAAGGCAGGCACCCAAGCGGACGCCAGCGGCAAATGGATGGTACGTCTGCCTGCCCTATCCGCCGGCGGACCGTATACGCTGCAGATCAAAGCCAAGAAGGCCTTCAAGTTTGAAAACGTCATGCTCGGCGAGGTGTGGGTCTGCTCGGGTCAGTCCAACATGTATTGGGTCGTCAGCCGTTCCAAGGATGCGGACAAGGAGATCGCGGCGGCGAACTACCCCGATATTCGCCTCTTCTCCGTGAATCTGCGAACGGCGCCCATGCCGACCGAAGAGGTGAACGGCGGGCCGTGGCAGACATGCACACCGGAGACGATCAAGGACTTCTCGGCAGTCGCCTACTTCTTCGGACGCGAGCTACATGGCGAGTTGAAAGTGCCCATCGGTCTCATCAAGACCGCGTGGGGCGGCACAGCCATCGAGCCGTGGACGCCCCCGGTGGGTTTCGCGTCAGTGCCGAGCACCCAGCGGTACTTCGATCAGGTTCAGGAGGCTGACCGCGACTACATCAAGAGCCTTGCCGACCACCTGGACAAGCGGGCCGAGTGGGCTCATGCCGCCGGCCAAGTGAAACTCGACGAGGGCGATAAGCTGCCGCCCGCTCCGATGCTCCCGGAGCACACCTTCGCCAACGGCGGCAACCGTATGCCCACCGTCATATACAACGCCATGGTCGATGCCATGGTCCCCTACGCCATCGCGGGGGCCATCTGGTACCAAGGCGAAAACAACTGCTCACGAGGCGACGGCTTGGCGTATGCCGACAAGATGAAAGCACTCATCCAGGGCTGGCGGGCAATGTGGGACCAGGGCGAGTTCCCCTTCTACTACGTGCAGCTCGCTCCTTATCCGTATGCAGCCAGACCTCCCCACACTCCCGATCGTCTTCCTCTGATATGGGAGGCACAGCGCATTGCCTTGAACGTGCCGAACACCGGCATGGTGGTTGTGACTGACATTGGCGACACCACCAACATCCATCCGACCAACAAGCAGGAGGTTGGACGACGGCTTGCCCTGTGGGCCTTCGCGAACACCTACGGCCGGACGGATCGGGTCTACTCGGGCCCGCTGTACAAGTCCATGCAGGTCGAAGGCGCGAAGATTCGCATCAGCTTCGACCACGCCGGCACAGGCCTGACCTCGCGGGATGACAAACCTTTGAGCTGGTTCCAGGTCGCCGGCGAGGACAAAGTCTTCGTTGATGCTCAGGCGGTGGTAGATGGAAACACGGTGGTGGTTTCCAGTGACCAAGTGAAGCAGCCGGCAGCGGTACGATTTGGCTGGAACGAACTGGCCGAGCCCAACCTGATGAACAAGGAAGGCCTACCGGCCTCGCCCTTCCGCACCGACTCATGGTAGGACACATCGCCACGAAAAATGGTGTCAGGATGAATTTTGGGGGCTTATACTGCGGTACAAGCCCCTAAAAATCATCCTGACACCATTTTTGCGGCGGCGAAGAGTGTGGCGGATTCCTGGGGAGATTCCGGGCTTTTTCTGGGCCGGCCGGGCCTGCGGGTCGGTTTCGTTTCGGGCGTGGCGGGCACGCTCGTCAACGGGTTTTCCACACCATCCAGCGGGTCACCGGCCCGCGTGCCCCGCAAACGCTCATCGATGCGAGCGGCATACTCCGGCGAGAGCTCAAAGCCAAGAAATTCGCGGCCGAGCTTCTTGGCGACGGCCAGCGTCGTACCGCTGCCGCCGAAGGGGTCAAGCACCAGTTCGCCCTCGTTCGAGCATGCCCGGATGATGCGGCCCAGAAGCTGCTCGGGCATCTGACAGCCGTGCCAGCCTTTGCGCTCTTTGAACGTGCCGCACACGCGGGGGAAGTACCAGACATCCTCGTCGGCCGCGAAACCGCCGGGCACATCCTGCGGCCGCAGGATCCAGGTGTCATCAGGCAAGCGCCCGACGGGATTGGCTCGCCGGTCGGCGTAGACCAGTTGCCGCGCGGAGGGCACGCGGATCGTGTCTTCGTTGAATGTGAAGCATTCCGGATCGCGGATGAAGTAGAACAGGTGGGCGTGGCTGCGGCTGAACTTGTGCTTGCAGTTGACGCCGAAGGTGTAGTACCAGATCACCCAGCTCCGGCAGATAAGCCCCAGCTCCCGCTGGGCAATAAGCTTGAGCTCGGCCGCGTACTCGTCGCCGATCGCCAGCCAGAAGGAGCCCGTAGGCTTGAGGGCCCGGGCTACGCCGGCCATCCATCGCCGCGACCAGTTGAGGTACGTGTCGGCGTCCTTGCGGTCATCGTAGACGTCGTAGTCGTAGCCGATGTTGAAAGGCGGGTCGGCAAAGGCCAGATCAACGCTGCCCTCATCGAGACGCGCGAGCCCATCGACGCAGTCCATCTGATGCACGTGATTGGGCTTCAGCCGCATATCGAGAACCCTCCTGTGTCTGAACGCACATTCGGCAACGCCCGGTCGCTAGACCCGCTGCCCCTTCCTCCATCACGACCCGTATCTTGTGGCGCAGCCAGCCCCCATATCAACATCTAGTATACACGCTTTGGCGGGTTCGGCAAGGACTGCCGGGAAAGCGGTGGGCGTCTTGCCGGGGTAGCCGGGTGCGTGACGCGGGGGCGCCGCAAGCGGCACCGCTAAACGGGAGGGCAAGCAGCACCGCTAAACGGGAGGGGAAGCGGCACCGCCAAACGACGGACGAGGAGGTGCTGTCACACGAACCATGTGCATCACGCGAGCCGTTGACCTCACGCGAGCCATTTGCGGAGATCGATGTGGGGACCGTCGGAAGCGTCGGCGCTCCTGAGCAGGAGCAGTGAGCGGTTGCGGTCGCGGTGCGGGTCGTTCTGGGAACGGGTTTCGCCGTCGGGGGTCACATAGACCGCCCGGCGATCGCCGACGACCGGGCATTCCATCTCGCACTGGCCGCACCCGATGCACAGCTCGGTGTCGATCTTGGGCACCTTGAACTCGAGGTGGACAGCGGCCACGGCATCGCGGGCGGGGATGCGGCTAAACGCCGACCCGACGAGCACCTCGCCGTCTGCGGGGTCCAATTCGCCGATCATCAACGTATCGCCGTCGTTGCCGAGGATGCGGTGCGTTTCGCTGGTACCGTCGCGGTGGATGATGTGAACATGGTAGCTGGTGGTCTGGTCGCCGCGGTACTCGCCGGGCCGGAAGGAACACAGATCGCTGATAGTGGTGCCCGGGGCCGGGTACTCGGCCAGGGTCAGCGTGGTAGCCGTCGCGGAGCGCACCAGCTTCTTGCCGTCGCGCACAAGCAGTTGCATATACTCGGAATGGATCGCCTTGGGCGAAGTGGGGCAGACTTCTTCGCAGACCACGCAGGGGATGTTTTTCGACCAGGGCAGGCAGCGGCCGTGATCGTAGTGGGCGGTGCCGAGCTTGACCGGGCCCTGGGCCTCGTAAGGTGCGAGCCCGAGCTTTTCTTCAATGCTCAGTCGTTGGATGGCCCCGGTGGGGCAGACCTGCCCGCAGGCGGTGCAGTTCAACTGGCAGGAACCCATGCGGAAATTCATGACCGGCGTCCAGAGGCCCTCCAGACCGGCCTCGAACATGGCGGGTTGCAGCACGTTGGTCGGGCAGACGCGGATGCACTGATCGCACTTGATACAGCGTTCGAGGAACTCGATCTCTTCGACGGAGCCGGGCGGACGGACGACCTTGGTGGAGAAATCGCGAGTCGTCCGGCCGGAGAGCTTGGCGAACGGATAGAACAGCACGCCGACCACGGCCGCGTAGATCGCTCGTCGGCGTGGCACGTCCGGCCAGGCCACCTCGTGGTGCCGCTTGGGCAGCAGCGAGAAGCTCAACGCGTCGTGTGGGCAGTCTTCGATGCAGTTGAAGCAGACGAAGCACTCGCTTTTGCGAAGCTGGGTATGTGGGTCGCAGGCCCCCTCGCAGCTCTGCAGGCACAGGTCGCAATCGATGCACTTATTTGGATCACGTTCGATCCGCCAGAGAGAGAACCTGCTCAGCACGCCCAGGGTGGCACCCAGCGGGCAAAGCACGCGGCAGAAGAACCGAGGGATCACCAGGTTCATGCTCACCAGGAACAGCAGCAGGAAGCCGATCACCCAACCAAGCTGGTGCATTTTAGGATCGCCCCACCGCCCCGCGACCGCGTCCGGCATGTTCATCGCCGGCAGCAGCGACGCGGTGAACGAGCGGTGCAGCAGGCAGATGGGATCGAGCAACCCGACTTGCAGGCTGCCGAAGACCGCGGCGACGATCATACCGATGAGAATGTAGTACTTCAGAGCGAAGATACGCCGATAGCGGTTGGACTCGATCCGCTGCTTGGCGTTTCGCGTGTTGAAGACCCAGCCGACGAACTGGTGCATGATGCCGTAGGGGCAGATCCAGTTGCAGAAGAACCGGCCGAGGAACAGCGTGGGGATGAGCAGAAGTAAGGACCAAAGGAGCCCTTTGTAGACGGTGTGGGTGGCAATCGCGGTGGCGATGCCGACCAAGGGGTCGATCTCGAGGAATTTGCTCACCCAGAACTTGAGGGCGGGCATGGCTTCCAGGTGCGACAGCGTGGTGACGAACACGAACGTCAGGAAGATCGCCACGACGGCGGTCTGCGTGATGATCCGGACGGTTGTGATGCGCATTCCCGAGCCCTTCGAATAGCGTACCGTCGCGGCGACGCGTGCCGCGCGGGCGGCGATCAGCCCTCGATCGTCTCCTCCACCACCTTGCCCTGCTGGCGGTACTCCTGCCAGTGGTGCACGACGAGGCGGGTGGGATCGTGCCCGAATTTCTGAAACGCCAGGTCGAGGTAGCTGACGGCGGCTAGATCACGGCCGAGCAGGTTCTGCACGCACCACGAATCGCAGGCCAGTTGATCGACGCTGGCCACCACCGCGGGCCGGCCGGTCACGCCCCCGACGCGGATGTCGTCAAGCCGGCCACCCGTCGGGCCGTTTTTCATCATCACCCGCGTGCCGTCCATCACCATAAGGGTAGGCTTCATCATGTAGCCCAAGTCGCTGATGATGTGGTGGATCGCCTGGTGAAACTGGTTCCGCCGACCGCCGAGCAGCCCGTACCAGTTCTTCAGGCCCGCCGACGCGTGGCAGAGATTGTGATCCTTGACCGCGGGAATGCCGATCACCTTGTCGGCCTCGCGCAGGGGCATCCAGAAGATCGGCCAGGTGCTCAGGGCCTCGCCCCGGGCGGGGTCGGGACTGCCCGGCCTCACCTCGACCGGACGATCATGCGTGCTGGCGTGGATGACCACGGTGGCCCCCTCCGCCTCGGCCGCCTCTTTGATGCCACTCTTGGCGAAGCACGCGGGCGGATTCTCGATCGGATTATCCGCGACAATAACCTTACTGGCTCCCGCCTCCCTGCAAAGCTGGATCACCGCTCGCACGACCTGTGGATTGGTCGTGGCCCCCAGTTGCGGACCGCGATCGAACCCGACGTTGGGCTTGACCATGACCACGTCTCCGCGCGAGACGAAGCGGGCGATTCCCTGCCCATCGAGCCCGCCCAGGGCCGCGACCGTCATCCGCCGCACATGCTCGAGGTCGTCGATCAACTCCGGTTTACCGTACGCGGCGGAGATCCGCGGCGCCGCGGCCGGGAAGTCGACCGCCGCGAAGTAATCCTTCAGTCGGATCGGCTCCGGTGGCTGCAGCCCAGCATCGCCGACCGGATCGTGCAGATACCACCCCGCCGCCACGGCCGCACCGGCTACCGCAACCGTCTGGCCGCCGCGTACCAGCAGATCCCGCCTTGTCCAGGTTCGATGCGGCGTGCCAGCGGCAGCCTGATCGCCCGCCGGCCGCTCCCCTGTTGCCTGTTTGCTGCTCGCCATCCTGACCCGCCTTGCCTTTCAACGCATCCCGCAGTCCGTATGACACCGGTGCCCAGCCGGCCGCCACGGGGGGCGGCCGCTACAGATCCCAAAGCCCGATCCTCACTCGGCCGGCAAGCGGTCACGCAACACGGCCGCCTTCGCCTCCGCCAGCTCGCGATCATCGCACTCGGCCACGCCCCCGAAGTACACCCCGCGATGAAAGGCGACCCCGATGACGCCCAGCGAATCACTCACCACCGTCCGCCCGCCGGGCGTCTCCTGCTCCGCAAGGATTTTGTCATACCGCGCCGTCGCCTCGGCATACTGCCGGAACAGCTCGCGGGCCTCGTCCGCACTGCCCGTCCGAACCAGATACATCTGGTACCCGAGACCGCCCGTCTCGTAGTTCGCCAGGAACATCTGCTCGATGAAGCCGAAACCCAACCCGCCCGATGCCCGGTAGCTCAGCGAATTCGGGACGCGGTCCTCGGCCGGCAGGAGGGCCTCCGCCCACATCGTCTCGTCCTCATCGCGGATCGTATCCGCGATCGCCGACGCGATCGCCAGCGACGTCTGGGTCGCCTGGTCGTCGCCCTCCGCGGGGCCAAGCACATAGACGTAGTAACGCCCCTTCCAGAAGAAGACGCTTGTGCCGGATGTGTACCCCCCACGTCCCAGTGGGATCTCTTCGAGCTCGCCGCTGCGCTCGGTCATGTAGATACCCATCGCGTTGGCGGGCCCCGCCATATCGTAGATGTACACGTCAAAGACCTGTCGGGCACGCGAGTTGACGTACTGGCCGCAGCGCAACTCGACGAAATCGAACGAACGGAACTGGGCCTCTCGCCCGTCGATCTTCTCGTAGAGGTTGTCGGTATAGCGTTCGATTTGCGTCGGGGGGATCAGATCGTCCCGTTCCAGAGCGGGAAACCGTGCCTGCCCGCCCACCGACGCCGCGGGAGCAACCTCGGCCATCCCGGCCGCGATGCTCGCATCACGCATCGACCATCGCTCGCACAGCGTTGCGGCCAAATCGTTCAGCCTCGCGACATCGCCGCCCAACGCGATGAACAGATACGGCCCGGCCGCGGAAGCCACCGCAACGCGCCCATCAAGACGACCGACCACCGAATCGCCCGGCTCCGTATCGTCAGCAGCTTCTTGGACAGAGCCCGGCGACCGCTCCGCGCCGTTTTCGTAGCCGCCTTCATCGGTCATACCGGTAGACTCGTCGCCGGCGGCCGCAAGCTGCTCGCGAAGCTCCCGCAGTATCGCGTCTCGCCGCGCCGGTGTGGGCCTCATGACCCCCAGCGTCACCTCGCCCGCGTAGTCCGCAATCCAGCAATCAGCAAGCGGAGCCAACCCCCATGCCGCCCGGCGAACAAACCGCAGACTATCCGCGACCCGCCCCTCGTGAGGCAAGACGGACTCCGCCCAGAACGGCCCGCCATACACAAGCTGCGAACGAACCAAGGCCCGCGCCGCCGTTTCCAGCATCGGTGAAGAGGTCGGCGAAACGATCGATAGTTCCGTATAGTGCCGACCAGCCCAGAAGGCCAGGCGCCCGGCGGCCTCGTCTATCCAGCCGGCTCGCCCGACGCTGATCGGCCTGATCGCGGCCGGTCTTCGCGACCGCCAAAGCCCGAACGCATGCTCCGGCTGGCCGGCGTCCACAATACTGGCTGCTAGAGGCAGATCTCCCTCAGGTAGCTGGTACGTCGCCCGATACAGCCATTGAGCGCCGAAGGAGACTGCCGCCACCATCAAGTCGTCGGCGGCGACCGCGCCCGCATCGACCATCGCGACGCCCAGATCCGTGCGACGGGCCTCCTCCAGGGGATCGGGCAGCAAGGTCGCCCCCGCCTGGACCTCGTGCGACGGCGGTGGCGGCTGCAGATTGGCCGGATCGACCGCAAACAACGGCCGATCGGAAATCCCCAGCACCGCCTTGGCCCCTCGCGCCGGTGCCGACCGGCTCAGCGCGTCGCCCAGCAAGCCGCTGGTCAGCAGGAACGCGGCCACAATCAGGCTCAACAGCCCCAACACCGCGAGCCCAATGAGACGCTCACGGAACGACGGCTGGTCGCGCATGTATCGACGCGCAAAAAAAGTCGGCATGATCGCCTGGCTCCCCATGCGTGGCGGCAGGGGTACCCGCAGAGTCGCGGCAGCCCGCCGGGCGTGGCCCGGGGTCCCCATGGGCACCTCCTCCGCAACGCCGAGACTGTCGCCTTCTCGCCGCGGCCCTTTCCCAGGCTGCAACACATGTTATTATGAGTGCTTGCGGCGGGAAGTCAAAGTCGCGAGCCCTCCGGGTTTGACAGCCGTCGGCCTGACCGGGTAGAGATTACCTCCGCCCGTTTGGCGTTGTGGGGCTCGGTGCAGCGGTCGCCCTCCCCTCGCGTCGGTTGGGCAACATCCACGCCGCCGAGTCCGGCCGCCACGGTCGGCGGCTACGGCAAGACCGAAGAGTACCCGCGACACCGTGTGGCGCCGCGCGTTCGGATGGAGGCCGTCCTGATGGCTGCCGAGATCACCATGAATGGGCCCATCGCCCGGCTTGGGCGACTGACCCTCGAACGGCTCGACGCCATGGGCGATATCTCCGTGTTCGCCCTGCGAACCTTCAGCCACTGCCTGCGTGCCACCGTTCACAAACGCGACCTGGAGCGGCTCATCCCGCAATTCCACAGCATCGGCACACTCAGCGTCCCGGTCATCATGGTCACCGGCCTCTTCGTGGGCATGGTGCTGGCCATCCAGGCTATCGAGCAGTTCCGCGCGGCAGGCCTCGAAAACCGCATGGGCGTGATCGTCAGCCTGTCGGTCGTCCGCGAACTCGGCCCGGTGCTGGCCGGCATTATGCTCGCCGGCCGGGTCGGCGGGGCCCTCACCGCCGAACTCGGGACCATGCGCGTCACCGAGCAGATCGACGCCCTCCGCTCCATGGGCTCCGACCCCATCCGCGTCCTGGTCGTCCCACGATTCCTCGCCTGCCTGCTACTCACGCCCGTCCTCACCCTCTACTGCAACCTGGTCGGCGTGCTGGGCGGTTGGCTGATCAGCGTGCCGATCTTCAACGTCTCCAATTGGGCCTACTGGACCTACACCGAACTCGCCGTCGAAACCTGGGACATCGCCAGCGGGTTGTTCAAGAGCGTGTTTTTTGGCGCGACCATCGGAATGATCTCCTGCTACAAAGGTTTCAACTGCGGCCAGGGAGCTCAGGGCGTGGGCAAGGCCTGCACCGAATCGTTCGTGGCCGGGTTCGTCGTCATTCTCATCTTGGACTTCTTCATCGCCCTACTGCTCAAGGGAGCGTACGAGGCGATCTGGGGCTTCAAGATGATTTTCTGAGGTCCGGCCGTCGGGCCGGGGCATGGCAGGCATGAGCAACGCGTCCAGCACCATCATCGAGATGCGCCAGGTGTACAAGCGGTTCGGGCCACTCGAAGTCCTGCGCGGCATCGACCTCTCGCTCGCCAAGGGCAGAACCACGGTCGTCATCGGCGAATCGGGCACCGGCAAGAGCGTACTCATCAAGCACATGATCGGGCTGATCCGCCCGGACGCCGGTGAGATCCACATCGACGGCCAGCGCGTCGATCCACTGCATGAGAAGCAGTGGGTACCGATCCGTCAGCGATTCGGCTACCTGTTCCAGATGGGAGCCCTCTTCGACTCGCTCACCGCGGGCGAGAACATCGCTTTCCCGCTCAAAGAGCACACGGGCCTGTCCGACGCCGAGATTCACGACATCGTCGCCCGCAAGCTCGACCTGGTGGGACTCGACGGGGTGCAGAACAAGTGGCCGTCCGAGCTGTCCGGCGGGCAACGCAAGCGCGTCGCCCTCGCGCGGGCCATCGCCATGGACCCGGACATCATTCTGTACGATGAGCCCACCACCGGACTCGACCCCATCCGCTCAGATACCATCAACGACCTGATCATCAAGCTCAAGGATGAGTTGGCGGTCACCAGCATCGTGGTCACCCACGATATGACCAGCGCTTTCAAGGTGGCCGACCGCATCCTCATGCTCAACCAGGGGCAGTTCATTGCCGACGGGACGGCGGATGATTTCCGCAACACCCGCGACCCGCGCGTCCGGGCCTTTGTCACCGGGGATGCCGACCTGAACATCATCGAGGAATCGGCCACGCCGCCCACTCGAGGAGAGTCATCATGACCGATCGGAAGCAGAACGTACTCGTCGGGCTGTTCGTGCTGGCCGGGCTGATGTGCCTCGCCACGCTGATCGTCCTGTTCGGTGAATCGCGAGCGCTGTTCGGCCAGCGGTATCAGATCACCGCCCGGTTCGACCGCGTCGAGGGCGTGCGCGAGGGCACGGACGTGAACCTGGCCGGCGTGTGGGTTGGCAGCGTGCTCAAGGTGATGCTCGCCGATCCGAGCCAGCCCCACGAGGGCGTCCACGCCATCCTGGACATCGACCCCAAGTACTCGGTGCCCCAGGGTTCGATCGCCGTGGTGCTCACGCCCCTCATGGGCCAACCGATCATCAACATCATACCGCCGCCTGTGGCCGCCGCCCTCCTACCGCAGGACGGCACCGCCGCCATCCGCGGCGAGGTCAAGAACCCCCTCGAACAGGTCATCGATCCCGGACTGATGGCCACCCTGGAGAAGACCACCTTCAAGATCGGCGAGTTGGCCGGGGCCTTGACTCCCGCCGCCCAAGCCCTTGAGAAACTGCTCGAACAGCGGAGCATCGAACAGGTGGATCGGCCTACGCTCACGCCCGAAGCGGTCACCGCGAATCTCTCGACCGCCGTCGAACGGCTCGACAACGTGCTCAAACACATCGGCACCGTCCTGGGCGACCCCGAGGTGCAGAGCAACCTGAAGCAGACCCTGGCCAACTTCAAGGCCGCCAGCGAGGAGGCCAAACTCGCCGTCGGCGGCCTCAACGCTTTCGCCGAGCAGGCCCAGAAAACGATGGTCAGTGCCCATGGCGTGGTCGAGAAGGTCGACGCCACCGTCGTGAGCGCCCACCAACACATCGACGCCCTGGGCATGAGGCTACGCACCAACACAGAGCAGTTGTCCCGCGTGCTCGACCACATGACCGCCGTCGGGCAACAGATGGCCGAGGGCGAGGGCACCGTCGGCATGCTGCTGCGGGATCCCAAGTTCTACGACGAGCTCATGCTCACCGTGCAACGGCTGGGCAGCGCCGCCGGCGAACTGGAAGTGCTGATCAAACAGTGGCAAAAGCAAGGCCTGCTCGGCGCCGCCCGCTGACCGCCGGGGACGCGAGTCCCCGGGTGGCGCCCCTCGCAAACCATCCGCTTGACGGGATCAGCGATGTCGCATTCCACACACGAACCTGTCGGGTTCCCATCGACGGCAACAAGCAGAGCCGCGCCCGTCAGGAAGCGGTTCTTCTTCACTGGGAAGCCACCACAAACGCGCCTGGTCCGTTTGCCCATCCACCCGGCCCGCTTTCCCATTCCCCTGCCGACCCCAACGGGGTCGTTCTGACAGCCCAGGGTGAA
>JAAYDF010000173.1 GCA_012729395.1 Phycisphaerae bacterium
GATCGGGTGGCCCTGGGTGGCCATCCACCCAGGGCTCCCACAGACCCGTACGTGCGGATTTCCCGCATACGGTTCCTCCGTTACGATTTCGCTACGCGATACTTGGAGTGAATGGCCACCGGGGGCGGGAGCGGGTAACGCTCCAGCAGTCGCTTGAACCACGACCACGCTGGTTGCCGACTGTTCCGCCGCCGCAGCCACTTGTACCACTGGCGAGTCACCTCGTGACGGAACCGGGACAGCGCAAGGCTGTTGCCCGTTATCCCGTAGTAACTGAAGTGACCGCGGAGCTTGTGGCACAACGCTTGGTGCTGTTCGGCAACCGGCCGGTGTCGATTCCGTTGACACCACTCGGAGATCGCTCGAACCGCACGGGTAAAGCGGCTCGACGCCGTCTTTACCTTGATGACCCAGTATCCCTTACGAGAGAGTCCCCAATAGTGAGTGAAGCCTAGGAAGTCGAACGTGCCAGGACGCTGGTCGCGGGGCGGACGCTTGCCCCCCCGCGGCTTCTGGAACGAGACCAACCGGGTCTTCTGGGGATGGATCATCAGGCCGTACTTGCCAAACCGCTTGGGCAGTACCTCCAACACGCGACGGGCGTCCTGCTCGTTGCTAAAGCCGATCACGAAGTCATCCGCGTAGCGGATGAGCATCGCTCGATCTCGCAGCCGAGGGAGCACGTCGTTGTGGAACCACTGGTCCAGGACATAGTGCAAGTACACGTTGGCCAGCACGGGCGAGATGACTCCCCCTTGAGGAGTGCCGGAGGCGGGGTGACTAAGCACTCCCCCCTCCAACACACCCGCATGGAGCCATTTGCCAATCAGCCTCAAGAGTACTCCATCGCGTACCCGTAGCTGGAGCAGTTCCCGCAGATGCCCATGGTCCAGAGTGTCAAAGAACTTCTGGACGTCCACGTCGAGAATCCACTCTACCCGAATGCCTATCGCCTGGTTACGAAGGTCCTCCAAGGCCTGGTGGGCCGAGCGGCCGCGACGGAATCCGTAGGAGCAGTCGTGGAAGTCCCACTGGTAAACTGCCTCCAGAATCATCGCCACCCCCCGCTGCAGGACCTTGTCCTCGATGGTCGGAATCCCGATCGGGCGGGTCTCGGTGGTCGAGCCCCCCTTGGGGATATGCACGCGACGCACCGGGGGTGCGCGATACGTGCCGCTCTTGGCGCGGTCCAGTAGCGACTGGAGGTTCCCCTCCAGATTCTGCTCGTAGTCCGACCAAGTCTTTCCATCGACCCCCGGCGCCCCGTCTTTGCGGGTCCGCCGAAAAGCCTCCCTAAGCCAGGGGATGTCGAGGTAGTGGTTCAGCGACGTGAAGGCCATCTGCGGCGACTCTGCCGCCAGCATGGCGATCCGTCGTTGTTTTGTGGACACGTTCTCAAGGTTCGGAGCCCTTGTCATGTTTCCCTCCGACAGTTCGTAACAGGCGCCCCCTTACGGTTTTTCCTTCCCTCCACAGGGTCGCCTCGGGAGCAACTTCCCCTGCTTCAACGGTACTATGAAGGCGCTATGACTTCCCGCCGCTCGTCCCTCCGCACTTCGTTGCCTTCGCTTGGAGGTAGCTCGGTTGCACTGGAGGGATTCGCTCCCGCTGCCCTCCAGTGCCCGGCAGCGGGCCAGGACTTGGTCACCCGGTGGTCCCAACCGGGATGTCGACGCCGAGCAAACGACGGGATCTCTCACGTTCCTGAGCAGCCCCCATGTGCCTATGCCCCGCTCTACGACCCCGGACTGCCTGATTCGTCTGGCCAAAACGACGATTCAGCACGGTCCCCGAAGCCACCACAACGAAGACGCCAGTCACAATTTTCTGTCGAGGCTCTATCACGCGGCCTTAGCACTCGCTGTCTACGCTTCGCAGGGAAGGTCGCCCCTCACCACGCAAGACTCGCTTCCGGCTGCCGGCCAGGCTCTACCGGGTAGGATTGGGTACCTACTGGGCTGCTACGAAAGGTTTCGGATCATGTCTTCCGTTACATATTCCTCCTCCTTTCTCAAGCTTCGTGACGCACGGTGGCTAAAAA
>JAAYDF010000174.1 GCA_012729395.1 Phycisphaerae bacterium
GGCCTAAGCCGAAATCATACGCGAACGCGAGGCTCAACACCAGCAGTGCGGCCTGCGCGAGCGGTTAAACTCCGCGCGTCATGACCCCTCGCCGCACGGCAGTACCATTCATCCTGACACCATTTTTTGATCGACAGGTCCGGTGAGGCTCCCCTATCCTATCTGTATGCGTAACCGTTCGGACACCGGCGTGCATGGCATAGGCAGTGAGCAATCCTCGCGACAGGCGGGCGGCCCGCCACGGCTTGTGTTCTGGGAAACCACGGCCGGGTGCAACCTGGAATGCGTTCACTGCCGTCGGCTGGACGTATCGCGCGAGCTGATGCGCAGCGATCTGACCACCGCGGAGGGCATGCGACTGATCGAGCAAATCGCGGCGGTGGGTCGGCCGATCCTGGTGTTCTCCGGCGGCGAACCGCTGATGCGCCCGGATCTTTTCAAGCTGGCGGCCCACGCCCGGAACCGCGGACTGATGACCGCCTTGGCCACCAACGGCACGCTGATCGATCGCAACCTGGCCGGCCACATCGCCACCGCCGGGTTCGACCGCGTCAGCGTATCGCTCGACGGCGCCGACGCCGATACGCACAATCAGCTTCGCGGCCAACCGGGCTCCTTCGAGCGAGCCGTGGATGCTCTGGACTACCTGCGGCACGCGAGCGTATCGACCCAGATCAACTGCACCATCGCCAGGCACAACCAGCATCAACTGGCCGACGTGGTCAAGCTCGGCGAACGCATGGGCGTCGTGGCCGTGCATTACTTCCTCTTGGTCCCGGTCGGCTGTGGCGAGCAAATCGCCGAGGGGCAGATGCTCGACGCCCGCGAGATCGAGGACCGGCTACTGGAAGTCTGGCATATCGAGCAGGGCACGGCATTGCAGATCAAAGCGACCTGCGCCCCCCACTACTACCGCGTCCTCCGCCAGCAGGGCAAGGCGTTGCGGCAAACCGGCGGGCATCCGGGCTCGCGGCCGGGCGGACACTCACCCGGCCACCCCGGCAACACCGACTCGGGCCGTCTGCACACCGCGACCCGCGGGTGCCTGGCTGGCACGGCCGTCTGCTTCGTCTCGCACGACGGCAAGGTCTTCCCCTGCGGCTACCTGCCCGTGGCCGCCGGCGACATCCGCCGACAGGACTTCGCCGAGATATGGTGGCATAGCAAGGTCTTCGCCGATCTTCGCGACCCCGACAAGCTCGGCGGAAAATGCGGACAGTGCGAGTTCAAGTACGTATGCGGCGGCTGTCGCGCCCGGGCCTTCTACCAGTACGGCGACTTCCTGGCCGAGGAGCCGTTCTGCGAGCACCAACCGGCCCACACCGCGCCATCCGGCGATCATTGATCCCGCCCGGTCCCCCTTCCGAGGACGCCCAGCACGCACCGTCCATCCGGACGGCGCTCGCATCGAAGATGAGTCATGCTGGCTCAGTCAGCCAATCTCGCGGGTCAGCCGCCCCAGGTCCAGGTCACGTTGAGCCCACCCCAGAACTCGTCTTGGGTCGTCCCATCGCTCTCGGCCGTACCGAGTGCGTCGCTGAAACACAGGAAGCCGTTGAGACCGACGCCACCCGCCCACTTCGGCAACTGGAGCAATGGCGTGAGATCGTAATCCACGTTGAGCGAGACCTGCTGGTTGGCCAGACGCAGGTGGCCCGGGTTGGACAAACCCAGATAGCGCTTGAGCAAACCGCCGTCTATGCCCAGCGAGTAGCCGGGCGTGATCGTCAGGTAATCGATCCACGGAACCTCGAATTCATGGCTGATGCCCAACTCCATCCAGACCGCTCCCGCGCCTGCTCCAACATCCTGGGCGAACAGAAAAGTCGGTGAGAGCACCGCGTCCTCGTTGTCGGCCAAGAGCCACTGCCACATCCACGCGTCGTTGTGGGCCAGTTCGAACCACCATTCCACCGTCCGGTCGTCGTTGTTGTTGCCACGGGCGTCGTCGTCACGCAGCAACTTGGCCAGATTGGGATACGTGTAGAACGAAAGACCCAAGGTCACATCGGTGTGGATGGGATCGACGGCATGGCTCCACCAGATGGTGTAGTCGATCTCCTGAAGGTTATCGCCGCCGGCGTACGGATTGATCTTGTCCTGATCGGCGTACCACTCCCACCAGGTATCGAAGCCCAGCGTGCCCAAGTCGCCCAGCCCCAAAGCGTTCAGATCGAACGACAGGGAGGTGGTTAACTGGTGGTTCAGTTTCTCGCGTCCCTCCTTGTCGTGCTCCGAGTAGTTGATGCCGCGGTAGACATAATCGGTGACCAAGGTATAGGTCAGGCTCAGGGTCACAGGAAAGGATTCCTCGACCTCCTCCACCTCGGCGACATCTGTCCGCTCGGCGATCGGGGCCGCGGGCTCGGGCGCCGGCTCCGTCTGAGCCAGCGCAATGGCCCCGGGATCGAGTCCCGCCAGCAGTCGGGGAGAGCCAGCCTGCGCGCTCGAGATCGAAGCGACCACCAGAACACCCCCGAGTGTCATGAGCACGCCATACCTCAACACTGGCCAGACCTCCTTTCAGAAGATCTCGTCGGCCGCACGGGCGCACAAACAGAGCGTACCAGCGCCCGGGCAGCCGGTCTCTTCCCTCAGCGGTACCCGGACTTCCGTCGAGCGCCGCCGAATACCTTTACCACGAAGTGGGTCCGCCGGCGTCGAAGCCCGGAACCAAACGCAGAATCGCGAAGATGACCGTCCGGTTGACGATCTCGCCCCACTTCGCCGCCCAGAAGTTGTCCGGGAGGCAGCTCGAACCCATCAACACGCTGCCAGTGGCCAGCATGGACATGACCTTCAGATACAATCGTGCCTTCATCGCAATCTCCTTTGACTCTGTCTTGTTGAATGCGCGGTCCGGACTCGCCCGGCCCTACCAGGCAGAACACCACTCACCCCGCCCCCCGCCGCGCCAACGGAGCCGAGGTCAGGCTTGGCAGTTTACCAATGCTGCCATCATCGGCAAGGGGCGGGTCATCTCAGCAGGAAAAGCCGGTAGCTCTTGCCGCCGCATGAACTTAACAGTGCCTGACGCTCGCTCGGACAACTCCCCGCTCCGCTCCCGCCTCGCGCCCCACCGAGCACCGCGACCGCGATCGCAACTGCCGCGACAGAGCCACGGTTCGGTTTCACGCACCATCCTTGCCGCGACGAGCGCGGATCGGACAGCGCGTCCTTGTCGTGTTCCTTATTACTCAGCATGCCAGCCGATCAAAACCTTTCCCGGTAAGTTCTCGCCTCGACCCAACATCATGCGGACTATGACATTACACATCGCCGCGACACCCGCAAGAGGCCGCGACCCAACCCAACCCGCTGCCCAACAAATGTGCGTCACGGGAGACTGTGCCTTGATCGCGGGCGAAACGACGCGCGGCACGGCCAGCAACCGGGCATGGGGGTATCGTGCGTAACACCGGCCGGTGCCGTGCTCGACGACAGCGGCGCGTGCCGCGATCTCAGCGTGACAATCAGATGCTCGCACCGCAAAGACCGCACGGACGCACCACGGCCCAGGGGAGATATTGCGAGGTTGCCGAAGATATGGGCAAGAGTGGCACCGTCCTCTTGTCGTCGGCATCCTCGCTGTGATAGCCAACCGCTGATTCAGGATCCCGCGTGTCGTCACGGTGATTGAAACTGCGACGCGCTCCGCTATACTCCCCCCCTTTCGCCTCGGACCGGGCCGAAGCAAAAGCGAAGCTCCATGCGACGAGAAGGCATCGTGTTCAGTTGAGGAGCCATTCCCGGCGATGGCCATGAGGCAGCAATCAAGACATGCAGTCGCAAGCCGCCGGGGCACGCGACCGCGAACAACACAGCAGGTGACAGCGATATGGGCATTGAAGTTCGTCCCAGTCCCATCCACGGGCTAGGGGTATTCGCCACACGGACGTTTAGCAAAGGGGAATGGATTGGGCGATACGCGGCCCGCAAGACGGATCGGGACGGGACCTACGTTCTCTGGGTGTACGATGAGGACCGCAAGCTGGTCAGCGGTTACGACGGCTACGGTCGACTGCGTTATCTGAACCACCACTCTCAGCCCAACGGGGAGATGGACGGCCTGGACCTCTACGCCCTGCGGACCATTCGCCCGGGCGAGGAGATCACCATTCACTACGGCGACGAGTGGGCCGACTCGGACGATCTCGGTCAACCGGCCGCCGGCTGATGCGAGCCCTCTCACTGCCATCGGGTTATAGCAGGTTGGCGGCGAGCTCGGCGAGCGGGCTGCGTTCGCCCTTGTGCAGTTCGACGTGGGCGGCGACGGCTTGGCCGCGGAAGCGGTTGACCAGGTAGGTGAAGCCGTTGCTGTCGCCGTCGACATAGGGGTTGTCGATCTGGTAGGGATCGCCGGTCAGAACGATTTTGGCATCTTGGCCCATGCGGGTGATGACGGTTTTGACCTCGAGCGGGGTGAGGTTCTGGGCCTCGTCGACAACCACGAAGCGGTGGGAGATGGATCGCCCGCGGATGTAGGTCAGCGGCTGGATCTCCATGAGGCCGGACTCGAGTAGGCGGGCGGAGTCGCTGTAGCCGCGGACCGGGCCGCCGGTGTCGAGCAGGAAATCGATGTTGTCCAGGACGGGCTTCATCCAGGGATCGAGCTTCTGGGTGACATCGCCGGGGAGATAGCCCAGATCTCGCCCGAGCGGAAAGATCGGGCGAGCAACGAGGGCACCACGATACCGCTTCTGCTGTAGCGCGAGGTGAAGGGCGGCGGCGACGGCGAGTAGCGTCTTGCCTGTGCCGGCCTTGCCCATCAGGGTGACGAGCTGGAGGCGCTCGTCGAGCAGAGCGTCGATAGCGAAGTACTGCTCTTTGTTGCGGGGCTTCACCCCGTGCAAGCCGCCTTTGGGTTCGATCAAGGCGATAAGCCGCTGGCCCTCGGGATCGACTCGGGCGAGGGCGCTGGCTTTGCTGCCGTTGTTGACTCGGAGCAGCCAGTACTCGTTGGGGGCGGCCGGCTCTGGCAAGGGCATTTCGCCTTGGGTGCGGAACTCGGCCAACTGCTCGGGGGTGAGCAGGCACTCTCGGTAACCGCTGGGTACATCGGACAGTAACACACGGTCGGACTCGTAATCCTCCGCCCGCAGGCCAATGGCGTCGGCCCGGATACGCAAGTTGATATCCTTGGTGACGATGATCACCGGGAGTTGAGGCTCGCGCTGCTGCACTTGCTGGGCGACGCGGAGGATCTCGGTATCGCCGTCGATTTTGCCGGTGAACGCTCGGTCGGGTTCGCAGAGAACCTTGAGGTACCCGCCGTTCTCCAACTCGACGCCTTGAGCGAGGCTTCGCCGGCCGCGAAGGGCATCAAGCAACCGCCCTACCGCGCGGGCGTTGTAGCCGCGGTCGGTCATCTCCTTCTTGAACCGGTCGATCTCGCTGATAACGCTGATGGGGATGATGACCGTGTTGTCGGCAAAGGAGAAGATCGACTGGGGGTCATGAATCAGGATATTGGCATCCAGGATGTAGTTCTTGCGCATAGATTGAGCAGTATAGCCGCGCTCCGCGGGCTGACAAGCGAGCTCCGGGCTCGATGCCGGAGTCCGATGGGCAACGGGATGCAGAATGGTCGATCCCATGCTTGCTCCTCGGATACGTTGCATGCGAAAACCCTGCTCACAGAGCAGTGCCACACATTACATCGGCCGGTCCGTCCGTCGGAGGCGAGAACATCCGTGCGGAACGAGCGGCGGCCAGGTCATTCACCGCGTGCTGCGGCGGCCAGGCCGTTCACGGCGCGTGCTAGAGCATTTCACGCAATGGCGTAGCGGCCGCCGCCCCTGGTGGCCCGCGAACTCGCAAGGAACACGCCGGTCGCCACGGGGGGCGACCGCTACGATGGGGCGTGAATCGCTCTAGTGTCGGCTCATCGCGACGCGAGCTCGGTCCGCTTGGGCGCTGTTGGGAGCCATCTCGCAGATGCGTTGCCACATGGCTCGAGCCCGATCGATCATCCCGATGTTCTCCAGGGCCAAGGCAAGGTGCTCGCGGAAATCGATGTTCTGCGGGTTGCCAGCCACGGCCTGCTCGAAGTGCTCGACCGCCATGGCGAACCGCTGCTTGTCGGCGAACATCGTTGCCAGCCGGTAGTGCAGATCCAGAAACTCCGGGTTCAGTTTGAGTGCCTGCTGTAGCGTCTCGATGGCGTCATCGGTGCGGCCAGTCTCATAGAGCGCCAACCCGAGCTTGATCAAGGCCTTGACGTAGACCGGGTTGATGTCCACCGCCCGCTGGAAATGAACGACGGCCTCCTCGATGCGTCCGCGTTGTCTGAGCAACAACCCAAGTCGGTAATGGATATCAGGATGATTGGGGTGATCCTCGGCCGCCTGACGATGACGTTCGATCTGCTGTTCAATGAGATCATCGAGGCGATCTTCCGGTGGGCCGGCCACTTCCGGCGGAGCGACGCCCAGATAGCGGTCCACCTCCTGCTGCACGCCGCACTTGAGATGAAGCCTGGCAATCTCGGTGTACAGGAGCGTGCTGTTGGGCTCGATGCTCGACGCCAGGTCGAGATTCGAGAGGGCCTCGGGCTCGCGGCCGGCCTCGAACTGCGCCACCCCCAGGCCCACATATCCGGTCAGCAGGCGATCATTAAGCTCGATGGCCCTCGCGAAGTGAGTGGCCGCGTCGGTGTACCGGCCGGCCCGCAAATGCTGCGTCCCGATTTTAACCCAGGCTTCAAGATAGCCGGGGTGCAGGTCGACCGCCTTGCGGTAGGCCTGCAGGGCGCCTTCCTCGTTTCCGGCCCGGGCGTACAGGTCGCCGAGGCGGACGAGGTTGTCGGCGGAATCCGGCTGCCGCTGAATCTGGATGTGCATTTGCTCGATGGCTTCGCGAAGCAAGCCCGCCTGCTCGTACGTGTCTACCAGGTCGGTGCGTACCTGCCAGTTGTCCGGCTCGATCGTCAGGGCATTCTCGAAGCTGCGGATGGCGGAATCGGGGTCCTCGTTCCGAAGGTACAGGTTGCCCAGGGTCAGATGGAGATCCACGTCGCACGGATCGTCCACCAGCATCTCCTCGTACTGGATGATCGCGTCCGCGAGCCTGTTCGTCAGCACGAAGATGGCCGCCAATCGCTCCCGAGCATTCTGCATACCCGGGCAATCCTCGATGGCCCGTTCATAGGCGACGATCGCCCCATCGAGGCATCCCTGCTTCTCATGACAGAAGCCGAGCCCGAACTGGATGACTGCGTCTCGGGGGTTCAGTGCGGCCGCGGCGAGTAACTGGGCCGACGCCTCATCGAGAAGCCCCAGATCTTCGCAGCAACAAGCCGCGGCGACGCGGGCCAGCACGCACGACGGACTTTGCCGAACGGCCTCGAGAAACGCTTCGCGTGCCCGACTGGGGTTCCCCTCGGCCATATAGACCGAACCGAGGTCCAGATACAGGTCTACCTGGCCCGGCGTCTGCTCCAGAAGATCGTTCAGCGTCCGGCGGTCATGGCACACCTCTCGCCTGATGCGCTCGGCAAACGCGTCGGACAGCTTGCCGATCCAACCCCTCCCAAGCGTCTCCAGCAGGTACGACATTCGTCCCTCTTCACTTCTGCAAGGCTTCCATGGCTTCCCTGGCTGCCTGGTAGTCTTCGTTTAGGTCGAGAGCCCGCTCAAAGGACGCCCACGCCTGGTCCCATTTTCCCCCGGCATGAAACAGCCGGCCCATCAGATAGTGCACGTCCGGGTAATTCGCTCCCGCGCGGACGGCCTGTTCGAGCCTTTCGACGCCCATGGCCCACTGCTCGGTCTGGCCGTAGAGTTCCGCCAGCAACACGAGGGCTTTGACGTACCGCGGGTTAAGCTGCACGGCCTGCTCCGCGTGAGCGATGGCATTGAGCCGTTGATCCAGCCTCCGGTACACCTCGCCGCAGTGGTAGTGCAGGTCGGCGAACTCGGGGTGTTCCTGCAATACACGCTCCAGCGTGGCCGCCAGCGTCGAGAACACCTCGCCGTCCACTTCGCTTTCCGGCAGCGAAAGGAAGGCGGCGACGAAGTCCGGCTCGGCCACAATCGCCTTTCCCAATTGATCGAGCGACGCGTCATCCAACTGGGCGATGGACACCGGCGTTTGCCAGGCCACCTCCCGCCAGCGCCCGCCTGCCATCTGGGATTGTGCCAAAAGGCTCAACTGAAACGCGATCCGGGCGTTGAGCGGATCCAGCGCGTGAGCCGCCTCCAGGTACTGCACGGCTCGCTGATGACGGCCTCGCACGGCACAGAGTTGGGCAAGCCGTTCGTGGGCCCCGGCGTGGGCGGGCTCGTAAGCGATCGCCATTTCGAGCGACCGTTCCGCATCGATCCAGTCCTCGTCCGCCGCCAGCATGACGCCCAACTGGTAATGCAACTCCGCCTGGTCCGGTTGGCGCACGAGGCCTTCACGCAATGTGGCCATGGCTTCGAGCTGGCTGCCCTGCTTGTACCGAGCCAGAGCCAGACGCACGCGCAGGGTGATGTCATCCGGATCGTGCTGGAGCATGTTTTCGAGTTCTCGGACCGCCAGGTCATACTGCTCGCAGCCCACGTGGCAGGCGACCAGGAATCGGGCGAAGCCCCCGCCGGCCGAGTTCAGCCCTGCTGCCGCCTGGAAGTGGTGGGTGGCTTCTCCGTACCGCTGTTTCTTGAACAGCCGGACCGCCAGGTGATAGTGCGCCTGCCCCAGGTAGTACCGGATCAGCAGGTCCTGCGCTTCATTGCGCGGCACCACCAATGGGCTGAGCAATTCGATGGTCTTTTCGTATCGGCCGGCATGGTATGCCGACATCCCAAGCCGATAGCACTGCTGCTTATTCATGCGATCCTCGCCAGAATGGACGGCCACATCCCGTGCGGCCTCACGCTGCAGGCAGATCCCGAACGATCCTCTCCCGGGTGGAGAGGACGTGAGAAGTCCCCACGGGGTAAGTATCGGTCAGGGACAGGGGCGCGATGAGGAAGCGAAAACGATACTGAGAAAACGGGTTAGGTTCACATGCTGGCCTGCTCATCCGATAATACCCGAAGGTATCATGGTGAGACATTGCCTGGGTCTGTTGCCTCGGGGAGCACCCCTGCCACCCGGCCGGCGGGTCGACCGAGAATAACATCATGCGATTGTCGCCGGCTGACCACACGGAGTGACAAGTCATGCGAGGATGGAAGTTATCTGTGGGCGGGCTGCTCTTGGGGATGCACATTCTGGGGTGCGGCAAGGATGTGCCTTCAGGCGCACCGCCGGCCGCCAGCCAACCCGGCATCGCCGACCGGCCCGTGATCGCCTTCGTGGCCGCCGCGCCGAATGACCCCTTGTGGCCGGTACTCAAGACCAGCGCTGAGCTGCATCTGCAACAATGGGACGCGTTCGAGGTGCGGTTCCTTGTCCCCGAGAAGGACGAGCCGCAAAGTCAGGCGGATCTGCTGGCGGCATTGAGCGAACCGCGGCTGCGTGGCCTGTGTATCCACATTCGCGACGCCGCCGCCGTTCAGAAGCAGCTTGAGCGACTGCAGCAGAGCGGCGTGTCCATCGTATCCATGATACAGCCGGCACCGACGAACTGCCGTGTGGCTCACGTCGGCCTCGACGAATCGGCTATCGGGCGGGCCCTCGCCGACGCGACGGCGGATCTGCTCGGCAAGCACGGCACCATCATGCTCATCCACGCCGGGTCCGATCACCCGGCCTTCGGCCTGCGGCTCATGGGAATGCGCGAGAGACTTCGCATCCATCGGCAACTTGAGGCTCTCGCACTCATCGACTGCCAGGCTGATCCACAGGTCGCCTTGGCCGCCATTCAGGACCGATCCCAGCGGTATCCGCGTTTGTCCGCCTGGGTGGCGTTGGACGACTGGCCGCTGCGCGGGCTCACCTCGGATAACCCCTTGCCTCCGAATACCCGCCTCATTACCTTCGGCGGCCTGCCCCATCAATGGCCATTGCTCCGCAGCGGCGTCCTCCCGGTGCTCGTGGCGGCCGACTACGGCCAACTCGGAGGCAAGGCCCTGCAATTCTGCGAGAACGCCATCCGCAATACCAACCCGCAGCGACTCCCGGATCACTATATCGCCCCACTGCGTACGCTTCGGCCCGAAGACCTCGATGCATATGAACGCGACTGGCGGACATGGGCGGGACAAGGCCAATAGGCAGCCAGGCGGCAGGTGACCCCCCAGAGATGACCTACGGCAGCGCCAGCGCGGTCATCGACAGGTTGCGGCCGCGGCAGTAGTCGACGAGCAGGGCAACGTAGCTTGGCCGAACGTGCGGACATCGGTCCAGACCCAACCGCTGCCGCACACGGCCTATCGCCGCTTCATCCGGGCCCTCGATCTCAACATAACAGCCGAGGTGCGGGACTTCGTCCAACTCTACGTGGCAGTCATCCAGCAACCACGTCTCCCGCCGCTTCTCGAAACAGATGAACTCGACAAAGCCCAGGGCTGCCAAGAGCGAAGCGGCGGCGGCGGCGTCATCCAGGCTGATCTGGATCTCCTCGCGGCTCTTGTACGGTGAAGTATCGGGCGGCCCCTTGTAAGTCAGCGTGGGTTCCGGAGCTTGTCCCGATTCGCGGCGACAACTGCGGACCCGCAGTCCGCGCTCGCCGCGGCGCAGTCGGCCGTCGGGCGTGTCGAAGAGCCGATTGGTCTCCACAACGCGGCCCTGACAAGTCGCCCCTGCAACAATCAGCCGCTGCCGAACCGTTTCGTGGTCCTCGACCTTCAGCTTGGCTTCGATCTCGCGAGACATCTGGTCACCTGACGCCGCAATCGTGCGGGGGTGTAGCTACACCACAAAGCGGTCAACACGTAGCGGGGTAGTCTTCTCATCGCGAAGCGGTCAACCCTATCGCGGGCGCTCTCGCGGCACCGCATATGTTCTCGATTCCTGATCTCCGCTTTAGATTTATCAAGAACTCCATCGCTGTCCGGCAGAGTCCGCGACTCCAATCCAAGATCACGGATCCCAGATCGGGGTTGTGCGGAAACCTCCATTCCGCGTTCTCATCCTTCACATGTTCGCTCAGTTCGCCACGATGTTGACCAGCCGCCCCGGGATGCAAACCACTTTGCGAACGGTTTTGCCGGTCAGCTCGGCGACAATGCGTTCGTCGGCCAGGGCGACCTCCCGCATCTGCCCCTCGTCGGCCGAGGCGGGCAGGGTGATGCGGGCCTTGATCTTGCCCATGACCTGGACAACGATCTCGACCTCGGCTTCGACGCACAAGGCCTCGTCGTAGGCGGGCCATCGCTCGACACTGATCGACCGATGCCAATGCGAGCCGCGCAGCCGCTGCCACAGTTCCTCACACAAGTGCGGGGCAATGGGTGCAAGAAGCTTGAGGAAAGTTTCGGCGACCTGACGCGGCACCGCGCCACCCGACAGGGCGTTGTTGAGCTCGATCAGCGCGGCGATGGCGGTGTTGAACCGCAGATTGTGCATATCGAACGTGACCCGCTTGACCGTCTTGTGCAGCAGGCGATGGAGGCGATCGTCCGGTGCCTCCTCAACCACCATGATCGAGCCATCCTCGGCCACGAAGCGGCGCCACACGGCCTGCAAGAAGCGGCTCATGCCGACGATGTCCCGCGTGCTCCAGGGCTTGCTCGCCTCCAACGGCCCCATGTACATCTCGTAAGCCCGCAGCGTGTCGGTGCCATAGTTGTGGCAAATGTCGTCCGGAGCGACGGCGTTCTTGAGGCTCTTGCCCATCTTGCCGAGCGAACGAGTCACCGGCTCGCCTGTGGATTTGCGAATGAAGCGGAGATCCTTGCCCTCGCCCTGCTCCTCGATGTCGTTGACATCGACGTACATGCCGCGAGCATCCTGGTAGGCGTAGGCCTGGATGTAGCCTTGATTGAACAGTCGGCCGAAGGGCTCCGGCGAGCTGACGTACCCGAGATCGTAGAGCACCTTATGCCAGAACCGGGCGTAAAGCAGATGCAGGACCGCATGCTCGGCTCCACCCACATAGAGGTCCACGCCCCCGCCGACCGGCCCGCCGTCGCACGGGGCCATCCAGTAGTCCTCAACCTCGGGCGCGACCAAGGCGTCATCGTTGTGCTTGTCGAGATAACGCAGGTAGTACCAGCAGGAACCAGCCCACTGGGGCATGGTGTTCAACTCGCGGCGAAATGCCCGCACCGGCACGCCCGCCGGCGCGTCCTGGCCCGGCCGGACCAGCTTGACCGAACCCGCCTCGGTCATATACCCGCGCACGTTCGCCCAATCGGTCGCCCGACCCAGAGGTGGAGCCGGCGGGGCATTCGGATCGTCTGACGCCTGCGGGCGGTAGTCCTCGATCGTGGGTAGCTCGACCGGCAGCTCGCTTTCGTCGAGAGCGAAGACCTGCCCCGTGGCCGCGTCGTGCAGAATGGGGAACGGCTCGCCCCAGTAACGCTGCCGGCTGAACAGCCAGTCGCGCAGCTTGTAGTTGACCGCCCCCTTGCCCAGGCTTTCGCTTTCCAACCATTCGGTGATCTGCTTCTTGAACTCCGCGGTGGTCAGGCCGTCAAATCGGCCCGAGTTCACCGCGATGCCGTCGCCCACGTAGCCGCGCCAATCCTCGTTGCCCGGCGGCTGCACCACCTGCACGATCGGCAGGTTGTACTTCAGCGCGAACTCATAGTCGCGGGTGTCGTGGGCGGGCACGGCCATGATCGCTCCGGTGCCGTAGCCCATCAGCACGTAATCGGCAATCCAGATCGGGATGCGCTCGTCGTTCACCGGGTTGATCGCGTAACCGCCGGTGAACACACCCGTCTTCTCCTTGGTTTCCGCCGTGCGGTCGAGGTCGCTGCGGTGCCGGGCCTGCTCGACATACGCCTGCACCGCGGCCCGCTGCTCGTCGCTGGTCACCACGTCCACCAGTTCATGCTCCGGCGCGAGGACCATGTACGTCGCACCGAAGAGCGTGTCCGGCCGGGTAGTGTAGACGCGGATGACCTCTTCACTGTCTTCGACGGCGAAATCGACCTCGGCGCCTTCGCTGCGGCCGATCCAGTTGCCCTGCATGAGCCGAATCGCCTCGGGCCAGTCGACCAGCTCGAGGTCGCGCTCGAGGCGGTCGGCATAGGCGGTGATGCGGAGCATCCACTGACGAAGCGGACGGCGATAGACGGGGTGATTGCCGCGATCGCTCCGGCCTTCGTTGGTGACCTCTTCATTGGCCAGCACGGTTCCCAGGGCCGGGCACCAGTTGACCGCCACCTCATCGAGGTAGGCGAGACGGTGGGCATCGAGTACGTCGTGCCGTTCCTCGGGCGTCAGTTGGCTCCAGGTGCGTGTGCCCGGTGGCAGGCCGACAAACTCCTGCAAACCCGTGCTCGCCCCAGCCACCGGTACCAGCTCGCCGTGTGGGCCAACCACCCTGTTCTCACACTCCAGACTGTGGATCAGCTCGGCGAGCGGACGGGCGGTATCCTCCTCGGGATCGTACCAACTGTTGTAGAGTTGCAGGAAAATCCACTGCGTCCACTTGTAGTAAGCGACGTCGGTGGTGGCGATTTCGCGGTCCCAGTCATAGCCCATGCCCAGCCGCTGGAGCTGGGCCCGCATGTTGGCGATGTTCTTGGCGGTGGTCTCACGTGGGGGCACGCCGTGCTCGACGGCGTATTGCTCGGCGGGCAGGCCGAACGCGTCGTAGCCCATGGGGTGCAGCACGTTGAAGCCGCGCATCCGCAGATACCGCGAGAAAATGTCCGTCGCGATGTAGCCCAGCGGGTGCCCGACGTGCAGGCCGACACCGCTGGGGTAGGGGAACATATCCAACACGTAGAACTTCGGCCGGCTGGCGTCGAAGTCCTCGTCGCCCGGCTGCGGCGTGCGGAAGGTTCGGTTCTCGATCCAGTGCTTCTGCCACTTCGCCTCGAACGCGGCAAAGTCGTAATGGCCCGTGGGTGTGCTCATGTCGATTCCCGCCGTGATCTACACCGTCTTGGAGCTGCGGTGCCAGGGATTCCTTCGCGGCGGCCTGACCGCCGCGGAACCCCGGTATGTTACCGGCGATCCCAGGAGCGGGCAAAAAAGCCATGCGCCGATCGGGGAAAGGGGGAGTGATGCGTACTGAGTACCGAGTGATGAGCGGGAAGCGAGAAACGGAAGGCGAGAAGCCAGAAGCGAGCCCGGGACGCAAGTCCCCGGGTGTGAAAGCGAGCGATAACAAGCGCGCGAGCCAAGGACGCAAGTCCCCGGACGTGAAAGCGAGCGATAACACACACGCGAGCCGGGGACGCAAGTCCCCGGGTGCACAGCGTTCTTGTGCAAACCCTGGACGGGTTTCAGATCCCGGCCGGCGTGGTCGCCTCGTCGGCCCCCGCCATCCACTCCGGAGGAACCTCGATCCCGCACTCGGGGCATCGGCCGCTGATGTTGCCCGTGAGGTTGTAGCCGCAGGATCGACAGTACGGGCCGGGCAAGACGTAAGGCACGCGATGCCGATAACGCTTGCGGATGACCATGGTGTTGGCCCAGCGGTCGCCCCAGCGCTGTCCCTTCGCCATCGTCAGGATGATGACCACGACGCCGATCAGCGGTATCAGCAGGGGCAGGTTGCGTTTGAGGGATCGACCCAGGCCGATGGGCTCCCGACTGTAGGCATCGACGACCTGAATCCCGAAAAGCGCCTTGCCCGGCGATTGGCCGGAGATACCGTCTCTGGCCAGCAACATCACATAGTAGCCTATCGAACTGAGGATCGCTCCCAAGTGGAGTAGTGGCGCGTTCCCCGGTGAGGCGGGGAGCATCACGAGCAAGAGCATGATCCCTTGCTCAAGCAGTGAGATGATGAGGTTGTCCACCAGGTAGGCGGCATGGCGCCGGTAGGCCAAGCTGTTTCGGCACTTTTTGCAGACCCGCACACCATAAAGAGCCTTGAAATTCCAGTACTTCGGCAGCGGGCGGGAGCAGATCGGGCACAAAGGCACGACGGGAACGCCGACTCCCTGAGCCGCGGATTCACCGACAGCAACGTCACTCGTCGTGGTCGCAGGTTCACACATGGTTGAAGCCTCGTGGGTGCATGACCCGTAGGTCGGGCCGTCGCCCGATGCCTGACAGGCCCAGAGTGTTACCTGCAAGTGGCCGCGATGCAAGTCTCGACGACTACAAATCAGGGGTGGAGGGAAGCTGGTTCAAGCAGAGCCGCGCCCGTCAGGAAGCGGTAGTCCTTGTCCGGGCTATCG
This sequence comes from Phycisphaerae bacterium, assembly GCA_012729395.1. Classification (GTDB taxonomy): domain Bacteria; phylum Planctomycetota; class Phycisphaerae; order UBA1845; family PWPN01; genus JAAYDF01. Next base: position 15,177 of record JAAYDF010000174.1, read on the forward strand.
CACCCTCACGGTCGCGGCTCTGCTAAGTCGCGATCTGGTTGGCCGCGGTTCGATGGAACCTTCTGGGGCCTGATCTCAGCCGGCTGTAGCCGCTTGGACGGCCTCGGGGAGGCTCGGGATCATGCCCAGCATGAAGACCATGGTGAAGATACCGACGGTCTCGACGACACCCATGGCGATGATGAGGAAGGCGAAGCCCTTGCCCTCACCCTCACTGAGGCCGCGGATACCGGCCGCACCGATCACGCCCTGCATCCAAGCGGAGAGCATCTCGCCCAAGCCGGTGGCGATCCCGATACCGAACAACAGGCCCGCCTCCGCGACGGCCACTTCGGTATTCTCGAAGACCGACCGCATCTTGTTCATCACGATCATCGCGTATAGCGTCTGGCTGATGGGCATGCCCAGCAGAATGATGTAGGTGAAGCTCAGATTGCGGCCCGCCTTCGCTTCCTTGGCCCAGGCACCGGCGGCCGCCTGACCCGCCACGCCAATGCCGATCGCGCTGCCCAGGGCCCCCATACCCAGCGCCAGCACGCCGCTCATCTCGCCCATGAACCGCCAGAAAGTGTCCGTGGCGCCGAGAATCCCCGACAGGTCCATGGTCGCCAGACTTGCCATTGCCAGATTAGATGTCATCGTCAGTTCTCCTGAATCGCTTGCTTGACAAAAGGACTGTAGGGGTACCCGGTCCACTGCATTCCAAGGTTATTGGAAAACTCCAACATATTGAGCCGCACTCCGTGGGCGAACAGCGCGATCATCGCCAGCCCCAGGTTCAGGCCGTGCCCGAACAACAGAACGGCAATCGTGAGTGGCAGAAAGCCGACCCCCAGTGCCAGCTCATTGAAGCTGCTCGACAGAACACCGCTGGCCAACCCAACGGCCATCAACCGCACGTAGCTGATCACATCCGAGAAAGCCGACAGGGCCCCGAGGGGGAACCCCGCCAAACCCAACAACAGCCGCTTGGCGACATTGGGCACCGGCTCACTGAACAACACGATCAACGCCACGCCCGCAATCAGCAGGCCGTAGGTGATATCGCCAACCGGCTCGTTCAACACAAAGAAGCCCACCACCCCAAACACACCCCAGATGAACGTCGCCCAACCTACCTTGCCCAGGAACCGCTGGTCCGGGAAGAACCTCAACGCCTGCCAAAGCTGGGCTACCGTCAGGTGGATGACCCCCATGATGAAACTGATCTTCATCATCAAAGACCGCGACTCGTCCGTCAGATCCACGGAAATCAGCGGTTCGTAGAGCAAAACACCAAAGAACGTCGCACAGACAAAGCCCCAGGCCAGCGAGGTCGCCCCCACCACCAACAGCAGGCGGGTGAACTGCACCCCCAGCGCCTTGCTCGCCTTGCGGTAGAAAATCGACAGAGCGACCAGCAAGACCGACCCATATCCGCCATCGCCGATCAGAAGGGCCGCGAAGATCGGCAAGGCGATCATGAACGGCGCGGAAACGTCAAACTCGCGGTAGCCCGCCACCGTGCCGAGGACTTTGAACAGGCCCTCGATCGGCTTGGCAAACCTGGGATAACGGATCAGCGTTGGCGGGTCCTCCTCCGGACCCGGCTCGACCATCTTCACCGCCGCGGCCAAGCCCGCCCGCCCCAGATCGCCTTGCAGCGAGGGCGCCGCGTCAGCCGGCATCCAACCTTGCAGGGCGAACAAGTGGTCATCTGTCATCGCCCCGCGCAAGGCGCGCGTGTAATCGGCCTGCTGCCGCAATTCCGTCAAGTGATTCTCGATAGCGGGACGCAGACCGGCCAGCTCATCAAGTCGCTGGGCATCTCCCTTCATCGCCGCCTGGATTTCCGCCGCTTCCGCTCGAATCGACGGTGCGTCGCGGCTCGGCAAGGGGACCGGCTGTGCCGCCTTGGGCACATGCACCTCTCGCCGCCGGTCTATCGCCGCCACCAGCGTCCTCCGCCCGGAGACGGAACCGACCGGCTGCACGCACTCGGCCTGAATCTCGTCAACCAACTCCTGGGGCACGGCGAAGAAATGCACATTCAACCCCGCCTGCCGCAAGGCCTCGAACTGCTCGACCCGCACATCGCCCCAGATCGCTACGGATTCCAGCAGCCGCTCCAACGCCGCCAAACGACTCTGCCGTTCCGCCGTCCGCCGCTGAATATCCAGAACCTCGTGCACCGCACCCGCGGGTTCGAGCTCAGGAGCCTGGCCGGCCGGCTCGAGTCCCCCCAGAATCTGAAGCACCCGCTCCACATCCCGAATGCCGGTGACCGTCTTCTCGTCCAACACCGCCTTCGCGGGCTCCAGAGGTGACAGGTGGATCACCCCCAGATCACGCAATGCCTCCAGCAACCGGTCGCGGTCACCGCGCCGGGCTACGAGGAACATCTTGGCCATGGGTACGATCATGCCGTCTCGGCCTCCCCGTCACTGTCATCATCGTCATCATCGTCGCCGGCCGCCCCACCGGCCGCTTCGGCGCTCTCCGCCAGCTTGCTCTTGGCAATCTTGGCCCGACCCACAGCCGCGGTCATCTCGTCGCCCAGCTTGATGCGAATCACCCGAATGGCATTCTGCGACTCGGGAATCTTGACCTTCTCGAACAGATTCACACGCTGAATGATCCGGGTCAACTCGTGGTCCAGCAGGCTGTATTCCTCATCCAACACGTCCAGATGAGCCCGGTGGGCGCTCATGTCCCGCAGATCCTCAAGAGCCCGATCCACCCAGGCCGGCGTGCCGAAGAGACTGTACTTGGCCTCCGGAAACACGGCCTTCTCGAAGGCCGGCAGATTCACCCCGGCCACATTGAACCGCGATGTCTGTACCTCAGCCGGCTTGGCCCACTCCAGCAGCGGTAAGCCCGCCCGGTCCGCCAACACCGCCTCGTAACGCCGGAACACGCGCGTGGCTTCGTCCAACTCCGCCTGAAGCTTGGCTCGCCGCTCGGCCACCTCACGCAGCGTCACCTGCAACTGCTGCTGCTTGAGCTTCAGCATGGGCAGAAAACGCCGGTAACGCGTCAGCCGGTCTCGCTGGCGCTTCAACTCAGGGCGCGTCAGTTTGATCTTCGTCGCCACGGTCAGCCAACCCTCGCGTTCAACTCAGAGGCTTAGGCCAGTGCTTCTCGATCGTCGCTCGCCGAATGCCCGTCTCCGCCGGATCGAAACACTCCGCCAAAATCGCCCAACAGCGATCCAACGCCTCGAAAAGCGGAATGTTCACCGACAAGTCCATGATCTTCTCTTCAAACAGCGCCCCATAGGCCAGTAGCTTCTTGTCCCAGTCCGACATCTCAAAGCCCATGTCACGCTTCTCACGGCTCTCGCGGCACAACGCGTAAAGCTGAATGCAGGCGTCCATGATCGAGCGATGATCGTCGCGCGTCTTGCCGTTGACCTGCTGCTTGAGCCGCGACAGCGAACCGAAGGGCTCGATACGCCCGTTTCGCAGATAGAACTGCCCCTCGGTGATGTAACCCGTATTGTCGGGCACGGGGTGGGTCACGTCGTCGCCCGGCATGGTCACGCAGGCGAGCACGGTCATCGAGCCGGCCCCGTCGAAGTCCACCGCCTTCTCATACCGCCGGGCCAACTGCGTATACAGGTCGCCCGGATACCCACGATTCGAGGGGATCTGCTCCATGACGATCGCGATTTCCTTCAACGCGTCGGAGAACGCGGTCATGTCCGTCAGCAGCACGAGCACGGTCTTGCCCTGCAAAGCGAACTGCTCGCCAACCGCCAGGCAGAGGTCCGGCACCAGCAGGCACTCGACGACCGGGTCGGCGGCGGTGTGAATGAACATGATCGCCCGGCCGAGCACGCCGCCCTGCTCGAAGGTGTCGCGGAACTTGAGGTAGTCATCGTGCCGCAACCCCATGCCGCCCAAGATGATGATATCCGCGTTGGCTTGCAGACCGACGCGGGCCAGCAACTCGTTGTAGGGCTCGCCGGCCACCGAGAAGATCGGCAGCTTCTGCGACTCGACCAGCGAGTTGAAGATGTCGATCATCGGAATACCCGTCTGCACCATCTTGTCCGGCATCCGCCGCTTGACCGGGTTGACCGCGGGCGAGCCCAGATCAACCGGAGTCGCCTCGACCGGGCCGCGACCGTCGCGCGGTCGGCCCGAGCCGTCAAACACCCGACCAAGCAAGGCGTCCGAGAAAGGCACCTGCATCGGCTTGTGCAGGAAACGCACACGGTCGTTGTTGGCCACGCCCTGCGTCCCCGCGAACACCTGGAGACTCACCTGGCGGCCTTCCAGCCGGATGACCTGAGCCAGCGATTCGCCGCGGTCCGAAGTCAAAACCGCCAGATCGTCATAGCCCACGCCGCCGGCCTTCACCGTGACCACGTTGCCGGCGATCCGGCTGATGTCGTCGTAGTACTTCCTCATTCCTCACGCCCCTTCGTGGCGATGAAACGGTCGATGCGCTCCAGCAACTGCCGATACTCGTCGCTGTCGCTGGCCGCGTAGTTCCAGTTCCGAAACAGATCCGAACCCCGCACCATCGTCTGGCGAGCCGTGCTCTTGTCCTCAAACCCGAAATCGAGATCCAACACCTCGAGGATCTTGTCAAAGACAAACTTCTGCCGCTCGGCCGGCGTCGCCCCGTCCACTTCGTCGTAAGCATTCTGCTGGAGATAACAGTTGTCGAAGAAGTCCGCCTTGAGGGCCACTGTGAAGTCCTCGGTCGAGGTGCCCTCCTCGCCGACCACGGTCATCATCTGCCGAACCTCGTTGCCCCGAGCCAACATCGACCGTACGCGCGATACCTTCGACGATTCAATGATACCGGCGTACTTGCTCCACGAATCCAGCGGGTCAATGGCCGGATAACGCCGGGCGTCACTGCGTGCTCGCGACAGACCGTGAAACGCGCCGACCACCTTGAGCGTGCCCTGGGTCACCGGCTCCTCAAAGTTGCCGCCCGCCGGACTGACCGTCCCACCAATCGTCAACGTGCCGACCTTGCCGTTGCGCAGCTCGATCGCACCCGCCCGCTCGTAAAACGCCGCGATGCGACTCTCCAGGTAGGCCGGGAATGCCTCTTCGCCAGGGATCTCCTCCAGCCGACCGGACAACTCACGCATCGCCTGCGCCCAACGCGAGGTCGAGTCGGCCAGGAGCAGCACGTCCAGACCCATCTGCCGGTAGTACTCCGCCAAAGTGGCCGCCGTATACACCGACGCCTCGCGGGCCGCGACCGGCATCGCCGAGGTGTTGCAGATGATGATCGTCCGCTCCATCAGACTGCGACCGGTCCGCGGGTCGATGAGCTGCGGAAACTCACGCAGCGTCTCGACGACCTCGCCGGCCCGCTCACCGCAGGCGGCCACGATCACAATGTCGATCTCCGCGTGCCGCGAGGTGATCTGCTGCAAAACCGTCTTGCCGGCACCGAACGGGCCGGGAATGCAATACGTCCCGCCACGCACGATCGGGAACATCGAGTCGATAATCCGTACCCGCGTGGTCAACGCCTCGGTGGGCATCAGACGACGGCGGGACACATTGAGCGGCAGTTTGACCGGCCAGTCCTGCTGCATCTTCACGCTGCGCGACTGCCCGGCTTCATCCTTCAGAACGGCGATCTCGTCCTCAATGGTGTAGTCGCCCGCCGCCGCCACCCGCTCGACCGTGAAGCTGCCCTGCCAGCCGAACGGCACCATGATCTGATGCTTGAAGATGCCCTCCGGCACAGAACCCAGGACATCGCCCCGCTCGACCTTGGCCCCCACCCCAATCTCAGGAGTGAACGTCCATTTCTTGTCCGGAAGCAAGCCGTGAATGTACGTGCCCGGCTGCAGGAAGAAGCCCACTTGCTCGGCCAGCTTGGGCAGCGGGTTCTGCAACCCATCGTAAATCTGCCCCAGCAAGCCCGGGCCCAGCACCACGGACAGCATCTCGCTGCGGAACTCGACCGTGTCGCCGACCCTCAGCCCGCGGGTCTCCTCGAAGACCTGCAAGTCCGCCAGGCGACCACGAACCCGCACCACCTCAGAGAGTAGCCGCACACCGTCCTGCCGAACGCAATACCCAACCGAGTTCTGCACCACGCGGGTATCCGTCTCGGCAATCACCAGGTTCCCGTGAACCGCTACGATCTTGCCAGTCACCGTGTTGCCCTTTCCAGAGATAGTGACGACTCGTCCGTCGGGGTGCCGGCGGAGCCGCCCTCTTCGGCGTCAGCCACACGCTTCCACTGCCGCAACAGCATCAGTCGGGCCGCGTAGGCCGCCAGCTCGTCATCGCGAAACGAGAACCAAGCGTCATGTTCGTTCAACCACGCCCATCGGGCCCGAATCAACGCCTGCAAGCCCGCCAGCGGCGTCGAGGCCGCCGACCACTCGCTGATCATCGCGGTGAAATCCGCCTGCGGAGCACCCAGATCCGCCGCGACCAGATACTCACCCTCGTCCAACCCCAACCGCTTCGCCCGAGCCGAGGCCAACGCGTTACGCAGGGCGACCTCAAAAGCCACCCATTGCTGCAGAAACTCGCTCCCGCACGATCGGGCCACCTGATCCGCGTGTCGAAACGCCGCCTCCAACAGATTGTCCATCCGGGAAACCAGCGTGCCCGACTCCGCCGGCTCCGCCAGATAAGGCGGCAACGGGGCCTCATTGCGGGCCTGCGCCGCGGTCAACACTGTGGGCTCAACCGCCTTCAGTTCGCCGGCCAAAAACGCCTCTCGCTGCAGCACATCGTCGAACAAAAACAACGCTTCCACCAAGTCGCGAGCCGGTGGGAGCGGAGCCAAATGCTCAAGCAACTGGACCGCGTCGGTCGGCGGAGTACTCCCCAGTTCGCCCAAGGTCGGCAAAGCCGAGATGTAATAGTGACGATTGAATCTCATGGCGTCAGTGGTCGTCTGCCCCGGCTCGGGCCACGATCTGCCGTAACTCCGGACCCACAATCCCCGAAAGCACCTCAACCACCGAATCCAGCGTGACCTCGACCGTGCCGTCGATCACCCGGTACTCGAACCCATCCCCCTTTAACGTCCCCTGCAGGTCGATCCCCATGCCCCCCGCGGACAAATCCTTCCGCAAGGTCTCTATCGCCCATTGAACCAACTGGTCCCGCATGCTCGCGGAAACGTTGATGGTCATCGTGCCTTGGCCTTCGATATCCGCCCGGACATACTGCATGACCACCTCGCGCAGTAAATCCCCAATGAACGCGGCATCGGTTAGTTTGTCGCGAGCAGCCTCGACCAGTATGTGGCGCAAGGCCCGACTCAATGAACCCTGCAGGCGGATGATCGTGTCGCGAGCCGCCAGCTTCAACTCGGTCTCCGCCCGGCTTAGGGTCTTCTCACGCTCCGCCTCCGCCTTGGCGATGATCTGCTTGGCCTGGGCCCCGGCGTCGGCGATCATCCGCTGCGCCTGCTCCTCAGCCTCCGCCCGAATCTTGTCAGCCGCCGCTTGGCCAGCCCGCACTCCGTCTGCCTGAAGCTTGCTGACGAAAGCCTCAATTGTCTCCGCCATCGCAGGACTCCGTTCAGTACACTGCTACCCAGTTGACGCTTCGGTTCAATCCCCGCCTGGTGAGCACTACCAGGGCCGTATTTTATCGGCCCCTCTCCCGGTTGCAAGCTAACCAGAAAGAAGCCATGTGCCCGCAGGACCAACAGTTACACAACCAGATTACTTTCGGGGAACCCGCCTGCCCTGAGCACACGTTGCCTCGCTTGCCGCCCCAAACCAAACAGGTCACGCCGTCCGCTCAGGCTATCCAGTCATCGGGCCCACGCCGCAGACCGCCCCATCCCGCGGCAACCCGGCGGACACGCACTGTAGGTTGTCGGCCGATGCCGCCTTGAAGACGAGCATTTTTCGCGAAACCGCTCGCCGGGCGCCGCCAGACCACAGCGCATCCCCCCGCCAGGTCCCTTCCCCGCCTCCTGGCTCGGCGCAAAGACCCACTGTGACGCCGATCACAGCCTCACAGAGCCAACCGATTGCATCCATTTGCTCGGCCGATACAATCGCGTGACGTAAAACCGCCAGGGAGCCGCACATGCCTCAGCCGGACAAACAAGACTCGCCAGGGGCCGCGGATCCGCCGGCTCAGACACCCCGCGATCTGACCGGAAACCAACAGTACGACCAAGAGCCATACCGTCTGCTGGCTGAGTACTCCGCCGACATGATTGTGCGGATCGCTCCCGACGAAAGCTACTCATACGTCTCCCCCGCCAGCTACAGACTGTTCGGACAAAAACCACAGGAGTTGCTCGGCCTCTCGGTGTTCACCTTCATCCACCCGGAAGACCTTGACCGCGTGCGCGAGGCCTTCACAAGCAAGTTTGCGCTGGTCGAAGGTGGATTCATCGAGTACCGACGCCGTAAAAAAAACGGGGATTACGTCTGGGTCGAGAACTCCGTACGCATTCGGCGGCATCCCATCTCCGGCGAACCCAGCGAACTGGTCTGCGTGGTCCGCGACATCACCGACCGTAAGCGCATCGAAGCCGAGCTCGAACATCACCGCAATCAGCTCGAATCGCTGGTCCAGCAACGAACCACGGAACTGGAACAGTCACGGCAACAGCTGCTCCAAACGGAACGGCTGGCGTCCATCGGCACGCTGGCGGCGGGCATCGCCCACGAAATCAACAACCCCATCGGCATGATTCTCCTGGCCGCCGAGACCGCCGAAAGCTTCCGAGACCGGCCGGATGGGGCCACCGTCATCGAGCAGTCCTTGCATACCATCATCGAAAACAGCTGCCGGTGCGGAGACATCATCAAGAGCGTCCTGCAGTTCGCACAACGCGAAACCATGGAAAAGTGGCCCACCAAGATCAACGACATCCTTCGCCGATGCTGCCACATCATCCTGCCCACCGCCCGCAACCACGGCGTTTCACTGCACACAGAATTCGCACCCAACTTGCCGACCATCACGATCAACCCGGTCCAGATGGAGCAGGTGATCATCAACATCCTGCATAACGCCATCCAGTCCGACGAAAACGGAGTGAACATCCTGGTGCGAAGCGAGTGCGGCCCCGGAAGCATTCGGATCAGCATCCAAGACACCGGCCAGGGCATCCCTCCGGCCCATACGAACCACCTCTTCGACCCATTCTTCACCACCCGCCAACAGAAAGGCGGCACGGGCCTGGGCCTGAGCCTGGCCCACGGCATCGTCACCGACCACGGCGGCACCATCAACGTCATCAGTGAGGTGGGCAAAGGGAGTACCTTCACCATCGAGCTGCCCTTGACCACAACGCCAAACAGCGGCGAGCATTCGCCCGCATGACACCCCCACGGTGTCGGGTGCATCTTCTGTCTAGAGCGATTCACGCCCCATCGTAGCGGTCGCCCCCCGTGGCGACCGGCGTATTCCTTGCGAGTTCGCGGGCCACCAGGGGCGGCGGCCGCTACGCCATTGCGTGAAATGCTCTAGGGGCAGGCCTCATCCGTGTGGCACTGCTCTGTGAGCAGTGTGGATGCACCCCCATCTTGTCGCGCTCTGCGTGCCCGGGGTTGACACACCCCCGCCGTCGGCCGGATGATCGCGAACCGGAGGTCGCCCGTGCCCGGTTGGCTTGAACGATATCTGCAACGGCATCAACACCCCGTCAGTCTGGGGCTGCACATCATCGGCGTGCCCATGATTGTGGCCGCCCCGGTCCTGGCGGGCACGCAACTGTACCTCGACCGCTGGGACCTCTGGTGGCGACCCGTGGTGCTCCTGATCGTCGGGTATCTGCTGCAGTGGATCGGGCACCGCGTCGAAGGCAACGACATGGGCGAAGTCGTGCTCATCAAACGATGGCTCGGCCGGCCGTACACCGCCATCTCGCCACGCTACCAGCGGCCCTCAAATCCTTCGTCGCCGGAGCACGCATCGGAATGAGGCGGGCCCGACGCTACCGTGTGCGGCGGCGTTAACCTCGGGTAAGATAAACCCACAGCCCAACGCAGGCGGGATGAATGGATGGACCGCATGAATCAGGCAGGAGCCACGCGAAAGGCAGCAGCAACCAGGTCGGTCTTGGTCGCGATCCTCGGCCTTGGCTCCGCCGGTCTGGGGCTGTTCTTCGTGTACCACACCTGCTGGCCAGTCTGGGAATGGTTCGACAGCCGGCACTGGCACCAAGCGACCGCGGTCATCCACAAGGTGCGCCTCGATACCACCGGCGGCAGCTCGCCCGCCTACGAGGTCTTCTGCCGATATACCTACACCTACGACGGCCGGTCCTACACCAACAACCGCGTCGGCCTCGGGTATGTGTGGGGACAACGTAACCTCTGGCATCAGCAGGCCTACCGCCATCTCAAGAAGGCTAACCAACAGGGCGACAACGTGCCCTGCTTCGTCGATCCCGACAAGCCAGAGCAGGCCGTCCTGTTCCGCGAGCTTGAAGCGCTCGCCCTGCTCTACCCGGCCGTGCCCGCGGGCGTCCTCCTGCTGACCGGCTTCCTCCTGTTGACCTCCGGGCGACGCCGAAGGAGAACAATGCGCCTGGCCACCACGGACGCCCAGACCCATGCCTCTTCCAGCGCACCCAACGACCTCCCCGGCCAGCAGCCCACGGCAACGATCGCCCAGACCCCCGAAACACTCGCCGACGCAACCGGCCCGCTCACACCACCACCGGATCAGGCCCACATCCAGTCCTACCTCGATGAATGGGGCAACGAATGGGTGCGCGTCTCCTGCTGGCCCGGTGCGATGTTCGGGCTGAGCCTCTGGCTACTCACCCTGCTCTGTACGGCAGGCGTCACCCTGCTCGTCGTCTATGCCGTCCAGGGTCTCTGGCTGCTCGCCATACCCGCCACCATCCTGGCCATCATCGCCCTGCTTTTGTGGCGCCACGCGTTATCCTTCCTTGGCGCCTATCACCTCCGCCTCCACGCCGCCGACCTGCTCATCGTGCGAGAGTTCCTCTTCTTCTCCCGCCACCGCACCCTGTCTCTGCCCTATATTCGCCAAGTCACCTACCAGTGGACGGCCACGCGCGGCCGGACCCGCTACCATGCCGTTCGCCTCTTGTTCCTCGACGGCCGCACAGTCAAAATCGCCGACGGCATTCCTGGTGAACAGGCCGCCCAGTGGCTGGTCGGAGAAATCGCTCGCCACCTCCCCCATGCCTGATCCATCGCCCCCTCTTCGCCACACACCGCCCGCCACCCATCATCGCCGACATGCCCACGCCACCTGCGCTGTCGCCACAAGCGTGCTTCACGACGTATCCTGGCGGTCAACCTCGCCGCCATCCTCGTCTTCTCGCAGGTTCCCTGGCCACCAGACACGGCGGCCGCTGGACAACTCCGTGAGATGCTCTCGATGCTTGCGCCTCCCGCACCCTCATTTGCCGTCATCGCCATCCTGCCGCTGTTTGGGAACCACCGACGTCGAATGCCCCGGAAAACTCCTGCTTGCCGGATCGATGAACGCCTTGGCATGATTGACCGCCGTGGCCGCATCCCCAAAACCCGTCACAATCAGCTTCAGCTTGCCTGGGTAGCTGGCCACATCCCCCGCCGCGTAAACACCCGCAACATTCGTCTCCATCCGGCTGCCGACCACAATGCCCTCTTTATCGAGCTCGACGCCCCAATCACGAATCGGTCCCAGGCTGCTCGAGAAACCGATGTTCACCAGGACCCCGTCCACCGCCAACCGCTCCTCCTCCTTCGTGCGGTTATCGTAGATGGTAACCTCCTCCACCCTTTCCACACCGTCGACGCCCTTCAGCTCGTGAAACATCCTCACCTTGACCGGCGAAGCCATCAGCTTTGCGATGCTGCCTTCGTGTGCCCGAAACTTCCCCGTTCGATGAATCAAGGTGACATGCTCCGTGAATCGCAACAGGTTCAGTGCCCAATCCACCGCCGAGTCCCCCCCTCCTACAACCAGTACCCGCTTGTCACGCCAGGCCGCTAACTCGCGCACAGAGTAGCTTACCCCCCTGCCTTCATACTCCGAGCAGTTTACTCCCGGCAGCTTCTTCGGCGCGAACGCGCCCGCGCCCGCCGCAATGACTACTGCACGACTCCAATGCGTACTGCGATTGGTTCCAATCGCCAGGCAACCTTCTTTGTGCTGTTCACAGGTTTGTACCTGCTCGCCCATGCACCACACCGGCTTATACTGGCTCGCCTGCTTCACCAGCTCATTGACCAGAGTCTTCGCCAGAACGGCCGGAAAACCCGCCACGTCGTAGATGAACTTCTCCGGATACAGGGCGATCAACTGGCCGCCCGGCTGATCCAGACTATCGACGATCTTGACCCGCAGCCCGCGCAAGCCCGCGTAATACGCGCTGAACAACCCCGCCGGTCCCGCCCCAACAATCGTCAGATCAAAAACGTCCGTGCTCATCCTGCGTCACCCTCGGCCATCCGTCGCGTGACCAGCGGCCTGTTCTCTCATTGGGCATGGCTCCAGGGTACTGAGAGAACTCAAGATGCCGGTCGCCACACCCCGGCCACCATCACGGGGCGGCGGTACCACGACCGCCAAAAGCCATCCCGCGCCGCCATCCTAGACGTTCTCCCTGCCCTTTGCACTCAGGATCACCAAAACCCGCACAACCCTCTGGATAGTGGCTCCCGCAACAAGCAGCCGCGGTTTCACGTGAAACAGCCTGCCTCTCCGAAACCCGATGCGTAGCCAACCCACCCTCCCCACTCCGAGCCAGACGCCAACACAATGCCCCATTCGTCACTTGATTCACTGTAGAAAAGCGCAACCTACGCCTATACAGGATGTTACGCTCAAACAACCTGTCCCCCGAGCCCCCACTCCCTCGGTTTTCGTCGTCTGTTTCACGTGGAACAAGCGACGACCTCCACCGCAACGACTGCCTCGCCATCGCGCGTGACGCCCTCTTCGCACGTCACCAAACGCGTGTCCATTTTGAACGCCGGCCGATCCTTCCTCAATACGCATAGCCGGCAGCACCTTTCGACCCGGCCCACCTTGCCGCCAAACGCTTGCTACCCCAACCTTCTCGCGTTAGCATGTTGCGGCGACAGCCACCGGCCCCACAGGCTTCTTTCGTGCGCAACGGGCCGGTCGAGGCCCATAGTCTAAGGAGTGTTCCATGCCCCAAGCCCCTCGCCGCCTCGGCCGCGGCCTCAGTTCGATCCTCTCAATCAACGATGAAAGCCCCCTGCCGGCTTCACCCGCAGACAGCGTTTCTCCAGCCCATCCCGAGCAACCATCCCTCCTCAAGGTTGAGCAGTTACGCCCGAACCCTTTTCAGCCACGAAGGGACATGGGGCCCGCAGAACTCAAAACCCTGGCGGACTCCATCGCCCGCACCGGCATTATCCAGCCCATCGCGGTCCGCAGGGTCGGCGATGGCCTCTACGAGATCATCGCGGGCGAACGACGCTGGCGAGCCGCCCAGATGGCAGGCCTCACGACCATCCCCGTCTACATTCGCGAGGCCAACGACGAGGAGGTGCTCGAGATCGCCCTGGTCGAGAATATCTTCAGGGAGGATCTCAACGCCATCGACAGGGCCCTGGCCTACAAGCGCTATTGCGACGAGTTCAACCTCAACGCGGAAGAGGTGGGGGGGCGACTGGGCGAGGATCGCACAACAGTGCTTAACTACTTGCGGTTACTAGACTTGCCGAACGAGGTCAAGGAATGGGTCGCTTCCGGGGAGCTGGCCATGGGCCATGCACGCTGCCTGCTGGGCCTGCGCGCACCTACAGAGATGATTGCCGTAGCTCGTGAATCCATGGAGAAGGAGCTTTCCGTCCGGGCTGTCGAGCGGTTGGTGCGAGAACGCCTCGCAGCACGATCGGAAGCGGCGAAGGAAAAGGCTCCCAAACAAGATAAACGCCCGGTCATCCGCGATATCGAGCAAGCCTTTGTGCGAACTCTCGGCTGCAAGGTGGAGATCAGCGAATCGAAGCGCAGGGGGCGGGGCAAGATAGTCATCCACTACGGCAGCCTGGAGGATTTTGACCGAATCGCGGCGAAGCTGGATGTGAGCGTCGAGTAGGGGGGGCTGCTTGCGGCGGGGGGGCATGATCTGGCAGCAGACCATGCGGGTACGGAACCATTGAGGACGCTGCGGGCCGACGAGCCCGTCAAGGAGGTTGGCCGAATGACGCAGGGCATACGAAGAACTCGGCGAGATATCTTGAAGCGGGGTCTGCTCGTGGGTGGGGCGGCCGTGGTGAGCCCTTACATGCTGACCTCGCGGGCGTTGGGGTCGGCGGACAAGGTTGCGGCCGGGGATCGCCTCGCTTTGGGCTTCATCGGAGTGGGGGGTAAGGGTCTGGGGCACCTGCGGCAGTTCGTCGACCGGCCGGAGGTCCAGGTCGTGGCCGTCGCTGACGTGTACGGTCCACATCGGGACCGCGCCGTCGCCGCGGCGGGTCCGGGCTGCGCAAGCACCAGGGATTACCGGGAACTGCTGGCAAACGAGAATGTCGATGCAGTGGTCATCAGTACGCCGGACCACTGGCATGCCCTGCAGGCGATTCATGCCTGCGAGGCGGGCAAAGACGTATACTGCGAGAAGCCCTTGACCTTGACCATCGAGGAGGGTCGAAGGATCTCGGCGGTGGCCCGGCAATACGGGACGGTATTTCAGGTGGGCAGCCAGCAGCGCTCGCATGGGTTGTTCCGGCGGGCGTGCGAGTTGGTCCGCAACGGTCGCATTGGCCGGCTCGAATGGATCAAGGCGCGGGTCGGGGAGGGGCCGACCTGTGCTTGGGAAGCTTCGCAGCCGCCGCCCAAGGATTTGGATTGGGATGCCTGGCTTGGGCCGGCCCCATGGGCGGAGTACTCGCCCAAGCGTTGCCTGCACAAGTTTCGCTGGTTTTACGATTATTCCGGAGGCCGACTCACCGACTGGGGGGCGCACCACAATGATATCGCCCAGTGGGCCAACGATTCCTGCCGGAGTGGGCCGGTGCGCATCGACCCGATCGCGGTGACCTTTCCAACGGCGGGCCTGTTCGAGACGGCGATCCGTTTCGAGGTGAAGTACAGCTACGCCAACGGGGTGGTGCTCTACACGGTCAGCGAGGGCAACGACGTCGAGTTTCACGGCACTGACGGGTGGTTGAAGGTGAATCGCAAGCGTATCGAGGCCAGCCATCCCGACATGGTCAAAGAGCCTCTCGGGCGTGGGGAGGCGGGTCTGCGCGAAAGCCCGGGGCACCATCGCGATTGGCTAGACTGTATTCGCTCACGTCGGCAGCCGATTTGCGATGCGGAGATCGGAGCGCGTTCGGCGGCGGTCTGTCATCTGGGCAACATCGCTCTTCGCACTGGCAGATCGCTGACCTGGGATCCGAGTACGGAGCGGATCACCCATGATGAGAATCTCAATCGATGGCTGAACAAGCCGTACCGGTCGCCATGGCATCTCTGAGAGGAATTGATCGCTGGGCAGCGGCCGGCCGGCGAATTCGCAAGGCGTGCACGGCGTGGGCTCCGCGCAGGCCGCGAAGCGTAGGTACCGCAATTGAATGGAGCAACGCACGAAGCGGGCGAAGCGAGCGCGGAGAAGAGCGTTGTCTGATGACCGACCAGGCACACGACGACCGCATCTCGCGCAGGATTCTGAGCTCCCCTGGTTTGCGACAGAATGGCCGTCGTGTCGGAGTGTGCAGGCTCCGCACCGCTCCTGTGGTGATGAAGGCGCGAACGCTGAGGCGGGGCACCACCAATGAACGCGGAGGAGCGCCGATGTTTACGGAACAAGCAGCTTGGCTCGCATCGATCACACAGTGAGGTATGAAACGTGAGGCGTGAGAACGGGCTAACGGGCGGGCGCGGCCTTCGTGAGGCGAGGGTTTGTGGTCGGCGATGGCTGCCGATCTGCTCGATCGCGTGCGGGGTGTTATTCTGCGTGGTCGTCCCATTCGGCAGGGGGGCGGAGGCTCCCGCCTCTGCCGACGCACATGTGCTCGCCCTGGCGAGCGAGGATGAAGCCGCGGTGCGTGCCGCCGCGGATGCGTTGGTCCAAACCGGGGTGGCGGCGATACCCGACCTGGTGGAACTGCTCGACACCGGTTCGCCCGATCCAGCGGGCATGGCCTGGAAGACGCTGTTTCGGATCGTCCAGCAGGCGGATACCGCGGAGCGGCGTCAGTCCATCGCTCGCGTTCTGTTTGAGCAATTCGAGGCCCGCACGGCTGCCGCCACCCGCAACAGGCTTATCGAGCTTCTCAGCTTCGTCGGCGATGAAGAAACGGTCGACGGGCTCTACAGGTACCTGGGTTATCCCAACGTGCAGGAGATGGTGCGTTGGGCATTGGTTCGCATTCCAGCGGGCAATGCCACGCAGGCTTTGGTGGCGGGGATGCAGATCACAGAGTGGGATTTCCGGATCGCCATCGTGCACGCGCTGGGTGAGCGAGGCGATCCGCGTGCGGCCCCGGCGTTGCGCATATTGGCCGACAGCGACGACGCGAGCATGAGCCAGGCGGCGATGCGGGCGCTTGCCCGATTGCCCGACCGTGTGTCCGTTTTCGTGCTGGGCCATGAGTGGGAGGCGGGCCGACCGGGGGCCGCGCGGATGCTGCTCCGACTGACCGAGACTTTGACCCATGCCGGCCGTACTGAAGAGGCACGATCCCTTCTGCGGCTTCTCGCCAAGTCGTCGGACACATCGGCGATTGAGTTTTGCGCGGCAGCGAGCGGCTTGGGCCGCGTGGGTGATGTCGGGGATATTCCGCAGCTTCTGGCGGCCCTGGATGACACGGCCCGCTGGCGTCGCCACCATGCCCGCGTGCGGAGTGTCGTTCTGCCGGCGCTGGAACGCATCCATGTGCCGGCCGCACGGGAAGGTTGTGTCACCTTTTGGTGGCTCGCTGGTCCGGCTCGGATGCCCGAGGACAATGCCCGGCAGGATTGCGATCTCGACCCTGCGGCGGTCACGACCACGGCTCCGGCCGAGCTGGCAGGGAAGGCCCACGCCTGGCGACGCCATCACACCGCGGACCCGGGCGGCAAGGTCCGCGTGGATAATGCCGGCGGTGGGGCGGATCCCGGGCTGATCTACGCATACACGGAGCTGCTGGCCGAGCAGGATCAGGAAGCACGGATTCGGATGACCGGCGATGCCGTTCTCGCGGTGTGGTTGAATGGCGCACGCATCGACACAGAGCAGGGCGGGCGCGATGCCGCCGGCAGCAAGCACGCGACGGTCAGGCTGGCGGCAGGCGTGAACCGTGTGCTTGTCAAGATGGCGATCGCCGGTGAAGACGGAGACTTTGGCGTCCGGCTGCTGGCGCCCGAGGGCGGGCCGGCGCCGGTGCGGCAGCGTTGGTGGTAAGCGGTTCATGGGAAGCATGACCAAGTGTCCTCGGATGCCCTTGGGCAGGCGGACGCATCAGGTGATGAACCAGGCCGCGGGCGGGTCGCGTCTGTTTGAGAACGCGGCGGATGACAAGGCCTTCGAGCGGGCGGTGGCCGAGTACGCGGACAACGGCGGGACGCTCACCCTGCGGCGGTCGTACGTGCACGGGCTGCAGTACATTGACGAGCGGGCGGTGATGCGGGACCATGAGGGGGATGGGCAGGATTACTACTACCTGCTGCAGGAGCTCTATAGCGTGTCGGGTCTGGCGACGAGCAACGGGCTGCGGGCGGAGCATGCGGTGTACGACGCCTACGGGCAGGCGACGCTCTACGCCTGGCCGTCGGCGGACGTGAACGGCGACGGGACGGTGAATATCTTCGACCAGGTCGCGGTGCGTGATGCCCTCAACACCATCTCGCCGCTGCGGGATGTGAACCTCGACGGCGCGGTGAACATCTTCGACCTGGTGACCGTGCGTGGCCAGCTCGATACCTCGGCCGTGGCCACCACGACCAGCAACGTGGGCAACCCCTACTACTTCACCGGCCGGCTGACCGACACCCTCCACGCCTCCGACCTGCTGACCGCCAACGACCCTCACTTCCGCCGCCTCCAGGACAACCGCAACCGAACCTACGACCCGAAACACGGACGCTGGCTGCAAAGGGATCAATTAGGAATCAGCCCGAGTAGTCCATTTCCTGGCATGCCCATTGATCCGACGAACCAATATGCGGATGGTGTACTCCTATACGCGTACGTGGCATCTGACCCAATTACCCGCCAAGATCCCTATGGCTTGCTTTCCGCAGACGACATTTTCGGTGCTGCCATGACATTTTGCCTTAACAGCACCGAGCAAAGGTCTTTCTATGTGGGCCTTCCTGTTGGCCCACTTGGGGAAGTAGGTGTCCAGATCTCAGTCCAGCGGCATCCTAACTCTTGCTGCTGCTGTGATGTAGCTTTGTCTGGCCAGGGAAGCATAGATGTAACTGGAAAGGTCCGAAGGGCGCTGGATGTGATACACAATCAAACCGCTCGTCGCTTTATCAAGCGTTACATGCCAACGGTAGAGGCCTCTCTCACTTTGGGCGGCACAGGAACTATCTGTCGTTCTAGGAGAGGTGGCTACAGTGGTAGCTTCTGTACAATACAGGGATCCCTTACGGGCGACTTTGGGTTTAAGAAGCCGGATGGGCGAACGAATAAGGGGGTGTGGGTGTGCATTGGACCAGTGTGTGTTAGACTGTCAGGCTCGATCGGCGGGTCACTCACTCAAGATATATGCGGCCAGAAGGGGGGCTCGAGTGCGAGCGTCACGTTTAGCGCAGCCGTGGGAGTAAGAATCTCGGACTACCTAGTATTCGAAGGATCAATTGACCCACAGCTAGCACCGCTAGGTACATGGGATGGCTTCGCTTGGCTCTCACCTGGGAATCTGGACTGCAATTGACTCGATCCGGGGTGCGCATTCCCAGTACTGGATAGTGCGGCCTCTATCCAGCGGTACGCAGGAGCATCCCAGGCAGCGAGCGTACGCAGGAAGTGTCTATGGTGTTTTGCACATAGCTATCACCAAGTAGGAGCCGATGTGGCAGACTGCAATACCTATCGGATTAGACGCAAGAACCTCGGGTGCTTAACCGCACTAATGCTGCTACCTAGTCTCATAGGTGTGTCCCTAGGTGCCTATTTGCTAAGCCGGGCACTCTGCATAACGAATAGCGTCAAGGACCTGCTTGTCATTGGCGGGTTAGCCCTATGGACTGCTCCCTGGTTATTGCTTCTCGGCTTTCTATGTATTCAGTGGCGCTCGGTGGTTAGTATTAGCCATCATGGACTTGAGGTACGTTCGTATCGAAACAGGTATCATATCAAGTGGCATGACATCACGATGGTGCAGGTGAGGGGTGATACAAACAGGTTCGGCCTTTATCGAGTCGCGGCATTTAAGTCTTTGCATGGGGCGCAATTCAAAACAACAGAAGCGGATGTTAGTGGGTTTGTCGAGCTTCTAATGGCTGCCAAATGCAGACTCGATTGTGATCACTCTGGCGGCCGCTTGGGTATTAACACAGCCAGGAGTATTGGTGTGCAGCCATCGTACTGGGATTCAGTGATTATGCCTGAAGGTCTCGACGTTGATGACGTGGAGTGGATTGCAATATCCTTACATGAGCACTTTCCGTATGTTGACCCCGTAGAGGCAACTGACCAGGATCTTACGAAGTGGGTTCAAGGACTCATTCGTACTCCTTGCAAGCACTCCCCTTGTGTCGGCGATATGAACACGATCCGAACTGAGTGGTCTAATGTCTACAGCACAAGGAGGCATTCACTGACACAGTTATGCACTGTAGTCTTATAGCGTCCTTGCTGCTATGGCAATCACCGGGAGGTTCCTAGATCAAAGGGGCCATCACTGATTCTTAACATTCGTTTCGGTCGATGGTATGTTCCAGGCCATGCCTCGAACTGCCAGAGCGATTGAAGCCGGGTTGGTGTATCACGCGGACAGAACACGGGCTAGGTTTGGCCTCCAGGGCAAGATGCATGCGATCGTGCACGACGGGGGCAACAGGGTGGGCCTGCCCGGCGTCCCTTGCGGCCAAGACTGCGATGAGGTTCGGCGCTCCTCGCGAGGAAGTACGCGTCGATGGTGCGAACCGCAAAGCGGTTCCAGACCACAGCCCGGGGTCGCGCAGCGCACCCCGGGAAGCCATGCCCGCCATCGGATCTCAACCCTGGAAGGGTTGCATTCCTGTTCGTCGGCGTGCGGGGACGGCCTGAGGGATGAAAC
>JAAYDF010000175.1 GCA_012729395.1 Phycisphaerae bacterium
ACTGGGTGGCACTGGTCTGTACCCAGACCAGTGGTTGTCCGTGTTTGGCCACGGGTCGGAGTACCGACCCATGCCACCCTCGATACTTCGCTTTTGGCAACTTGCCACTGAACGGCGGATGCACCCGCGGCCGGGTTGGCCATAGCGTTGCCCAGTGGATAGGGCCCTGAGTTCCCGATGAAGCGAGGAGGGCCATGAGCACGGGTGTGAATCGGCGAGAGTTTCTGCGGCAGGAGGCGGTGGGTGCGGCGGCGGCCAAGGCGGGCCACGGCGGCGGCGATTACTTCGTCCTGCGCGACTTCGCCGAGATGGTACGCACGGATCGTGAGCCCTGGGCCGACGTCTACGATGGTGCCAGTTGGAGCGTCGTCTACCATTGCTCGCGGGAATCGATCGATCGGCAGGGAGCGTCGGTGGAGGTACCTGACTTCACCAACGGCCGCTGGAAAGCCGCGACCTGGCGGCAGGATCACGATCGGCCGGCGTGAGAACACGCCTTCGTTACAGGGGGCATGGAGGAGGGTACAGGAGGTGTCTGTCCGTGAGCGGCCGGACAAGACAAGAGCGGTGCGGCAAAGCAGGCAGCGGAGGGAGCGAACACAATGGCGTCTAATCCGAATGGCGTTGGCGACACTCCTCGGATGACCCAAATTGCGGATTGCGGAGCCCGACTATACGCTGAGGCTTTGTCAGGGAGTCATGCGTACAGACTGCGTAACCAGGAGGCCCTGTTCCATGTTCAAGACTTGTATCGGCGGCATTGTGTGCTGCGCCGCCCCGGCGATTCTGGCCGTCGCCTTGTCGGCGACGAAAACGACCTTGGCGGCGGAACCGATCCGGGATGAGTTTGCCTTTCTGCCGCCCGACGCCGTCCACTTCACCGGCTGGTTGGAGGACTGCATCCAGAACTCGATCATCCACTGGAACAAAGGCGTGGTGCCCTACGCCGGCTTCGTCGAGATGTACCGCACGGGGCGCAAACTCTTCGCCCAGGGCGAGATGTGGGGCAAGGCCGTGCGCTCCGGCTCCATGTTCTACCGATACACGCAGGATCCCGAGTTGAAGCGGATCCTGGCGGCTACCGTCGCCGACCTGCTGACCACCAGGCGGGCCAACGGCAGCATCAGTTGTTCCGACGTGTCCGCCCAGCCGGATGGACCGGGCGGCGAGTTGTGGGAGCGCAAGTACGTCCTCCTTGGCCTCGATTGTTACTACGAGCACGTGGAGAAAGATCCCCACGTTCTGCGGGCCATGATGGAACTGGCCGATGTCACCATCGACCAGATCGGACCTCCCCCCAAGGTTCGCATCGTCGATCAGGGCTGGAGCCCGAACCACATCGAGTCGAGCACCATCCTCGAACCCATCATGCGGCTCTACAAGCGGACCGGCGAGCAACGCTACCTGGATTTCGCCAAGTACATCGTCGAGGTCGAAGGCGGCGCCAAGGACCATCGGATCATCGAGGACGCCTTGAACAACAAGGAGCCCTACAAGATCGGCGGCGTATATCCCAAAGCATACGAGATGATGTCGCTGTTCGAGGGCGTGGTCGAATACTACCGGGCCACCGGCAATGAGCGCTGGAAACAGGCGGTACTGAATCTCTATCGCAACATTCGCGAGAAGGAGATCACGATCATCGGCAACGGCGGCGGCGACCAGCCCTACCACCCCGCGGTGCTCGGCGAGGCCTGGGACAACACCGCCCTGGAGCAGGCCAATCCGGACATGCGGCGAATGATGGAGACCTGCGTCGGCGTTACCTGGGTCAAGTTGTGCAGCCAGATCCTACGGCTGACCGGCGATCCCTCCGCGGTCGATGATATCGAGCGGTACGCGTACAACGGATTGATCGGGGCGATGAAACCCGCCGGCGACGGCTTCAGCTACGTCAACCTGCTCAACGGTGTGAAGACGAACCCGGAAGGGTGGGGAGCGGTCATCCATGACGTGTACGTCACCTGCTGCAATCTGAACGGCCCGATGGGGCTGGCCTACCTGCCGCTCGTGGCGGTGATGAACTCCCGGACGGGGCCGGTGGTCAATCTCTACGAGCCCTGCATTGCCGCCTCGTTGACGCCGGCCGGCCGACCGGTCCGCCTCGAAGTGGCGACGGATTACCCGCGGTCGGGCAAGGTCATGATCCACGTCAAGCCCGAGATCCCGGAGCGTTTCTCCATTCGGGTGCGCATCCCCGCATGGAGCGCCTCGACTACCCTGAAAGTCAACGGTGAGACGTTCCCCGTGGTGGCCGGCACATATGCCGACCTCGCGCGCGCCTGGACTGCCGGGGACGAGATCGAGTTGATGGTGGACATGCGCTGCCGGTTGCTCGACTCACCTCGGGGCAGCAACCGGGCGGGAGACAATCACCAGGCCCTGGTTCGTGGCCCGATTGTGCTGGCCAGGGACGAGAACCTCGATCCCGACTATGACAAGCCGGTTACCATCGTCGGCAAAGCCGGCTACGTGGACGTTACCGCCGTCCCCACGACTCTGCCGACCACGCGCATGCAATTCCTTGTCCCCACCGCGGACGGGGGTTCCATCCCCATGGTGGATTATGCCACGGTGGACAACTGGAACGGGAAGCGCATCTGCACCTGGCTTCCCAAGCCCCCGGCCGGTGCGAAGCCGTGACCGGGCGAGAAATTGCAGCTCTCAGGTCTTGATGTGGAGCCCACCCAAGAGGCAGGCTGTGGCGGGTCGAGCGGGCCACGCCGCCAGGGTGGCCGCCACGGGTGTGGTGTGGGTGTGGCATCGGCGTCTCGCCGGTGTGGGCGCTCAGCATATGCCGGTCGTCGCGCGAGGCGACCGCTACGCTGAAGTGCAAGACGATGCGGAGTAGGCAGAAAGGAACTACCTTCAGATAGGCACAGCTTTTATGGGGCGGGCAGGGCGAAGGCCGGTCCTACGGCTTCTCGTCCGGAGTGTCGGGCACGTAGTCGTAGGTCGGCATGGTTGTCACCGAGCCCGAGCTGCGGTCAACGATGCAGATCTCCTCGACGCGGTTGACGACGCGGCGTTCAACCTTGATGGGCCCTTTTCGCTCTTTGCGGAAGACGGTCATCTTGTTGCCGAAGATGATCTTGACGCCGGGGTAGATGATCGAAGTGATGAACAGGCTGGGTGTCTCCGTGGGGCCGCGCGAGGCGATCATCTTCTGCTTGTCGGCTTCCTCGGCTCGCACCTGGGCGTCGATCTCATCGGCCTGATACATCAGTTCGGTGGCCCGTTCCCGCTGCTGCGGGTTGAGCCGCTTGAGTTGGCTGAGTAGCGGCTGGATCTTCTCGCGGATTTTGGCGGCCGCCTCCCGCTTCTTACGGAGGATCTGATCCACCTGGGCGGCCTCGACCAGAGCCGCTGGGTCGAGCCCTATCGCTACCTCCGTTTTGCGATAGACGTCGTTGCCGAGCACCTTGATTTCCCCGCCTTCGCGAGCATAAGCGTAGCCACCCAGCAGAACGCCGCGCGGAAGCATGAGCCGCCCGTTGGTGTGGAGATGACTGTTGAGGCTTTGCCGGGTGACGATGATGTCGCCGTCGGCTTTCAGGTTGGCTTCGTCGCAGAACTTGGTGCGAATCTGCCCACGGGCCACCACCTGTCCCTGGCTTCGAGCCGCGATGCCGCCGTTTACCTCGACGTCGGTGCCTGCCTCGACCGTGGCCGCCTCGATCGCCCCGCGGACGCTGATGCTCTTATCCGATCGTACCGTGAACGTGTCCCGCACTGTACCCTGGATCAACACGTCGGTCGGCGACTCGATGTTGCCCGTGGAGAAGTCCACGTCCGTTCGGATCTCGACGACGGCCAGTACGCTGATCTGCTGTCGCGTCAGGTGGATTTTGCCAGCCGCGGTGGCGAGGATGGTTCGACCATCCTCGGCGAGTTTGACGTTCTCGCCAAGCTGGACGGATGTGCCGCCCATGGTGCCGGCCATTGGTTTGCCATGCACGTCAACGCCGGGCTGCGCGGGCTCCTCCGCGAAGTACGTCCCTACGACCTCGCCTTCGCCCACTGTGCGAATGTGGCTTTGATAGAAGTCCGTCCGTCCGTCTTCGGCGTGTGCGTCCTTGTCGTTTTCGTCGGCGGCCAACTCGATGTGAGCAGGGACGCCCTGCACAGCCGGCTTGCCTTCCGCCAGCAGGAAGCGATCCCGCGGAAGTTGCTTCGTTTCCGCCAACGCGAGAAGCTGCTTCACCCGCTCGCGGACCTCCTCCGTGATTGGAACGTTGTGTTCCTGGAGGGCCGTGGCGATGTTATCTTCGGTCAGACTCTCTGCTGGTGTCCGGCGAAGGATCAATTCGGCGCGCAAACGGTCTTCTGAGATTTCAATCGGAATGGCGTGGTGGACCGCTGTGGCCATGATCTTCTCCTGCCCATCGACCCCCTATCGCACTGAGGTTGCGGCTCCGATCTTCGTGAGCCATCGTGTCTCGCGGCCGGGCCTCAACCATCGACCGGGGTCGGGATGCGTTAAGCACCCGCTTGCGCGGCAACCGGTGGGGCGGTCGCCTTCTTCTCCACCTCCATAGCTACCTCAACGTGGAACCTGCCGATGTCCGCGTCGCAGGGCAAGGCCAGTCGAGGGCTTTGCCGCGACTGGGAGATGACGTGCTCACGGCCGATGATCACGCTGGGCAGTGAGATACTGACATTGAGCCCGTCGAGCTTGGCTTTTGCCTGGCCGGCCACCATGTTGGCCAGTTCCCCAATCGCGTCCCCAAAGTCCGGGTGCCGTTCTGTCAGCTCGATGCCGGCGAATCGCTCCGCCGCCTTGATGGCCGTGTCCATCGAGAAGGTCAGTACCACGCAGCCGACCGCGTCGCCTGAAAGGCCAATCACGGCGGAGACATCCGCGTTGGGCTCGGCCTGGGGAGAGATGATGAACGGCCGCCCCACGTTGACGTCCGTGGCTACCATCATCTGGAATACGTTCTTGACCGACGCGATGAATGGGTTGATGTAGCGTACGTCCATGATTGCCAAGTCTCCGGTTCATTTGGGCCGGCGCAGCGCGCGTACCGTCATTGATCACACCGGCTCAGATCGTCCCCACAACCCATTGCGTTCATCGGTTCATTCCGCTAATCGCTATACTTGCGCCATTCTGCCCCGTGATGATGTGCCCGCCGGCCGCCGAAACTGCATAGCGACGCGTTTGGGGCGAGACTATCGGACCAGCGTCGCTCGATTCCGACGCCGTCCACACGCCTGATGAAGAGCCCGCAGCCGCCCGTCGATAACAGGAGCGTGGGCCGCCCTATGCGCATGGGAGGGCACGCCGCGGCAACCTGGTGTTGCCGCACCGACCGTCATACGCCAGCCGTTCCGACGCACTGAGCGCCGGGCACAGGGGCAGCGGCCAGGTCATTCGCGCGCGAATGGAGCGGTGTCCGCTTTCCCAGGGCCTGCCAGACCGGAGAATCGTATGAATACCGCGTCTTCATTGCTCATCGCCCGGAGTCACCCCGCAGCCAACGCCCCGGCGGCCAACGCCGTCGCACCCGACAAGCCGGCCCCCTTTCGCCCGCGGCCCCCGGCCAGCCTGGCCGAGGCCGGCCTGACCGATTCGATGGTCGATGCCATTATCTTCAAGTACCTTCAGGTGGTGGGCTCGGCGAGCGGTGCCAAAGTGGCGGGGATGCTCGCTTTGCCGCACCCCCTTATTGTCGAACGCCTCGCCGATCTCAAGGGCCAGCAACTGCTGGGTTACGTCGGCGCCGCCAGCATGGGCGACTTCACCTACACGCTGACGGACGCCGGTCGTGAACGGGCTCGCAAGTGCATGGAAGAGTCCCTCTACATCGGGTCAGCACCCGTCCCACTTAGCGCCTACGTCGAAAGCGTCAAGGCACAATCCATCACCTCGGAACGCCCCGACGAGCAAGTGCTCCGCGAAGCGTTCGGCGACCTGCTGATCAGCGACCGGATGTTCGCCACACTGGGCCCGGCGATCAACTCCGGCCGCGGCATGTTCCTTTACGGGTTCCCCGGTAACGGCAAGACCAGCATCGCCGAACGTATCACCCGTTGCTTCGGCTCCGAAGTCTTCATGCCGCGCACCCTCCACGTCGACGGCTTTCTCATCAAGCTCTTCGATGCCGAGATCCACGATGAGATCCCCACGCCGCGAAACAGCATCCTCAAGGCCGACCAGATCGACGAACGTTGGGTACGCATTCGCCGGCCGACCATCGTCACCGGCGGCGAACTGACCATGGATGCCCTCGAGGTCCGCTACAACGCCACAACCCGCATCAGCGAGGCCTCGACGCAACTTAAGAGCAACCTCGGCACGCTGGTCATTGACGACTTCGGCCGGCAACGCATGAACCCCTTCGAGCTCCTCAACCGCTGGATCGTGCCGCTCGAGAAACGTTACGACTTCCTCGCCTTGGCCAACGGCCAGAAGATCCAGGTGCCGTTCGACCAGCTCCTCATCTTCTCGACCAACCTCGAACCCCGCGACCTGGTGGATGAGGCCTTCCTCCGCCGTATCCCCTACAAGATCAACGTCGTCGATCCCACCGAGGAGGAGTTCCGCGAACTCTTCCGCGTGATGTCCGAACGACTCGGGATCGCTCACGACGGCGAGGTCGTGGACTACGTCATCGAGGAGTACTACCGCAAGACCGAGCGGCCGTTCCGCTGCTGCCAGCCTCGTGACCTGATCACCCTGGCCATCAACCAGTGCCGCTATCTCGACCAACCGCCCCGTATGACGCGGGAGAGCATCGATTTCGCGGCCGGCGTTTACTTCACGGTGATGTGACCGCCATATCGGCAGGATACCGCCCCGCCCCGGCGTCCGAGAATCCTTTGAGGGCGCGACGGAAAACCGTCACACCTGCCCCCGGTCGTCGACTTGACAACGGCCCTCCGTTGGTACATATTACCATCACGGCAAGCGATGGATTCGGCCACGACGCATGAACGACTCGCTCAGTTTCGGCGCATGTGCCGCGAGCATGGGTTGGTGGCGACGGTTCAGCGCCAAGCGGTCTTTGAAACGCTGCTCGAACGTGAGGATCACCCGACGGTTGATCAGGTGTACGAGCGGCTTGCAGAGCGAGTCCCCGGCATTTCACGCACCACGGCTTATCGCATCTTGGACACGTTCGCACGCTTGGGATTGGTCACTCGCATCTGTCATCCCGGCTCGGCAGCCCGATTCGATCCCAAGATCG
Source organism: Phycisphaerae bacterium (assembly GCA_012729395.1). Classification (GTDB taxonomy): domain Bacteria; phylum Planctomycetota; class Phycisphaerae; order UBA1845; family PWPN01; genus JAAYDF01. Next base: position 7,194 of record JAAYDF010000175.1, read on the forward strand.
GCCGGCATCACCATCTGTTCTGTGTGAGCTGCGAGCGGATCATCGATATCGAAGACGATCGCCTGGATCGGATCCAGTGGCCGGATGTCAGCGCCTGTGGATTCGAGATTCAGGGGTTTGACGTCCATTTCCACGGCCTGTGTGCCGACTGCCGTTCTCGGCAGGGTAAGAAGGGAGGTGGTGCGGTACGACCAAGCAAGCAGCCAAAGGCACGGAAGTCCGTGCCTCGGAACAGATCATCCAATCTCCCGAGGAGGACCAAACCATGAGGACACCGCCAGTACGCAGGTATCTGGGGCTTGTCACGACCACGGTCTTGGTGACTTTGAGCGTCGCGATTGCTCTCTCTCTAACGCAAGCATGGGCCGAGCAGCCCTCCAGCTACTCTCCAGTGGTGATCAAGGAAAGCCTCGACACGACTATTGCCCGCATGTCGGCGGAGAAACCGGCGATCATGCAACGGCAGATGGACTTGCTGAAGGAACGGTACGACCTCGCGGATCGCGCCGCGGACAGCGTGACCATGTCGCGCGGCAAGGCGGTGCAGGCCGGCATCAGGGTCAGGCTGCCGGCTGGCATGACCTGGGAGAAGCTCGCCGCGATGAAACCCGAGGAAATCCGCGAAAAAGGCTTGTTTCCCAAGGGTTTCCTGCCCTTGCCGCACCCCAATCATTCGGAAGGCGGCATGGTCTTTCCCCAGCACCACATTGACGAGATCAAAGCTCAGGAAGATCGTGACCTGACCCGGTTTGACATGGACTACGATTTGCCGGCCCATCTGCTGCCTGAATACCCGCCCGCGATTTTCCTGACCACCCGCCCCGACTTGGGCGATGTCAGTCAAGGCAAGGTCGTCACCATCATGAATTACTACGAGCTGTTCAACGGGATCCTCAATCCCAAGCAGCTCGAAGGTTTGCGGTTGCTGGTGACGCCTTTCCCGCAGCAGCAGTTCAACCAGACCGAGGATCGGCGGTCGGCCAGGCCGCATCGCGGGGTGACCTGTTTCGACTGCCACGTCAACGGCCACACGAACGCGACCACGCACTTGGTGGGCGACATCAGGCCGCAGGAGTTCCGGCACGGTCTGGATACTCCGCCCTTGCGGGGTGTGAACGTTCAAAGGCTATTCGGCTCGCAGCGGGGCCTCAAGACCATCGAGGACTTCACCGAGTTCGAGCAGCGGGCCGCCTACTTCGACGGCGACCCGGTCATCGCCACGAAGAAGGGCGTCAATGTGCTCGACCGCGGCAGTCAGGTGCATTTCATGGCCGAGTTCCAGGCTCTCTTGGATTTCCCGCCGGCACCGAAACTGGATGTGTTTGGCCGGCTTGATCCGGACAAGGCGACCGAGTCCGAGCTGCGCGGCGAAGCGGTGTTCTTCGGCAAGAGCCGTTGTGCCGAGTGCCACCCGGCCCCGTACTACACCGACAACTTCATGCACAACATGCGCACGGAGCGTTTTTTCAAACCCCAGATGATCAACGGGCGGATGGCGAGCGCAGACGGTCCGATCAAGACCTTCCCGCTGCGCGGGCTCAAGGACTCGCCACCGTACCTGCATGACCGTAGACTGTTGACCATCGAGGACACGGTTGAGTTTTTCAGTCTGGTTACCGGGGTGAAGCTGACCGAGCAGGAGAAGAAGGACCTCGTGGCGTTCCTGCGTTGTCTGTGAGGCCGGCAGCCGCGAGCCCGGCAGAGCCGCGACCACAGCAGAGCCGCGACCGTCAGGGAGCGGTTCCTCGCTGAGGAGGACCGCTTCCTGACGGGCGCGGCTCTGAAGAGGTTCCTTGCTGAGGAGGACCGCTTCCTGACGGGCGCGGCTCTGAGTGGGTTGCTGTGTAGTTTGGAATATGTGAGTCAGAGAGGAGTACAACATGGACCGGAAGAAGAGCATCGAGTTGTTGAACAAGGCGGTGGCCGACGAGTTGCAGGCGGTACATCAGTACATGTACTGGCATTTCCACCTGGACGACCAGGGCTTTGGCCCGCTGTCCGGGTTGCTGCGGCGGGTGGCGATCATGGAGATGGGGCACGTGGAGAAGCTGGCCGAGCGTATCCTCTTCCTCAAGGGAGACGTGGATATGGTCGTGGCCGCACCGGTCGAGCGGATCACTGAGGCGGAAGCCATCGTCGCTCGGGCCGCGGAGATGGAGCAGGGGGCGGTCGAGGTTTACAACAACTTCGCTCTCGAGTGCAGCAAGCACGCGGACTCGGCTTCGAAGCAGTTGTTTGAGACCTTGGTCAACGACGAGGAGGCCCACTTCGACGAGTTCGACAAGCAACTGGACAACATCAAGCGATTTGGCCCGAACTACCTGGCGTTGCAGTCGTTCACGGCCGCGCCACCGGAGGGTGAGGCGGGCGCATAAAGCCGTGCCGGCGGTCTGAGCCGCTCGCCGTGCGATCAGAAGCGATTGTTGCAGTGGCCGCCGATTCCGGCGGCCATTTGCTTTGGGTGTAACTCGCTGGACGCCTGGCTCCTGCGGCAAAATGGCGAATGCCCAAGGCCCAATGACCAGTCAATGACCAAACCCGAAGCCAGAACGCCAACCGCGGGCGGGGACGTTCGTCATTGGTCATTCAGACTTCATTGGTCATTGGGGCTTCGCCATTGGTCATTTCGTCCGCGGATCGCAAGCTGCGCCCATTTGCTTTTCACGAACGACGCCGGTCGCCACGGGGGGCGACCGCTACGCCATGCGTGAACTGCTCTATCGCGCCTCGCGTGAGGCGTAGCGGCAAGCCTGGCGGATCCACTCGAGCCGTGTCAGCGGGAGAAGGCCGTAGTTGTAGATATTCGCCGAGCGGATTCCCTGCTCGACGGCGCTTCGCATCATGGCGACGAGTTCCGCGGCGTCCGAGCAGGGCGGTGTGCAGGCGCTCAGTCCGACCTCGACCCGCGTGACGTCGCCGGTGTCGGCCGTCGCCGCTCGCACCGCCGTCGCCAGCCGTTGCGGATCGTTGACGTAGCAGGGGGCCAGCAGGGCATCACATGTCGCCGCCAGTTCGGCGAAGTCGGTTGCCCCCCACAGCGGCGGACCGCTGCGATGCACGATCAGGCGGCACGGGCATGTGGTTCGGATCAACTTGATCAGCGAGGTCACCTGCTTGCGGCGCCAGTTGGCATAAGCGGCCAGGGCCGGCTCGCGGTCGAGCAGCTCGTCCGGCTCTGTGGCCAGCGGCTCGCCCGATGCAAGAACACCTTCCAGATAGCGGGTTGCCACTTTGGCCGCCTCCGCCACGTCCACGCCTTCGCGGGTGGCCAACTGCCGACACGATTCGCAGAAACACAGCCCCCGCAGCCAATCGCCGGCCGGCCCGCAGGCGAACCCCTCCTTCTCGTGATGATGGGCATGGAGGTCCGTCGGGAAGCTTGCCCGCTCGAGCTCGATGGCCTCGAAACCGTAATGCGTGCCCAGATCCTCGACCATCCCGCGCAGGCACTCGCGCACATCCAGATTGCTCGGGCACAGCCACGCCGGGCTGACCGCCCCGAACACGTCCTTCACTCCGCCGGCCGGATAACGCTCGACCATCGCCGAGCCATGGCAGCAGACGTGCCATGCACGCAGCGTCAGACCTCGCTTGGTGCACGCCTCGGCCACCGCCGCGAGCGGGTTGGTTTTGCGCAGCCACTGGGCCACCACCGGCCGCATGCGCGTCGATGCATAGCAGGCACCCTGCGGTTGGAATTGTGACCCGCCGGCGGAGATGAACCGCCGTGGACCGTTTGACGCGTGCGAGCGGAGTTGATCCACGCGGTGGTAATTCGTCGCCACGCTGATTCCGGTGATGCCCGCTTCGCCCTGGAGTCGATCCAGAACTCCGTCGATCCCCTCGTCGACCAAGTCCCACAGGTAGCACCATAGATGAGTCTGAAAGGTTGCCATCGCCGCAGTGATACGCCACACCTGCCCGCCAAGTCAACCCGGGGCGAAATGTCGGCAGGCGTTGCCCAGGGAACCTACAGCGGCCGCATCCTTCGTTTGCACGGATAAAACCGTCTGCTCTCGCTACGCCCCGCTTGAGTTCGCCGCCCGAGGCAGGTATGAATAGCCGCGCATATGGACACCATGGTGCTGATTGTCTTTGGTTTCGTCTACCTGGGCATGATCCTCGGCCGCATTCCTGGTTTGGCCCTGGACCGCACCGGCGTTGCTCTGCTTGGCGTCATCGTCTTGCTGGCGACGGGGCGAGCCACGACCGAGTCGGCTTGGTCCGCGGTGGACGTCGGCACCATGGCTTTGCTCCTCGGCTTGATGATCGTCTCGGCCCAGTTTCGCCTCGGCGGCTGCTACGCCCGGATTGCCCGCGCTCTGGCTGAAGCCGACGTGTCTCCCTCGATGTTGCTCGCTTTGCTCATCGGGATCACCGGCCTGCTCGCGGCTGTGCTGTGCAACGACATCGTCTGCCTGGCCATGGCCCCCGTGCTCGTCGAGGGCTGCGAACGCCGCAAACTCAACCCCGTGCCTTTCCTGCTCGCTCTGGCGTGTGCCTCAAACGTGGGATCGGCGGCCACGCTCATCGGTAATCCGCAGAACATCCTGATCGGGCAGAAGCTGCAAATGCCGTTCGCGGGCTATCTAGTCATGGCCTTGGTGCCATCGATCCTCGGTTTGGCGGCCATCTGGTGGGTGATTGGCCATCTGGCCCGCGGGCAATGGCATAAGGATATGACGCCGACGCCGGCTGAGGCCCCACCCTTCAACGTGTGGCAGACGGGCAAAGGGGTGACCGTTCTGGCGACTCTCATGGCCGTCTTTCTGTTTACTGCTTGGCCGCGCGAGCTGTGTGCCCTCGCGGCCGGCGGCCTGCTGATGACCAGCCGCCGCCTTGCCTCGCGACGTATTCTGGCCCTGATCGACTGGCAGTTGCTCGTGCTCTTCGTGGGACTGTTCGTGGTCAACGACGTACTCGCCTCGTCGGGTACCCTGGGAGAACTTTTTGCCATTCTGCGGTCCGGCGGGCTCGACTTGGGCCGGCCGGTGCCGCTCTTCGTGACCACCGCTGTGCTGTCCAATCTCGTGTCCAACGTGCCCGCTGTCATGCTCCTCCTACCCGTCGCAAGCCATCCTTTGGCTGGCGCCATCTTGGCGCTCTCCAGCACGCTCGCGGGGAATCTCCTCGTCGTCGGCAGCATCGCCAATATCATCGTGATCGATCAGGCCGCCCGCATGGGCGTGACCATCACCTGGCGCGATCACGCTCGCGTCGGAATCCCCGTGACCCTGCTGACCTTGGCGATCGCCGGTGCGTGGCTGGTCGCGTGGTCTCTCGTTTAGAGCATTGCACGATTCATTGTAGCGGTCGCCCCCCGTGGCGACCGGCGTATTCCTTGCGAGTTCGCGGGTCACCAGGGGCGGCGGCCGCTACGCCATTGCGTGAAATGCTCTAGAGCATTTCACGATTCATTGTAGCGGTCGCCCGCTCCGCCGCGGCCTACGTGGCGTGGCGGACAGGCGGAGGCGACCGGCGTGTCTGTTGAGAATCCAGCGTCCTCCAGAGCCGGTGGCCGCCACACAACCTCGTGAAACGCTTAGGGGGCATCCACAAGCCGCACGATCTGGTTGAGCTTGGGCAGTGACATGTAGATGTCGTTGCCGTCCGCGGAGATGGCAAGCTCGTCGTCCTCCGACGTTTCCGCGGTGGTGTACCCGACGCCGAAGGTCATGGTCTGATCCGCGGGGGAGAAAATCAGCACGCCGTTCAGCTCGCTGCCGCTGGCCAGATTGTGCCGGGCACGCATGACCAAGTCGCCATTGTTCCCGACGATGAACGAGTGGATACCGTACCGTTCGCTGCCGGGCACGAAGGTGGGGCTGCCATCGGTGGCGATGGTCTGCAAACCGGGAATTGTGTTCGCCAGCGTACCTCGGGAACTGTACAGGACGGGTCCCGGCCCGAAGGCCAGGTGGTGTGCGTTGCGATTCGTCGTGCCAAGCAAGGGGTTATTGACCCGGGTGACCGCTCGATCGCCCTCGACGTCGATGGCGGCGAGTCTGGAGAAGGTGGTTTCCTGCCCGACGAGCAACTGCCCGGGCTGGATCTGCTCGCCGACGAAGTCATCCGGCACGATGGTCATGGTCTCCGCCTTGATGTTCGACGAGGAGGTGATCAGGCCGTTGAACGGCTGCGCATCCCCACCGGCGGGCGGAACGACGGCCAGCCTGACGCAGCAGCTTGAGCCGATCCAGAACTCACCGCTTTCCGTGATGGCCAGTACGAGCGAATCGCTGCCGGTCCCGAAGATGGCGGGCGTGGCCAGATTCTCAGCGCCGAACGGCTGCATTTGCGACAGATCGTCCCCTTCGTCCAGAGGCCCGAACAGCCCTGTGCGGTTGACCGCGAAGAGTGCCCCGTCGGATGGGCGCAGGGCGATGCCGCTGGCCCCGCCCGTGTTCGTCACGTGGGCGATCGCCTGAAGCGTCTCGGTCTGGGCTGCGTTGCCCCCGTGGCCGGGATCGCCGGTATCGGGCGGCCCGACGGTCCCAGGGCACGTGATGCCCAGGCAGACCAGCAGGCAGGTTGAACAGCCCCACACATGCAGCAGCTTTCTGTTCATGGGATTGCCTCCTTGATGCGGCTGAAGGGACAGAGGATTTCGCCTGGACGGCAGCACGATACGGGAATTGCGTGCAACAAGCTCTCGGGGCAACCCACCTCGATCACCCGAGGAACTCATCTTCACCTGCGGTCAAAGGCTGTCGTCCGATTTCGCGGAATCAGCCCGGCTCGCCGGGAGCCCGTGGACTACCCACGGGCAGCATGCGCTCACTATATCCCCGGTTTCCGGCTTTTCCAAGAGCGAGAACAGGGCGCATTTTCTGTGTAGGGGCAGGCCTCATCCGTGTGGTACTGCTCTGTGAGCAGTGTTTTTTTGGGGGAGGGGCGCTGCTGACCCGGCAGTGGCACACGACAGTGCGTGCCAGGCCCGCCAGTCGCCACGTTTCGGTGGATGCACCCGCGGGAACAGCTCCAGTTTCGCTCACCTTGACTGGTCGCCAATCAACGAGCCGCGGACTTCAGCCCGAGCGGCCTTGGGCATCTCGGCCACGCCCGTGGTGCAAGGCCATACCGTGCGTGCCGAAGCCAGCGGCGTACCGGGTAGGGCATGACTGGCCGGCTCGCCCTGCGGGTTGCGCATCGGGATTGGGCTGCTGGGTGCCTGCCGACGATAAGTGATGCCGCCGCGCCACAACCGCAACGCCCAGCCGAAAGTCCGTCGGATCGTTTGGGCCAGTCCGTACATGCCGATCATCTGCATGCCACTGTCGGCGAGATACAGTCTCGTGTTCGGCCGGATAAGACCCCACGCAAGGCGAAGTGGATTATAGAAGTACATATAGGCGAGCATGATGTTGAACTGCTTGCGCCACGGTTGTGGGTGCGCGGACGCGACCACGTAGTTGGCGTCGAGCATGTGCGGCTGGACTCGGCGGCCGTCGACACTGTCATACACCAGGCCCGAGGCAAAGGTGCTCTCGTAAAGCCGCGAGCCGGTGGCCGGCGTGATCATCAATACCTGAAGGCTGACCGCACCCGCTTTGCGCAGAAGCCGTACCTGGTTGAGTAGACCGTAGGGTTTGCCCCGCGTATAGAGAGGCTGCTCGTCGTGGTGCATCATCATGGGCATTGGGCAAATGCCATGCTGCTGCAGAAGCCGAAACGCCTCCGACGTGCTGTCCACGCTCTGGCCCTTCTTGACCAAGGTGGCGGTCATGTCCTCGACGCCCAGCCAGAGGGCTCGCACGCCGGCCGCACGCACGGTAGGCAGGTGCTCTCGCAAAGCCAGCGTATCGTGAACGGTCACTTCCGTACCCCAGCGGATACGTTTCCGCAGCTTGGTCCCGTTGACCTGGGCCTGGGCCAGCGACTCTAAAATGTCCAGTGTTCGCTCGCGATTATTAAAGAAGTTGTCGTCCGCTCCAAAGAAGTAGCGGAACCCATATTCGGTATTCAGGCGACGGAATTCATCGACGATTCTCGCTCCACTCTTGACCCGGTGCTGGCGCTGGTTGTAGGCGGGAATGGGGCAGTAGGGACAGTTGAACTTGCAGCCGTAGGTCAGCACCAGCGAGACGATCGGGCTGTAGCGGCGAACCAGGCGATCCGCCAATGGCTGCGAGCCAAGTGTGGGCGCGCGACTCGGGGGCTCGAGCAGACGGTAACCGAGGATCGGATGGGGCAGCTCGTCGAGGTCGCCCAGCAGCCGCTGCACGCCTGTATCGACCAGCTCCTCCACCAAGCCCTCCTTGTCGCCGCGGGCATACACCAGGCCCGGGATCTCGTCCAACATCCCGCCGTCCCGTGCGCGCCTGAACGCCGACCGCATCGGCTCGCCTTTCGCCCGGATCGAGAGCAGCAGCTCGATCAGACTCAGCAGAACGAACTCCTCGCCGGTGACCGCCACGTCCGCGCCCCAGCGGTGGGCCGGGTCGGCGTTGAAGACATCCCACGGCTCATAAATCGTCTTCGGACCGCCGGCGATGATCAGCGGGCGATGCTCGGGATCGATGTGGCACGCGTCGCGAATCAGACCGTGGCACTGTGCCGAGTGAATCTGCATGCTCGACACCATGAACATGTCGGGCACGCGACCGTCCACTCGCATCCGCGACGGGCGAAAGTGCGGGTTCCATTGCTGCAGAACGATACGGGTGCGGGAGAAACCGGCATCCACAAGTGCGGAGCCCACCGCTCGGACGCCCGCGGGCGCCATCCGAAGATCCGCGAAGATGAAAGGAAGCATACGCGTGCGATGATCGAAAGCGCACGCCACCACGCTGGTCAGATCGTGCTTGGCTGACGCCCGGCGAAGCCGATCCCGCAAGGCTGTCAGCTCGCCAGGCTTGAGTAGCTCATCGCCGCGTCCACGGCGGGGAAGTTCCATAACGCATATCCGTTGCAGGCACGCCTGCCCCCCTCGCTGGACCGGTCCGACCTGCCGCCTGCCCTGTGCTATTGCCCATCCAAGAGACCGTCGTCTCAACCCGAGAGGAAGGAGAGCCACGGGGACAAAGAAGCACGGCACACGGTGCCGGGCCTCAATGCGGCAGACCAACCAACCTCAAGTATAGCCGCATCCCCCCGCAGGGCATAGCCGCCGGCCCAAACTCATAGGGCAGTACCGCTTCGTCGCGTCCGCAGCCTGTGCCGAACCGCGCCCGCTACCGATACATCGCCGTGCCTGCCGCCGATGCCTCGTCGTGGCGACCACGATGCCTGGTTGCACTCACCGCCGATGGTCCATCGCGCCCGCCGCCCCCGCCGGCCGCTGGGAGGCGATCGAACCTCAATCGCCGGCCACGCACAGCGGTGCGGTCGCTACGGCCTGACGATCCCGGCCGGAAGCCTGTGGCAAGACAGGGCCGAGATTTGCATTCCAGTTTCGTCCTGGATATCGCTATACTATTCTTCACGCGGTCGTGAAGCATACTGCGGTCACGGCCAAACCCCTGCGTGCGAGCTGATGACGGAGGGAATGCGGAATCAGGACACCACGGTGCGTGTCTGATCGGACCTTTGTGAATCGAGTACCATCGCCATGAATCACCATCGTCAACCTACACGCCGCGTTTTCCTTCAGCAATCCGCCTTAGTCGCCGCCGGGGTCTGCCTCGGTAACCGCATCACCCGGGCGACCGGGCCATCACCGAACAGCACGCTCGGTATCGCCGTCGTCGGTGTGGCCGGGCGAGGTGCCGACAACCTGCACGGGGTCGCCCACGAGACCATTGTTGCCCTGTGCGATGTGGACGAGAGCCGGGCTGGCGGAGCCCGCGAGCAGTTCCCCAAGGCGAAGTTCTTTGCCGACTATCGCCAGATGCTCGATACCCTGGACAAGGACATCGACGCCGTCGTCATCTCGACGGCGGACCATACGCACGCGGCCATCGCCATGGCTGCCCTCAAAGCCGGCAAGCACGTCTATTGCGAGAAGCCGCTGACCCATTCCGTCTACGAGGCCCGGCAACTGACCGAGACGGCCGCCCGGCTCAAACGCGTCACCCAGATGGGCAACCAGATCCACGCCGGTGGCAACTACCGCCGAGTCGTCGAACTCGTGCAGCGGGGCGCGATCGGCTCGATCCGCGAGGCTCACGTCTGGTGCGGATCAGTCTGGGCGGGCGGCGAACGGCCAACCGATACCCCCCCCGTCCCCGAGGGCTTGCACTGGGACCTGTGGCTCGGCCCCGCTCCATACCGCGCGTACCACCCGGACTACGTGCCCGCCAAGTGGCGCGGCTGGTGGGACTTCGGCGGCGGCGGGCTGGGAGACATGGGCTGCCACTACATGGACCTTGCCCACTGGGCCCTCGACCTCCGGCACGCCCGGGCTGCCGAGGCACAGGGACCGCCCGTTCATGCCGAACACGCCCCCGATAAGCTGACGGTTACCTGGGACTACCCCGCCCGGGGCGAGCAGCCGGCCGTCAAACTCACCTGGTACGGCGGACAGACACGACCGGGCGACGTCGCCCAAGGGCAGATCCCCGAGTGGGGGGCCGGCGTGCTCTTCGTCGGTGCCCGCGGCATGCTCCTCGCCAATTACGACGAGCACCGCCTGCTGCCGGAGAAGGACTTCGCCGACTTCCAACGGCCCGACCCCTTCATCCCTGATTCCATCGGGCATCACAAGGAATGGACCGAGGCCTGCAAGACCGGCGGGCCAACCACCTGCGGATTCGACTACACCGGGCCGCTGACCGAAACCGTCCTCCTGGGCAACGTCGCCTACCGCGCCGGCCGGCGAATCGAGTGGGACGCCGCCAACTTCAAGATTCCCAACGCCCCCGAGGCCATGCGCTATTTGCGACGCCCATACCGTCAAGGTTGGAGTCTGTAAGGCCAAGGCTGTCTGTAACTCCAAGGCTGGAGGTGCGAGGGCGGAACCTGGCGGCCGCCGGGTGGCGATATCGCCTTCACGAGTGCCCGGGCCCGGATCGTCTGTGCCGGCCCGAGGTCTGCCGACGCGGCCCAGTCGCCCGACCGCACGGTAACGCTGTCATGTCGGAAGGCCTCAAGGTGACAAACGCCTTGGCGCCTCTGTGACCCTTCGCGGGCACCGCTCAGAACTGCGGCCCCCAGGGCTCCAAGGAACAGCTCGGCCAGTCGGCGTCGAAGCCGTTCGGCCCCGGCTCCGTCTGCTGTGAATCAGCAGCCCAAACGCTCAGCCCGCGAGCCGCCGCCTCCGACGTGCAACCGTGAGTCTGCATCAGGCAACCACCAGCCAGTCCCATCGCCGTCAGAATCGTCAGCAGCTTGCGGGTCATGATAGACCTCCTTGGCTTCTGCGTTCCCGTGTTCCCCGGCCGCCCTTCGCGACCGCAACACCCTGAAGCACAGCATCCGCCATGCCAAGGCCGAGAAGGCCCCTGGCGGGCAGAAGAAAGACACCGGAATGATCATATGGGGTATTATTACCCAGATGTGGGCTTTTTTTGGGGAGTCATCCACGGATGTGGCTGCCCATCCATCCCCAACGACCTGCGGTGACGCCATCTCGCCACGCGAACAGCCACTCCTCTGGACGCTCCCCAGCGGCCCGCTACGGCTGCGTCGTCGGGACGGCGGGTTGCGGGGGCGAGTCCAGCGTGATCCAGTGCCAGAAGGTAAACCATTCCGCCATGGATCCGATGCGTTGCACGGGACCCGCGTCATTGATCATCGACCAGTCGGAGGCGTCGAAGAACCGAACAACGAACTGTTCTTTGTCACGGTATATCCCGGCCACGTAACGTCCGCTCGGGGAGATGCGCGGAAGGCCGACCAGGGCAGTTAGAACTTCAATCTTCCGAGTGCGAAGATCCAGCTTTGCCGATCGGTGCTTCACCTCACCCTTCTCTGTTGTGACGCAATGGTTGCTCAGCAAAAGATAACTGTCGTCCGGCGCAACGGAGGTCGCCGTTCCCTGGGCCAACTTCTCCTCTTGACCCGTCCGGATGTCCACCCGATATGTAAAGGCGGGGTAAACCTTGGGTTGCAGTGTTTCTCCCGGCACAGGGCCCTGGATAAAGTACACGTATTGCGAGTCTGAACTCCACTGGGGAGGAATGGCCTCATCTCCCAGCAATGCGGTTCTTCGTCCTGCGGGTTTGACCAGCTCAGCAACCCCGTTGTCCAGTGTCACCAGGGCGATGCCAAAATCTCGCACCGCCGGCGAGGCACGCATGCCTTCCGCATAGGCGTAGTAGAAGGCCACCTTGCGCGAGTCCGGGCTCCACGAGAAGGCTGTCTGGTGCATGCCGTCCCCACCGTCCCAGTCGATCCAGTCCAGATCAAAGGTCCGCGTCGTCTGCTCATGGTGCATGATCACACCGGAAGCACCCAGGAGCATAACCCATCCGCAGCCGTCGGGGGATGCCTCGAGAATCCTAATACCACCTCTCTGGGCGGCTAAACGCTCAGTATCGATACCCGCCGGAAAGGGTGTCACGGTTCGCCCATCATTACGCAAACGGATCACGGAGTAAGTCGGCTTGCAGGTGACAGTAAGCAGCGAGTCGCCCGCTGCGACGGTGAGGAAATCCTTACCCACTAATGGAATCTCATCCTCCTGTGTCGCTAATTCCTGTCGCGTCCCGGTCGTTGGGGCGTATGCCGCGAGGACACGTTTCACATAGCGACGATCATCGCGACGGTGGCGGGCCGGCTGCTCGAGCACGGTCAGAAGCTCGGTGGGCGAGGTATTCGGGGAAGTGTCCACACCGGCAGCTGGCAACGCGGCCAAGGGGATGTGAATCGCAAGTAGGGTCAGGAGCAGGGTCATCGTATGGCCTCCATCCTGCTGGTATCCACCTGTGGGAAGCTGTCATGATACCACCATAACGCACCACGGTCCAAGGCCGCCGTCCGCCGGTCGCCACGGCTCGACTGAGCTCGCCGAAGTCGGCTCGGCTGGCTCGCCGAAGTCGGGGGGCGACCGCTACGGCTGCGTCGTCGGGACGGCGGGTTGCGGGGGGGCTTCCAGCGTGATCCAGCGATAATCGGTGAACCAGTCGCTGAGCCCTCCGGCACGGGGTATTGGATTGCCGACCGGTTGCCAGTCGGAAGTGCTGTAGAACTGCAGATCGCGGTTCACGCCTGGGGGCGGCGCCGGAGGGGTGAACGTTCTCACCAGATCGACCGCGAATTTGCCGCTCGGGGAAATCTCGGGGAACACCAGTCCCCTGGGAAGGTGTCTGATCTCTCCGGTCGCGAGCATCGTCTGTGCCGTCACCGTGGCCGGGTGATTGTCCCGCTTAAACTGAAGCCGCGTCAGGACGTATGTATCGTCAGGGGCGACATCGAGGAAGGTGCCGGAAGCGACCTGTGAGGTGTGTTGGGTCTCGAAATCGTAGCGGTACGTCGCGGACAAAGGCTCGTAGTACTCCTCACCGGGCGGCGTGGGGATGCCGTCGGTATAGTACAGATAACGCCCGGATTGACTCCATCCGATCAGTATGTCCTTGGCATCGCCATGCTCCGGCGTCCCGAAGGCCTCCCCGGCGGGCAGGATTACCTGGAGTGCGCCTTGGGTCGTCAGAACCGCCACTCCGTGCTTCTGGATGTACAGATCGTCGTGGTTGGGATTGGTGACGTAATAGAAAGCGACCCGGGTCGAATCCGGGCTCCAGGATAGCGGGCGGCAGAGATACCAACGGTGAACGACCTCGATGACCGTGGAACGGTCGCCTATCGCCAGGATCCGCTTGCTTCCACCTCGACCCCCGGGAAGGACTGGCGGGCTTCGATAGTCGGCGACCAGCCATTGGCCATCGGGCGAAACCGTCAGTGTGTCCAAAGAAACCTGCGTGTTTGGAATGAACTTCTCGAACAGTTTGAAGGGTAACTCGGACGCAGGGCCACCGGCTACGGTTCGCGGCCCTTCTCTGCTGGGCTTCCCGACTCGCTTGACCGCTACCAGTTGTCCGGAGCGATCAAGCAAGGCCCCGGAGAACACCTGCTCGGGACCCTCGATTTCGAGCATGAACTCGGGTTCCCGCAGCGGAGCACTGCGGACAAGTTGTAGGTGCAGCCGCTCAGTACTCAGTGCGATCGGGCTGACAAACCATTCCTCTGCGTCGTCGGCCTCTCCTGCCGGCAACGCGGCCAAGGGGATGTGTATCGCAAGTAGGGTCAGGAGCAGGGTCATCGTGTGGCCTCCATCCTGCTGGTATCCACCTGTGGGAAGCTATCATGATACCACCATAACGGACCACGGTCCAAGGCCGCCGTCCGCCGGTCGCCACGGCTCGACTGAGCTCGCCGAAGTCGGGGGGGCGACCGCTACGGCTGCGTCGTCGGGACGGCGGGTTGCGGGGGCGAGTCCAGCGTGATCCAGCGGCAGAAGGTGTACCATTCCGCCAGGGTTCCGGTGCCTTGTATCGGGCCGGGGTCACTGATCATCGACCAGTCGGAGGCGTCAAAGAAACGGGCGACGAACCGCTCTTTGTCTCGGCACATCGCGACCACGTAGCGTCCGCTGGGGGAAATGCGAGGAAGGCCGACCAGCGGAGGCAGAAGCTCAACCTTCCGGGTGCGGAGATCCAGCTTTGCCGATCGGCCCTCAACGTCGCCCTTCTCCGTTTTGACGCAATGGGCGCTCAGCAAAAGATAACTGTCGTCCGGCGCAACGGAGGTCGCCGTTCCCTGGGCCAACTTCTCCTCTTGACCCGTCCGGATATCCACCCGATACGTGAAGGCGGGGTGAACCTTGGGTTGCAGCTTCTCTCCCGGCACAGGCCCTTGGACGAAGTACACGTACTGCGAGTCCGAACTCCACTGGGGAGGAATGGCCTCGATCCCCAGCCATGCGGTCGTTCGTCCCGATGGTTTGACCAGTTCGACCAGGCCTTCGTCAAACGTCACGAGCGCAACACCGAAGTCTCGGATTGCCGGCGATGCACGCATACCTTCTGCATAGGCGTAGTAGAAAGCCACCTTGCGCGAGTCCGGGCTCCAGGAGAAGGCCACATCGTTCATGCCCGTGCCCCCCTCCCAGTCAATCCATTTGAGGTCAAACACCCGCGTCGTCTGCTCATGGTGCATGACCACATCGGACATGCTCATATACGCTACCCATCCGAGAGCATCCGGAGAAGGCTCCATGACCCGAACCGCGTGACTGCGGGCAATCGCACGCTCAAGATCAGGCGAACTTGGGAAGGGGATCGCGGTCCGTTCATCGCCACGCACACGAATCACACAGGGGGTTGGCTTGAACATCAGGCTGAACATCGAGTTGCCCGATATGGCCGTGCACAGGTTCTTTCCTTCCCGGGGGATCGGATCCTCCTGTACTGTTAATTCCTGTCGCAGACCAGTCAGTGGATCATACGCCGCCAAGACACGTTTCATGTACTGCTGATCGCCACGCCGTGACCACACAGGGCGCTCAAGTGAGGCCAGAAGTTCGGTCGGCGAGGCCTCCTGGCCGGCGTCCGCTCTCGTTAGCGGCGCGCCTGCAGATATCAGAATCGCCAGTAGGATTACGAATTGGGTCAACATGTGGCCTCCATGCTGCTGGCATCCACCCGTGGGAGGCGTTCATGATACCACCATAGCACACCACTGTCCAGGGCCGTGGTCCGCCGGTCGTGAGGGAGTGGTCGTTCAAGCAGAGCCGCGACCGTGAGGGAGCGGTAGCTCAGGAAAGGAAGAACCGCTTCCTGACGGGCGCGGCTCTGCTGGATGTCGGCGGGCGGAGGAATAGGCGGATCTCGTTTCCACGGGTTTCGCGTCGGCCGGCTGCGCCGTCGCGCCGCTCCACCCGTGGCCACAGCCCTTCGCTCCTCCGGAGCGGAATCGAACACGCCAAGCTTGCCGATTCTGTCGCGGACCTTGCCGCGACCTGTTCGCTCCGCCACAGCGGGCGGGCTGCGGTGGTTGGAGCCTCATCGATGAGTGATGCGCGCTTGGCGGGTGGTGCTGGTGGCGAGTGAGGTTTGCACGCATGCACTGCTTACTGAGCAGTGGCACACGGGTGTGTGCTCGCGAAGTGGTGGCACACGGGTGAGTACTCGCGAAGTGGCGTGAGTGGCGAGTGAGGTTTGCACGCATGCACTGCTCACAGAGCAGTGCCACACGGGTGTGTGCTCGCGAAGAAGTGGCATACGGGTGCGTACTCGCCAAGAAGTCGCACACGGGTGTGTGCTCGCGAAGCAGTGGCACACGAGTGCTTGTTCGCGGGGCGATGGTGCATGGATGCGCGTTGTCGTAGCGGTCGCTCTTGGCGGCGATAGGTGTGTGGCGGGGCTTGGCCTATCGTCCACGCGCAAGCACGAGTTCTCGTGGTCCGTGGTCAGTCGATATCGTCGTCGAAGATGTCGTCGGGGACGCCGTCGCCTTCGAGGGCCACACTGCGGATGCGGGCGGCTTCCTGCTCCTTCAAGGCCTGCCACTGCTCGGGGGTGATGAGCACTTCGCGGGCCTGGCTGCCTTTGTACTCGCCGACGATGCCGGCGGCGGCCATCTCCTCGATGAGCCGGCTGGCCCGCGAGTAGCCGACGGTCAGCCGACGCTGCAGGAGGCTCACGCTGCCGCGGCGGGTCTCGAGCACCACCTCGACCGCTTTGTCGAACAGCTCATCACGCGGCCCGTCAGCGGTGATCTCCTGGTTGCGGATCTGGATGAGCTCGGGGTGGAACTCGGGCTGGCCGCGCTCTTTGAGCCAGGTGATGAGCGACTTGAGCTCGGAATCCTCGAGGTAGGTGCCCTGGCAGCGGAGCAGTTTGGCCGAGCCCGGCGGCAGGTACAGCATGTCGCCCTGGCCCATGAGCACCTCGGCGCCGATCTGGTCGAGCACGATGCGCGAGTCGAGCCGTGAGGCGACGCGGAAAGCGATGCGGCAGGGCAGGTTGCTCTTGATCAGCCCGGTGACGATCTTGGCCTCGGGCCGTTGCGTAGCCACGATGATGTGGATGCCGATCGCCCGGCTCTTTTGAGCCAGACGCGACAGGTGCAGTTCGACCTCCTTGGCGGCCATCATCATCAGGTCGGCCAGCTCGTCGATCAGGATCACGATGTAGGGCAGGTGCAGCGGGATCTGGGCCTCTTCCTCTTCGTTGGACGGCTGGAAGCGTTCGCGTTTTTCCTCGCGGGTCAGGCGGTTGTAGGCGGTGATGTTTCGCACGCCCGCCTCGGCGAGCAGGGCGTAACGCTCGTCCATCTTCACCGTCGCCCATTCGAGGATCTTCTCCGCCCGCTCCATCTCTGTCACGATGGGGCACATGAGGTGCGGCACATCGCGGAACATGCTCATCTCGACCATCTTGGGGTCGACGAGGATGAGCTTGACCATATCCGGCCGCTGGGTCATCAGCAGCGAGGCGATGATCGAGTTGATGCACACGCTCTTGCCCGAGCCGGTGGTGCCGGCGATGAGCATGTGCGGCATTTTGGTCAGGTCGCCGACCAGAGCCCCGCCGCTGGCGTCTTTGCCCAGGAAGAGCGGCAGTTGCATCTTCTGGGTCAGCCCCCCGGACATGGTCATCAGCTCCTTGAGCCGCACCTTCTCCTTGTCGAGGTTGGGGACTTCGATGCCGATGGTGTTCTTGCCGGGGATAGGGGCGACGACCCGCACGCTGGGTGCCTTGAGGGCTCGGGCGATGTCGTTGGCCAGCGATGACACCTGGCTGACCTTGACACCCGGGGCCACCTGCACCTCGAACATGGTGATGACCGGGCCGGTGTCGATCTCGACGACCTTGCCTTCGAGGCGATAGTCCAGCAGGCTCTGCTCGAGGATGCGGGCTTTCTCCCGCACCAAGGCTTCCTGCTGCACGCTGAAGGTGTACTCGGGCTCGTCAAGCAGCGAGATGGACGGGAACTCCCACGCGGCCAATTCGGTGGGGTAAGGTTTGGGTGGCACGACGGGGACGACCGCTTCGGGCTTGGGCGGCTGGGGAAAATTGACGATCATCCGGGGCTCGGGGGCGGGCGCCGGCACGTCACAGTCCTCGTCTTCGTTCTCGTCTTCGCTTTCATCTTCGTCGTCGGCGTCCGGGGCGACGTCTGAGGGCGTCTCCGCGGTGGACTGGGTATCCTCCTGCTCATCATCCCAGGGCACGTCGTTGTCGGGTTCGTCGGCGGTGGCTACCTCGTTGGGTTCGGTCACTGCATCCTCAGGTTGGTCGGCCACGGGCGGTTCGAGGACGGCTGTGGCGGCGGCTCGTTCTTTGGCGGTGGTTCGACGGCTGGGGTTGATGCGGATATCCGCACCGGCAGCGCCTCTTCCGCGTCCACCCGCCGATCCGCCCGCCAGTGCGGGCTTGGCCGGCGATGCTCCGCCGTTCATCAAACGGCCGAAGAGGCCCGCCCAGCGTCGCACGCGGCCTTCCTTCGGCAGGCCGCGCCGCACCTGGTCGGTCAGATTCTGAATCTGATCGCGACGGGCTCGCAGAGCCTGCGGGATTCGCATGAGCAGCCCTTCGGAGGTGAACAGGAGCCCGACAAGCAGGCTGTATGCCAGGGCCGGCAAGGTCATCCACTTGATCGAGTCTTGCAGCCAATTGGCCACGACGTAGCCCAGCACTCCCCCGCGAAGCTCAGGCCAAAGCGGTGGTTCGGAGGCGGTCAACAGGTGAGCGGTCGTCGAGGTGACGGCGATGAGCAGCGAGATTCCCAGTACGCGTTGCCAGAGGGATGACAGACGTCCCTGCCTGGCGAGCACGCCGATGGCTAGCGTGATCCCCGCGACGGCGGCGTAGGCCCCGCTGCCGAAGTAGACGAACATATGGTAGGCGACCCACGCTCCCGCCCGCCCGGCGGCGTTGAGGGCGGGGTCGGGGTGCGGCCAGACGTGCGGGCTGGGCCAGTCGGTCGTATCGAAGCTGAGCAGGCCGATCCAGAGAAACGCGCAGACGATGAGTGAGAACAGGATCACGCAACCGCGAATGACCTGTCGTCGTTCCTGAAAGGTACTCATGCCGGGCGTTTCCTCCTTGATACGCTGAGGCTATGATAGCGGTCACAGCGCAGACTTCCACCGCGCCAGGTGGAGTTCGGGCAGCGCATACCGCGACCGCCGGGCCGGCGCCTGCCCACTGGGTATGATATCGGCGAGTGCGGACGAATGACTCCAGGGCATCTGCGGGCTGGTCTATCTGGCAACAGGACCAAGCAACGTACTGCTTCAGTTTGCATCCGTCGGGCGCTTCTGGCGAACAGGTTGACTCGGCCCTCGGGCGTATTGGTACCTCGCCGATTCTGGTGCGAGCCTTGCCGGGGTTGATTCCGCTTTGGGCTGGTAATGCTGGGCGTGTTGAGGTATACTCACACTCGAAAGGCTCCCGTGGCACGGCGGGGGCTGCTTTCTTCCGCCCAGAATTGGCGATTCCGACAAGGGAGGACGCCATGCTCATGTTGCTGGATTTCCTGAGTTATCTGGTGCTTGGTTTGCTGATCATCCCCGGTCTTTTTGAGTTTCTGCAGACTTCTTTGGGCGGTCTGCTGCCTGGGGGTTGATCGTTTGCCGGCCGGGGCCGAGATGGTGCATCGGTCTTGGCCGGCTATGTCAGAGAGCGCTCGTGATCGTTTATCGAGGCCGGCAGGCATCGACTCGAGGAGCACATTGCGTGTTTCGGAGTTGAAGCCATCTCCTCTGTCGGCGAGTTGGCAATGATAGAAACCCTGGCTTCTTGCCTGTGCGCTGTTTGGGCGTGTCGGTGCGGGAATCGGGAAAGAAACAGCGCCTCGCTGTGGTGGGCGTGCTGTTGATTGTGTTTGAACCACTCCGGCCGATTGAGCAAGAGAGGAGGTCCGTGATGCGATTGCCTTGGATGATGGCGTGCTTGGTGTTGCCCTTTGCCTTGGTGGTATCTGCGGAGGATGCGGGACCGGCGGTGGGCGCGGAGGGCGGCCCGGCGAATACGGTCGTCATTAAGTGGCCGGACGGTGAGCCGAAACCGGCTGAAAGGACGTTCACTGCGCGTTTCACACCCGAGTCGTTGAAGGCCTTGCTTACGAACCGGTCGGAGTTGTTGCCGTTACCGCTGCAGCCGGAGTCCGAGCGGGCGGCCATCGCGGCAGCCTTGGATCGTGTCGCGATGGGCGCGGTGGTGGAGCAGATGAGTGGCTTCCTGGCTCAGACGTTTGCGCAGCGATTCAATGCGGCGCAGGATTTGATCGTATCGGCGGTGCCGCCGGAATCGCAGGTGACGGTGGACCTCTCCGATGTAGAGCTTGATCCTTACAAGGGGCCGCCCATTGTAGTGGCTGGTTTTGTGCTCCACGGGGTCACGGAGGCGGAGTATGTGGCCGTGGCTTGTCGCGTTTTCGAGGTATCGAGGCAGTTGGTCGAGTCGGGTGATCCATTGTTTGATCGTACGTCGGCGGCGTACCTGACGGGGCTTGCCGAGGTCGAGGCTCAGCACCTGCGTGCCGACAAGCAGAAAGCGATCGCGATTGCCAAAGAGCGTGAAGAGGCCCGCAAACGTATCGGCGCGGCCTTGGGCATA
The DNA here is from genome assembly GCA_012729395.1 of Phycisphaerae bacterium. Classification (GTDB taxonomy): domain Bacteria; phylum Planctomycetota; class Phycisphaerae; order UBA1845; family PWPN01; genus JAAYDF01. The sequence goes on from JAAYDF010000175.1 coordinate 27,638, forward strand.
TACAACGAGGCGACGGGCGAGTTTTCCGGAGAGCCCGATTGGGCGAAGGAGTCGCGGCGGTTCTCGTACGTGGTCGACCCGCAGGAAGGCAAGTTCATCGATTTGCTGCTGCCCATGGTGGATCGGATCAACCGGGAGATGGAGTTGGCGGGCTTCCCGCCGCCCATGCCTTTGCAGAAGCCGGGCATACGCTTCGACAAGGACTTGGGCGACGTCGAGATTCTGCTGCCGCGGCCGATGATGAAGGATTTCCTTGCCGAGACGGACGCCCTCGAGCAACGCATGGCGGAGAAGCTGATCATCAGCATCGAGGCGGTGCGACTGACGGATCGGGATATTGTCGAGGGGGCGTTGGCCGCCCGGCTCAACGTGGACGCTCAGGGGGCCCATGACGTCAAGCGCTACACGGCCGATTCGGTCATGCGGCAATTGGGCGTGAACTCGCTGCTGGCGGTTGCGAACCAGCAGTTGCAGATCAACACCTTGCAGGGGATCGCGGCGGGCGCGATTCCGGCGGGGATTCAGCCGGTGCAGATCACTCCTCCGGTCCTGCCGCCCATCCCGCTTCAGCCGAGTTACACCAGCGTGGGCTCGAACTTTGCGGTCGGGGCCGACGCCCTCTTCTTCGAACAGGGGCTGACGCAGACCTACGGCTTCAACTACATCAGCCCGGACGGTCAGGTGCACACCCTCGGGTTCGACGTGGTGGACAGCTTGCGGGAGTTGTGGAACCGCATCGAACGGAATTTGATTGTGCATAAGATCAAGAAGGTGCCCACGCTGACCAAGTTCAACGTGCCGGTCGGGCCGGACAGCAAGACCTTCGAGGGGATCGCGGCGTTGATCTCGCAGGAAGATCAGCAGTTGATCGTCGCGACGGGGACCGGGGCGATCAGCCAGATCAGCGCGACGGCGGGCACGTGGCTGGTCATTCAGGATTTCAACATTGCTCCTACGCCGGGTTCGTCTACGGCGGTGACCGAGGCGGAGATTGAGGCGCTGCACGACCGGCTTTTGTTGACCATGTGGCTGCGTGATCCGCGTACGGACGTGGAGTTCAAGCGGTCGCTGCTGCAGGCCACAACGCGGGAAGATCTCCATGCAATGCTTACTGGCCATCTCGATGAGGTTCGCTCGAGTCCGATTCGTGAGGATCGCCTCGCCCGGACTTACAGTGAGGTGTTCAACGGTCGGCGGGTCGCGGCGGAGGAAGACGCGGGCGTGCAGAAGAAGGAGAGGAACTCGATCATCACGCTCAGCTTTTACTCCAGCCAGGGCAATATCGTCCAATCGCCCGGGGCGACGCAGTTGGGTTCAGCCAACGACTTGACCTCCTTTTCGACCGAGCTGACGCCCAATATGGTGACGCCGATCTCGTCGTTCGTCATCAAATCGCGGGAGGATGTGCGCGGCAGTTCTCCGATGCTGGGCCTGCGAAAGGGCGAGTCGAACAGCGAAACCAAGACCATGACCCATCTTCTGATCCGGGCGAGGTTCCCGACCAGCGAGCGGGAGGAAAGCGACCGCGACGAGGGCCGCCAACTGGGCTACTTCGAATTGCCGATCGGGAAGGAGCCGCTCAGCGAGGTGTCGGTGCCGTTCCTTTCGAGTTCCGAGCATCCGTTGGAACGGTTAGCGACATTCCGGGTCGGCACGATGTTTGATTCGCTGCAGGCGAACAAGGTGCGTAATCCGCTGCAGTTGCTGGATCCGAACATCTTGGAAGGCACAGTCTCACCGGCGGTTCACGAAGCGGCGATGACCCGGCTCATGCTTGCCGCCCGGATCATCGCGGACGGCGACTCGCAGGATACGACCCTCGCGCCGCGGTTCCGACAACGGTTCATCACCGAGGTTCGCTCGCTGCTCGAATACGACCCCGATTTCTTTGATTCGCCGAACGTGGCTCTCCAGAATCTCGCGCACTGGAATGACGCCGACCGCATCCGCTTGGCCCTGAACAATACACCCGACAGGTTTGCCCTCGATCGTCTGATCAACATGATCGACGAGTTGGGGGAACTGCTGGTGCCCGACGATTACGCGGGGCAGTACCTGGCCAAGTCACGCTACAAGCTCCTCAAGGGGCATTACATCGAACCGCTCAGCGAGGATGATGTGCGGGCGGTACGCCGTAATGTCGCCATTCACTACCTGCGTTTCTGCGAGACATACGGGGACGCCTTCATGGAAGGCATATCGACCTTGCTGGGGCTCGGATCCTATCGGGCAATGGATATCTGTCCGTACCGCAAGGCTACGTTGAACGGGTACGCCGATCTGGTCGTGTTCGACCGCAGCGGCAAGGCCATGGCCGATCAGCAGTTGTTCGAGGAAGCCCGCGGCAAGTTCCAGTTGTTGCGTGACGGCGGGATCAAGGGCGGCATGTTCGAGCCTTCGTACCAGGTGCTGGAGCACATGGATCGGCCGCACCGGGCGTATGTCATTCGTGGTGGCGAGGTGCTCGGCCGCAGCTGAGCGCCTCATTCACGGCTCCCGAGGCGTATAGCGGATGCCGCGGATCACACTGCCGTTCTGGTTGCGGCCGACATAAGATTGGCCGTCCGGAGCGACGAAGCAGGAATCAACCCAACGATCCTCGCCGCCGGCTCGGGGCCAGTGCAGCTTGAGCAGCTCACCGTCCCAAGCCCACTCGGAAGGGATAGCTGCCGCGTTGATTCGCCCGTCGGGCCGCAGTTGGATGTACTCGTCGGCTCCGAAGTCCACCGCGTGTCGCCAGGTTCCCGCGAGGTCTGAGGAAGTGATGCGGCGAGTCGTTCGCGAGGGCAGCGAGTCGGCGTTGATCGGCTCGCCGACCACCGGCCAGCCGTCTGCCGTCCACAGCAGCGGGCGAATCTGCATGGTGGATACTCCGTTGGCACGCGCGTCGTACATGTGGTGCACAAGCAGATCGCCGGCGGGGTCGAGCCACACGCCGTGGTGACCGGGGCCGCGCCATTCGCCGTAGCCGGCCAGCACAAGCGTCCCGCCGCCATCGAGCATGGGCCGGCCGTGGAAATCGAGGTACGGGCCGGTGATCGCGCGAGACCGGCCGACAATGATCCGGTAGTTGCTGGCTACGCCGCGGCAGCAGTGCTCGATGGACGCGAACAGGTAGTAGTGCTCACCCTTGCGAATCAGGAACACGCCCTCGATGGCCAGGCTGCCCGGCCGGGCCGCCACGGCGTGGATCGTCGCCCCGGCCACGGGTCGCGTCGCGGTGTCCCGATCCAGCCGCACGAGCTTGATCCCTGTCCAGAATGAACCAAAGGCCAGCCACGGCGCTCCTTCGTTATCGAGCACCAGGTTTGGGTCGATGGCGTTGTAGTCCATGCGATCGGGAAACGACTCGAGCACCTTGCCGTGATCGACCCATGCGAATTCCGGTCCGGCCGGGTCAAGCGTTCGGTTTGTGGCCAGCCCGATGCAAGATCGCTGGCTGCCTGGAGTGGATACCGAGTAATAGAGGTGAAACCGACCGTTGTAGAACGCAATATCGGGAGCCCACACGTGGTTTGCATCGGGAATCTCGGCTTTGGCCCAGGCGGGCACGTCCTCATCGAACACGCATCCGATCAGCTCCCAGTTCAGCAGGTCGCCAGACCGCCGCACAGGCACACCCGGCCCGGAGCAGAAGATGTAGTAGGTGTCGGCCTGGCGGATGATGACCGGATCATGGACGTGCCGGATTGCCCCCTGTTGTGCCGCCAGAGGCGAGCAGCACGCCAGCATCAGCAAGCCCGGCAGGCGGCGTCGGATGCGTCGGTAACGCATGTGCTTCCCTTCTTTTGCACTGGTTGCGGTGGCCGGCACACTACTGGGGCGGGTGCTCCTCGCTCAGCGGCCCGATCAGACTGCGCGGAATGCGCAGCACCGTCCCATGCCGATGACCGGGCGGAAAGCTCATCTTCTTCGATACATCTTCCCAGGTCTTGAAGTCCCTGCTGCGCACCGCACCGTAGTAGTGCGGTTCGACATAGTGATCGAAGTAGACGTACCAGTAATCCGCGATGCGAATAGCTGACGGTCCCTCGACCCACGAGATGGTAAACGGTTCGGTGAGATCGCGCCACGGGCCCTCGGCGGTGTCGGCGAAGGCCATGCGCAGGTGTTTGCGCACCGGCTTGAGTGTTTCGTCCTTGACCACCATGCCATAGCCTTTGTCCAGCTTCAGGAGCGTTGCGTCGATGCAGTTGAACCCGCCGTCGTAGAGCAGGCGGCTCGGCGAGAGCGTCTTGAAGTCGGTCGTTGTCGTGCAGTAGGCGCGATGGTTTGTGTCGCCCTCCGCGCTCCCTGCGGTCTCGCTGAACCGCCCGGGAATGGTTGAGGACCACACGATCACAAACCGCGAGTGGACTTCATCGTAGAAGATCTCGGGGGCCCAGACGTTGCGAGCCGTCGGCTCGTGCTCCATGACCGCCAGGCCTCGCTGCGGGGACCAGTGACGAAGATCGCGGCTGTGGGCGTAGCCGATGAGCAGCGGCGTGCCCCAGGACGTTGTCCACACCATGTGGAACATGCCGTCCGGGCTGTGGGTGATGCAGGGATCGCGCATCAGCGGCTTGTCGCCGACCTGGGGCGTCAGGAGCGGCTTGTCGCCGTTGAGCGGCGTCCATTGGTGCCCATCCTCGCTCCAGGCGAGGTACAACCCGTCCTCGCCGTTGCCGCGAAACGAGGTGAAGAGCAGGACTTCCTGGTCCCCCGCGGCGGGCGCCGATGCCGCCGGCTGCGTGCCGGGGACGGCATCATCCGCCGTCGTCACACCAATCCACACCCCAACGAGGAATCCCGCAATCCAAAAGCTTCTATTCATACCAACTCGCTTGTGCGTGATCCAGACGATCTCTGGGCGGTTGTTCTGGCCCATCCGCCTCGGCCTCTGCTCATCGGCCGCGGTGTGCGACGCACCGCAAGACGGCCGGCACCGACACGGCGGTTTCAGCTACAGACTCCACGGCTCGCGGTACTCTTTGGTCAGCAGCCGGGCCGCCTCGGGGTCGCCGGGAATGGTGTCCTTCTCGGCGTCCCAACGAATGCCCCGGCCGACGCGATACGAGATGTTCGCCAGGTAACCGTACGCGGTGGCTTGGTGGCCCGTTTCGGCATTCACACGTGGCTGCTTGCGAGAGCGCATACAGTCCAGAAAGTTGCGCTGGTGGAGGGGCGTGTCGTCGCCGACCGTCTTCTCCGTGTAGTGGGGCTTGCGCTCCGCCCGATCGGCTTCGTGGAACATCTCGAAGCCGTTGCGGTTGATCTGCAGGACGCCCTGTGTGCCGACGAACTCGATTCCGTGGTCCATGTTGCCGTGTCGCCGCCAGCCGCTGTTGTGGTTGAGCGAGTAGCTCATCGTGTAGTGGCCGCAGTCGAAAACCGCCTCGAGCGTGTCCGGCGTGTCGCGAGCATCCTTGAGCACGTAGATCCCGCCGGTTGCGGCGACCGACTTGAGGTTGTATCCCAGGGCCCACGCGACCACGTCGAAGAGGTGTACGCCCCAGGCGCAGGTCATGCCGCTCGAATAATCGAAGAAGAAGTAATAGCCAAAGTGGAACCTTGCGGGGTTGAACGCCCGCTTGGGGGCGGGCCCCAGCCACATATCGTAGTCCACGCCCGCGGGGGCCTCGCCGTCGGGCGGGTTTCCGAGCCGGCCGCCCATCTCGTCGATGTTCCAGGCGTTCCAGGTGTGTACGGTGGTCACCTGCCCGATCTCGCCGGCTTTGATGCGTTCGACGGCGTTGATCCAGTGGGGCCCCGAACGCTGCTGCAGGCCGATCTGCACGACGCGGCCGTGCTTGCGGGCTTCGTTGGCGATGACCCGGCCCTCGTGGATCGTGTGCCCCGAGGGTTTCTCGATGTACAGGTCTTTGCCCGCCCGGATCGCCTGCACGGCGGGAATGGCATGCCAGTGACAGCAGCTCGTGATGAAGACCGCGTCGATATCCTTGCGGTCGATGAGCTTGCGGAAGTCCTTGTACCTCTCGGGTTTGGCGCCGAAGCCCGCGGCGTTCTGTGCCGCCCGATCGAGTTGGGCATCGTCGACATCGCAGATGGCGACCAGTTCGATGTCGGAGTGGTTCTTGAGGTCGTGGATGTGGGCGTTTCCCCGGCCACCGGTGCCGATGACCCCAAGCCGGATGCGGTCATTGGCTCCCAGTGCTCCCAAGGCCGGCCCCGCCGCCGATAGTGCGGCCGCCGTTGAAAGACTCGATTGAATGAATGTGCGTCGGGTGATGTGATGAGAGGACATAGACCGCTCCTGAAACGGACCACGAAGAAAACTTACCGCGTACGATGGAGGCCCGATCGTACCAATCCTGCCGATCGAGGTCCACCGGTCGTCAGGGTTCGACCGCCCCGGCCGCCGCGTGGTGCTTCGTGATCTCATCAGCCGAAAGGGGACGATCGTAGATGGCCACCTCGTCGATTCGGCCTTCGAAGTTGGCGAAGCCGTCGTTCCGCCCGCCGATGAACACCTGCTCGGTGGCGGGCGGATAGCTTGCTTCGGCTTGGCCTTCAATCTCCGCGAGCATGCTCCCGTTGAGGTACACCGTCACCTGTCGGCCGGCGCGCACCATCGCCACGTGGTGCCACGCCTTGGCGGGGATCTCCGTGTCGCCCACCAGCGTCATCTTGAGGGCATCGCCGTTGTAGAAGAGCAGTCGGCCCTGCCCGGTGGCCGTACCGCCGATGCCGAGGTGGTCGCCCGGCGCCCCTTGCACCCCGGCCGGGCCACGGGAGAAGAGGTAACCGGTGACGGGCCGAGCGTCCGCGGGCAGGTAGTCCTTGAACCACATCTCCACGCTGTACGTGTCGTTCAGCCCGGTGATGTGGGCGTTCACGCTTCCGCCCGCGAAATGCGGTGCGCGGTTGATCCGGTGCACATTGGCGTTGCCCCTGGCCGAGGGCCCTTCCAGGTAAAACGCGATGCCCGGATTGAAGACGCCGTCGTGTCGGTTGCCGCTCTCGTCGGTCGCCCGCGGCCCCTCGAACTCGTTGAACCGCCAGTAGGCCGCCGGTTTCGACGCCAGCACCGCTCGCGGATAATCCCCCAGCGGATAGTCGTCGCCGGTGAGCGTCCGCCGTGGCTGACCGGAGACAGTCTCCAGCAGATGGATCACCGCCTCGACGACCTTCGGCGCGGCCTCGACCTCCAAGCAGGCGGACCGTGCCCGCCACGTCGTGTAGCCCCCGAGCGCATGCTGCGCGGGCGGGGGAATGTAGCCGTGGTATCCGTTGGCCAGCTCGATTGTGAAGGTGGGGGCAAGCGGACTGAGCGCCTTGATCTGCAGGCCGGTAAGGCCAAACACTTCGCAGGAGACCGCCGCGATGCCCAGCTCGCCAATCCGCAGAGCCTGCAATGGCACCTCGCGCTCCGGCGGCACCTGGCTGAGTTGGATCTGCTCGCGGGCGTAGAGTTCCGGCAGGGTTCGCGGGAGTCGGTCCGCGAAGGTGGC
>JAAYDF010000176.1 GCA_012729395.1 Phycisphaerae bacterium
GCTGGCCTGCGAGAACGAGGGTTGCGCCCCTTGGCCCAGGTGGGCGGTGCGCTGCCGAAAGTCCAGCGCCGCATCGATGAAGGCGTTGTAGGCGGCTGCGGGGATGACCAGCGGGTCGCCGGAGCGGACTTTTCTCAAGGCGCTGCTCATGTGCCGATCCCCAGGGCCGCGAAGTTGCCTTCCTCATAGACCTTCTCGACGTAGGCCGCGACAGGTTGTTTGACCAGCGTGTTTGAGCCGGTGTCTTCCGCGTCGGCATAGCGCACCCAGAGGTACTCCCAGCCTTTCTTGCTGATGCCGGTGATGGGACCGACGGAGATGCCCGTGCGGTTGGGGCTGCCGGCGAAGCGGAAGGTGATCTCCCAATCGTCATCGGGGCCGGTGCCGCGGCGCGAACCGGAGGCTCCCAGGAACAGACATTCCCCGGCCGCTAGACCCCGGAACGGGGCGTTATTAACCTTGCCGGTGAGCTGGAAGAGCGTGCCCTTGTAGGCATTCGTCACCTGGCTGGCAGGCAGGTAGTGCGTCTCGGAGAAGTTGTAGACCGGCACGGTGATGTCGACACCTTCGACGTTGTCGTGGGTGACGCCGATGGCCCCGCCAAAGTCCGGCGCGGTGCCACTGGCGGCGTAGCGGCCGACGGTCTGCAGGGACTGGGTGATGTGCTGCGTGCCGCCGCCGGTGTCGAAGGCGAAAGATGAGTCGCCGGTCTGGGGCGGGTCGGGGTACTCGAAAGGCGCATAGTGGACCGTGCCGGTCCAGAGGCACTTGTCGGGATGGGTGGTGTCGATGTGGACCGGCTCGACCGTCACCGGCTGACGCTTCATGTTGTGCAACACCGTCGGTGCGGTCGCCTTGAGCGCGGCAATAGCGGCCGCCTCGTCGGCCGTGCCGGTGATCGTGTAAAGCAACTCCGCCGATTGGGCCTCAGTTACTTGACGGGAGTCAATGTTTTCGGTGCAGGTGATGGCCATCCGTGGCCTCCTTGATCACGCGAACGTCAAGCCGCCGGTTTGCGCAGCCTGTAGGAGCTTCTTGGTGTTCTTGGCCGTCTCCTCGGTCGCCTTGGCGGTGCGATCGGCGGCGTCCCCGGCGGCCAAGCCTTGGATAGCCGCGGCGTTGAACGTGCCCCGCACGCCGATCTTCTGGGCCTCCTGGTGGACCAGGTCGCCTAGGCCGGCCAGCGCCTCGCGGGCTTTGTTGATCAAATCATCAGGACCTTCTAATCCTTCCGGAGCGGCTTCGGCTTCCTTGGCCTCGCGCTTCTTGCGAGCGGCTTCGATGGCCTCGCGCCACTCCTGCCGGGCCTTGGCCAGCTCCGCCTCGTTTTGGGCCATGCGCTGGGCATACTCGGTGTCCAGCTCGCGGTGCTTGGCGAGGTTCTCGCGGCCGATCTCAACCAGCGTCGCTTCGTGAATGGCCGCCGCCCGACGACGTTCCGCTTCGCGCTGAGCCTCACGCTGGGCGAGCTTGCGCTGCTGCTCGTCCTCAATGCGGGCGATGGCATCCTGCTTCTGCTGCTCGACCAGCTTGTTCTCGGTCTCCAGGTCGATGGAGTCATCGAACAGGCTCTTGATCCAGTTCCACGCCTTCTGCGCC
>JAAYDF010000177.1 GCA_012729395.1 Phycisphaerae bacterium
CCTGGACACCGAGTCCGAGCAGTTGATCCAGAGCGCGATGAGCCGCCTGATCGCCGGCCGCACCACGTTCACCATCGCCCACCGCCTCTCGACCGTCGTCAACGCCGACCGCATCTTCGTCCTCTCGAACGGCTCCATCGTCGAGTCCGGCACCCACTACGAACTCCTCGCCCAGGCCGGCCTCTACCGCGACCTCCACGAAAAGCAGTTTGCCTCCCCCACCTCCCGCCCCTCCTGACCACCCCGCATCCAGTGCATCCCACCAGCTCACTCAATAGTGTTCTCGAAATCCCTCGCGATTTGTCCTCCCCAAATCCCCGCGAAAACCGCTCTTGGTGTCATTTCCGCCACATAGCAGGAACAGGCAAGTCGCGTACGGCGAACGGAACACGCACCTCATACGGGTGGACGACGATAACATGGCGTATGCTCGCAATCTCCGTTTCTGCTGCAAACGTAAGCAGCCAGCCGCCACACTTGACGGTGTTTAGGAGGGTATTCTCAACGCACTCAGACCAAACGGCGGAGCTAACGCGGTTATCCTCCGTTGCTCTGATGGGATTTCCGTCGGCATCAAGCAGCAGCGTCCGAACGACCAGGTAGTCGGCTATCGGTTCAGCGGGAGAAGACGGGTCATCGAAGGCCCGCACGGTCCCACCAGGATGCTTCACCTCCGTCCAATACGTATGGTCGCAGCATTCTATGGTTGCCTTTGTCACGCGGATCTGCAGACCAGGCGCTGCTTTGACCCAGTCGTCGGAGGCCTCGAAAGGAACATCTACTTCGATCACGTCCTCTGCATACACGGCGTAGGCACACCATTCGAACAACGACAGCGCACGGATCGCCTTCTGATTCGGATCAACACAGAAGGAAATAAGCACATCATAGGGCTGCAACACCGCTTGCGGCATCCCAAAAGTATCTCGGGACATCGGGTATTCGTACTTGAGTTCCTGATACTGCCGCAAGGGATCCCATGGGAGCGGTGTCCATGCCACGCTGTTGCCATCGCTATCGACGACCTGGAGAATATCGGGGTCCACGACCTGCATCCCCACCAGATCATTGGCGTCGAGGACATGGACCTTGCCGACAACCGTTATGCTACGTCCACATTCATAGAGGTCTCTCTGTCCCGTATAGGACGGATTGAAGACCTGCGTTGAGACCTCGACGGAGTCCCAGACAAACGCAAATCGGTCTTCCACGTTCCATCCGATTGCGTTTGGATCACCCGCATCTTGTCCGACAGCCGCAGGCGTGCCGAAGGCAAAGCCTGCCAGCAGAAAAAGCATACCTATGCATCGCCGCCTCGCAGGCTTCTTTCGCATTGTCATGGTCTGGTTCCTCCGCGCAATTGTCGCCGAAATCGACACACACCATCCTGTGGTACTCTTCACAGTTCCTCACTGCCAGATCACGAACCAACCCCGTCTCGTTTCCATGGTTGGTCGTGTAACTACCATTATACCATGCGATTGCCGGGAACCGCAGACCAGAACCTGATTCCAGGGTGGGCGGGATCAGTCAGTGCCGGCCTCTTCGGGGGTTGGCTCGGTGGGCTCGTCTTCGACGGGGTTCTTGGTGATCTCGGCGATCAGGGTGGTGGCGTAGCAGCCGGAGTCAAGCTCGAAACGCAGTTCCAGGTAGGGGCCCAGGTCGTCCGTTCCCGTCGTGACGGCGGCCCCTCGCGGCTGGAACCGCAGCGGCCGGCGGCCGCCCCGGGCGCCGAGCTTCTTCATCTGGCGGAACTGCTCTTCGCCCAGCCCTTCGGCTTCGAGGATGGGTTCCTCGATCCGGGCGGCAGGCCCTTCCAGGCGGGTGGTGCGCTGGCCCAGCAGGGGGCCGGTCGGGCTGATCTCGAAGCGGTCACAGCGGGGTTGCTCGGCCGCC
>JAAYDF010000017.1 GCA_012729395.1 Phycisphaerae bacterium
AAAACGCGTCGCTGATCAACGCCACCGGGTGCCCCCCGGCCTCCGCATCCTCCTCCGGCCCAAAGACTCGCCCCCGCGCCGCACGCACCCCGAGGAACGGGAAGTAACCAGGCGTAACCAGCTCCGCCTGGACGCGCTCCAGGCCCTCATGCGTACGCATCTTGGGCTGGATACCCGCATACCCGACAACGCCCCTGAAAAACCGCGTCCGCGCCCGAATCGCCTCGTAGTATTGCCGGTACACCAAGAAGGGGAGCCTCTCCCCGCCCTCACCGACCATCACCACCGCCCGCAGCTCATCCGGCCGTGACACCGGCTTAGGACGCAGCAACATCTCGTTGAGAATACCGAACAGCGCCAGATTGGCCCCAATGCCCAGTGCCAGCGTCAGCACCGCCACGGCTGTGAACCCAGGGCTCTTCCTGAGCATCCGCAGACCGAATCTGATATCCTGCCACAAGGTTCCCATTTTCGCTCTCCGGCTGTCAGTTGCCAGTTGTCGGTTGACAGTTGTCAGTTCGCAGTTGCCCTGCCACAACCGTCAGTTCTTGCTGCCAACCGGCAACCGGCCACTGTGAACTCTCTTTCATTCGTAGCGCAGCGCCACCATCGGATCGATCCTCGACGCCCGCCGGGCCGGGAGATAGCTGGCCAGCAGCGAAGCGACGCCGAGCAGAACGATGGTCGCGACGATGCTGATCGGATCGGCTGGACCGATGCCGTAGAGGAAGCGAGCCGCGACCCTGGCCACACCCAATCCCATGAGCAACCCGGCGATCAGTCCCACGATCGTCAGCAGCAATCCCTCGCGCAGGACCATGCCCATGACCTTTCCCTGCGTGGCCCCCAGAGCCATGCGGATACCGATCTCCGGCGTACGCGAGGCCACCATGAGGCCCTTGATTGCGTAGATGCCCAGCGACGCCAAGAATAAAGCCGTGGCGCCGGCCGTCAGTCCTAAACATGCATCTGTTCGCGCCTTCTTTACCGAGTACTGGCTGTCGTGAATCTCGGCCAGGGTTTTCACCCATTTGACCGAGATCCGAGCATCGACTGAGTGAATCTCCGCAATCATGCGCTGACGCAGACCGTCCACCAATCCCTTGTTCGCAACATGCAGACAAAGGTGCGGGGACAGCCTGTCCGTCTTTTCGGGTGCATACACCTGGGCATGGACTTCCCCGTCCTCCAGGTTGGGCAGGTGGGCGACGATCCCGACGATTCGGTAGGGATCCTCCTCCGCCGTGGAGAACAGGCCCCCCTGGACGAAACACCCCAAAGCGTTGCCGTCCGAGCGGAGCTTACACGCCAGGCTCTCGTCGATGATCATGACCGCCTCGGCATCCGGGGCATAGTCCAACTGGTTGAAAAGCCGCCCCTGCAAAAGCGGTATCTCCATGGCCGTGAAGTAATCTCGACCGACCCAGGCGATGGCCGCCTTACGTGCCAGAGGCCTTTTGGACTCTGACGGGTATTCGCCAATCACGATCGGTCCACCCCCTCCGAAGAACACTTTGGCCGATGTGCCCAACGCCTTGACCCCCGGCAGGGACGCCAGATGATCCGCCAGGGCCGTGCCGATCTGGTGCGTCCTTACCGGGTCATAGCCGGCCGAAAGCGGATCGATATGAACGACCAGCTTGTCCTCTAAGGAAACACGCGCTTCCGGTTTCGCTATTGCCAAGGCACTGCGCGTCAGCAGCATCGCGATGAGCACCAGGGCAACCGTCAGGGCGATCTGACCTGTCACTGAGGCACTGCCCCGTTTTCTCCGGAGGGATCCCAGCACACGGCCGCCGGAGGCCTTCATCTGGCCGGCAATGTCACTCTTGGACAAGCGCAGAGCGGGTTTCAGACCAAACAGCAGTGTGGTTATCACACACAAGCCCAGTGTGCCCGCCAGAACCCTGAGACTCAAACCGCATCGAAAGGTCGTTGTTCGCCAGAAATGGGGAGCTACCCAGATATTCATGCTGTGCGTACCCCAGAAAGCTAGCAGCACGCCGAAACCGCCTCCCAGCAATGCCAGCAGCAGAGACTCCATGAGTAGCTGGCGGATGATGCACCAACGACTCCCACCGAGCGCCAGGCGAGTGGCAATCTCACGCTGTCGCGAGGCCCCTTGCACGATCAGCATGTTCGCCAGGTTCAGACAGGCAATCGCCAGGATGATCGCAGACACAGCCAGCAACACGCCACTAGCGACAGTCCACTCTTGAAGTCGTGCTTCATTGTCACCGTGTAGATCGTTCCGCCCCGGCGGGTGGAGGTTGATCGAGGACCACTGCCTCCAGCGCTCCGGATATTTCCGTTCCCGTTCGAATTGCGGGATCAGCGCGTTCAACTGCGTCTGGGCAACCGATAGGGGCACCTCCGGCTTGAGTCGTCCGACAACGTCGAGCCATAGTTCCTTTCTTCGGTCACCCCAGGCGGGATCGAGCTTCGCCACTATCCAGTAGCTCCCCAGCGGCAGCCACAGTTCAGGACTGCTGAACGTAACACCGCCAAAGCCCTCTACGGCCACACCCACCACTTGGCAGCGCGTACTGTTGATGGTTATGTACTCACCGATGAGCTTCGGGTCGCTCCCCAGACGCCGCCAAAGACTATGGCCCAGAACCACGACCGGAGCACTGCCCCGCCGCTCCTCCTCGGGCAGAAAACCCCGTCCCCGGACCAGATTGTCCCCCAGACAGGTAAAGTAGTTCGCCGACACGTATCGGGTCCTGACCTCCCAGGCCAAATCCCCATGAACCAAGCTGGCGAAAGCACTGTCAAGGCCACCACCCTCGGCCATGAGGTCACTGAAAGCCAGGCTACTATTATCACGGAGGGTGAGATACTCAGAATAACGAAAACGTACACTCTTGTCTTCCTTGATCAATAACACCGCCAACTGCTCACGGGATTTCACCTTCCTCGGCGTCTGAATCAACAGCAGATCGGCGATGCTGAACATGGTAGTGTTGGCCCCAATGCCAATCGCCAGCGTAATCAGGGCAATCGCTGTGAACCCGCGATTCTTCGCCAGCATCCGCAACCCGAATCTGATATCCTGCCACAACATCGTCATTGCATGACTCCAGTTCACAGTTCCCGGTTGTCGGTTGTCAGTTCGCAGGTTCCCGGTTCCCGGCCGACAACTGCCAACCGTGAACTGTCAACTCCTTCTCATTTGCAGTCGCACCGTCTTCGCATGGAGGGCATGCAAACAGTGTGCCAGGCGAGGACCGCACCGTAAGGCCCAACAAACACATAGACCGC
>JAAYDF010000178.1 GCA_012729395.1 Phycisphaerae bacterium
TTACGCCGCCCTGATGGAGCTGAACGGCTGGACCGGCAAGCAGGTCGCTGAAAGACTCCGCGTGCCGGCCTCCCAGGTGAGCCGGGCCCTCGCGCTGCTGCGATTGCCGGACGACATCCGCCAGCGCGTCGATGCCGGAGAAATCGCCGCTCGGGCCGGCTATGAGCTGTCGAAGCTCGAAAACGCCGACCACCAGCGGCAACTCGCCGATCGGGCTGCCAACGGCAACCTTACCCATGAAGAGACCGCCCGCCTGGTTCGCCAGCATCGTGGCAAACGCCGTCGCCAGCACCGCATAAGTCCCTGTCATACCAGGCTGTGCTTCCCCACCGAGCAGGGTTGGGAAGTGATCGTCTCCGCTTCGCGGAAGGGCACCTACGACGAAATCGAGCAGGCGCTGGAGGAAGCCCTGGCGGAGGTCCGCCACCGCATCCACAACAACGTGCAGATCTTCTGACGCGGCCGAACGCCCCACCCAACCCGCCAGCACCCGGCAGCGGCAATCCCTCGGCTGGCCGACTCCAACGACGCGCCCGGCGAGTTCCTCGCGTGGACCGAAGCCAGCATGTCTGTACTCGATATCGGATTTCTTCATCCGCTTTCGCTTCCCGAGATTGTGGGTGTCTGGTTCTTGCCATGGTTGGCCCTCTTCCGACCGATCACCGATCACCGATCACCGATCACCGGCCACCGGTGACCGATCACCGGTCACCGATTCCCAGCGGTAGCCGTTCACGTCGTCGATGCCATTGTCGCCGCTGTCGCCGTCAAGCACGAAGCCGCGGCCGACGACGTTGGCGACCAGGCGGCGGACGCCCTGCATGACGAGCGGGTTGTTGCGGGTCATTTCACGCGCCATCTCCATCGCGCCGAAGTAGGCGGCTTCGGTGCGGTGGTGGTAGTCGGCGTGGGAGCCCAGCGTCATGATGCCGGTCTTGGCCCGCTTGTACCACGAGGCTTTCCCGATCTCGTAGTCGGACTTCAGCTCGGCGAACTGCTCCAGGATGCTGCCCGCCATGCCCTGCCGTCGGCGTTTGGTCATCCTCGGAAGTTCTCCATGCCGAAGCACCGGACCCGACCGCTGCCAGCGCCAGTCGTGGCGGGGTGAGACGTGCCCGTCGCCCCTCATTAGCCGGCGTCTTTCCGACGTCGCCCAGACGGACATCGGGACCGCGCAGGCATTTGTGATGCACCTGCTGGACCGGCATAGTCGCGGGCAACTCACCGAGGAAGATCTTTCGACATGCCTATGCGACCTTGTGTCCTTCGTCTTGCGCCGTACCGTTTGCGGAGAATCCACCCGCGCCTATAGCCGGTGGTTCATTGAGGCCATCGGTGCGGCCGGCGACACGCCGGTTGAAAGGCTGCGGCGTTACTGGCTGGAGCGGGGCTGGCCCGACGATGCGGCTTTCACCCGTGCCCTGGGCGACTTCCACATCTACAAGCGGGAACCCCGGAAGGCGCGGATGCCCGTGCTGCTAGAGGCCGCAGCCCACCGCGATCGGTCGCAATCCTCGAATCCCGTTCAGGCCACCCTCGCTGATCTGAGAAGGTCACCCGATCGCGTCGAACGGGGCAGCATCTATCTGGGGCGCGTCGTCGCGGATGAACGGTCCTTGAAGCACGTGGCCCAACGGCCATTTGACGGCACTCACCGAGATCCAATTATGGAATCAACCACCCTCGACTTGGTCCTCGAACGACTCGACCGTATCGAAGACGTCCTGCACCAGTTTGTCCAGCGCCGCGCTGTCAAGGAGTCGTACTCACCTGCCGAGGTGGCTCAGATTCTTGGCAAAAAGCCCTACACGGTGCGTGAATGGTGCCGGCTTAAGCTGAAGTTCCCTTTTTGGTCATAGCCCTAGTTCTTGTGCAACCGCACGGAATCAGGGCTTTTTTTGTGCGCGGGAGAGAAATTCTGGTGCCGAAATGTTGGCATGTAAAATACTTCAAAATAA
>JAAYDF010000179.1 GCA_012729395.1 Phycisphaerae bacterium
AACGTCGGCGTCGCGACCGAAGGCTTTGATGAACCGTCAATCGAGTGTGTCGCCTTGTGCCGGCCGACGAAATCACGGGCACTCTATGCACAGATGGTTGGCAGAGGCACGCGGCCGCTGCCCGGCGTAGTCGATGGCCTCTGTGATGGAATCGCGCGTCGGTCCGCAATTGAGTTGAGCGGCAAGTCCGCGCTGCACGTCGTGGACTTCGTCGGCAATGCCGGCCGGCACAAGCTGGTCAGCGTAGCTGATATTCTCGGCGGTCGGTATGAAGACGAGGTAGTAGAGCTGGCCCGCGCCAAGGTCAAGAAGAGCAAGGGGGCAATCGACGTGAGCGACGCCTTGCGTGAGTCGGCCGAAGAGATCCATGCACGCCGCAAGGCCGCCCGCGAGCGGAAGGTCAAGCTGTACCAGTCCATCGAGATCGACCCGCGAATCAGCGAGAAGTGGATCGACCCCTTTGATTCGTTCGATATCGAGCCGGAGCGTGAACGTGGCTGGTTCAAGAACAAGCCGATCACCGACAAGATGGCCGCCATGTTGAAACGCAATCGCATCAATCCCGATACGCTCAACTACACGCAAGCAAAGCAGGTCATCGGGTACATACTGAGGAACCCTGAGCAGGTGCCGTGCACGCCCGGTCAGGCCCGCGTGCTCAAGCGGTTCGGCTACCAGCCTGGCAAGTTCGATAAGGCCGGCGCGTCGCAACTCATCGACGCCATCGCCAATAACGGATGGAAGCGGATCAATCATGAGGTGTGACCTGTACGGCATCGAGATTGTGGACCGTCTGCCGGACCTCTGCCCGCACCGTGCTCCGGTCATCGAGGGTGAGGTTCCGACCGGCCCATACGGGCGGATACTGACCTGGCAGAACTCGGCCTACCAGCGGCTGGCGAAGCACGAGACTCGCAGGGGCTTGCAATTGCTCGACGCGTGCAGAAAATGCGAGCAGTGCATTGAAGAAAACGGCAAGGAAGCAAGAGACTTATGCGTAAAACGAGGAAGCAAAGTTGCCTTCCGCTGAAACGTGGTGTATTATAACATCCATGCCACTGTCAATCACAGGTCGCGTACTAACGGCCGGCGGGCTGAGGCCCATTGGTACCAGGAGCGGATGCTGGAACGTCCACCGCGCCTGCCAACTGAAGTCAAAGGATGATGCGTGTCTGACCCGCGTATAGGCGCTGGTTCCTGCGGACAGGCACGTTAAACAGCCAGCGAACGGTCGGCCTTCCCCGGGGTATGCAAACCCTCCCGGGACCGTGCGTCACCCCGCAAGGGCTCAGGCGCACCAGCGAGAGCGAGGGCCGACGTGGTTGAGGTTGATCCGTGCGGACCACAGACGCATCGGGCGTCGTGTCCGGCCATCGGCTGGGCATCGAAGCGCACGGAAGCGAAATGCGACGGCGACGGCGACGGCAAGCGTCCTTCCAGTCGCGGGCTAACCCCTTGGTTCCGGGCCTAACCGGCTCTGACCAGGGGTTAGTCTGCTCCGGCTCTGGTTCTGGCAAGAGAATGTTGGGGAAATCTGAAAGATGATTTGCCTCCCGCCGAAACATGGGGTACACTTGACCTGCCGAGTCAGAGCGGCCAGACTTCCACAAACAGACGGCGTCCGTGTGCGGTAGCACATCCAAGCTCTGACACCCGCAC
>JAAYDF010000180.1 GCA_012729395.1 Phycisphaerae bacterium
ACTGGGTGGCACTGGTCTGTACCCAGACCAGTGGCTGTCCGCATTTGGCCACGGGTCGGAGTACCGACCCATGCCACCCTCGATACTTCGCCTTTGGCAACTTGCCACTGAACGGCGGATGCACCCCAGGCGAAGCACGCATGGTCGCCGCCGTTGATAGCCGCGTGATTCGGCGTTACACTGGTTGCGTGGTGTGCGTCTTTCGCGCGTCCGCGGGCCCTGCTTGGCGGCATCCCCCGCCAACCCGTGCCCGTGCCGCGAACCGTACCCCACGCGGACTGCCACACCGACCGCAGTCTGGTCCGAGGGCGTAGCTCAGTCGGTAGAGCAACGGCCTTTTAAGCCGTGGGTCCTGGGTTCGAGTCCCAGCGCCCTCAATTTACCAGCCTTTGCCAACCGTGCCTCATTGTTGGCAGGACAACCACTTAGGGCGGTTTCAGTTCTAAGGCGGGTTTGCGCTGCTTTGTCAGGCGTAGTCCGTTTGTACGGTCTAAAGCATTTCACGCAATGGCGTAGCGGCCGCCGCCCCGGTGGCCGGTGAACTCGCAAGGAATACGCCGGTCGCCACGGGGGGCGACCGCTACGATGGAGCGTGAATCGCTCCATCCTTGTTCTCCTGCCCCTTTTGTTCCGAGCGAAGGGAGGAGACGACGGAAAGAAAGCAGAAGGCATCAAGGCAGCAGACAGGAGCCAGAATCACCGCATTACCAAGGACGTTTCCGGATCTTGGCGAAGCTCCATCACCTGGCCAATGGACGCGCGAAGACCGCAACCGCAATCACAAGGCAGCAGAGGCCAAGGAGAGCACCTCTGCTGCCTTGGTTGCTTCTTCGTTCATACAAACCGACAAGCCAATCCCGACCGCTTCCTCACCCGTGACATCGCTGCGCCGCGTCAAGGGCAGGCGGCCCGGCTCTGATTGACGCCACCGTAGCGTTCGGCGCTAAGTCCCCGTAGCGATCATCCCCTGTGGTGACCGGCGTATTTGCTGGAAATCCAGCGTCCTCCAGCGGCGGTGGCCGCTACCTGATTTCGTGAAATGCTCCGAGCGGTCTTGTGCAAGTGCGTAGCACTCTCGTGGGTCCGAAACAAGAACCATCGGTTGGCATGCGGGCCATCGCCGCGACAGATTGGCCTAGGACCACTTGGCCCCCCGCGAGCCATGAGCACGCGCAATACGTCGGCCCGAAAGCAAACGACAGGCTCATCGCTGCACCCATGGGGCGCCAGGCCGCAGGAAACGGCTCGCCATAGTGCTTGGTGGTCAGCCGATGGAGCAAAGCTCGCACACCATCGCTACGGACAGGGCCCCGTCGCGTCGAGCCGGTTTCTCACGGCCACCAAGTCGAAGATGTTAACCTGCCCATCGGTGTTGACGTCCGCTCGGACGCTGTCGGCGGTCACCGGCTGGTTCAATTGGTCGCGGATCTGCTCCAAATCAAGAAGGTCCACTGTGCCATCGCCGTTCACGTCGCCGGCCAGGACGCAAAATGAAAACCGCGGACCCAGCATGGGGTTGCCGTCGGCATCGACCAAACCCGCCAACGCCACCGCCAGGCAGGTCGTCTCGGCCACGCCGCTCAGTTGAACGGTCATCTGGTCGCCCGCCAGACCAACGTTCTGGACTACCCCCACAGAGACGCTCACTTCCGACTCATCCGCCACGCCGTCCGCCGCGAACACCGGCTCGCTGAAGGCGACGACCAGCTCGCTCACCCCGCCGAGGCGACCCTCACCGAAGGCAAACAAGCCGCCATCAAGAGGCAGATCAAGGTCGAACTCCCCGGCCGCACCGTGTGACTTTCGCGAAACCGCGCCAACCACGGTAGGAAGACCAGCATATTCGTATGCCCCCATGTCCGCGATAGCCGTGCCGTCGCCGTCGCCATCCACGATCCGCGGCGCTCCGTCGAAATCCCTGGTGCCGATGGGCAGGCCCACGGTATTGGTGCCCGCATCAATGCAGGGCGACCCCGGGCGCAACCGGTAGTTGCCCCAAGGACTGGCGAATTGAGGGTCGGCGTCGATGTTGCCCGTGCCCGAACAACCACCTTGGATGTTGCAGTAGGAGACGGCGACACTCGCTTCGGTGGAACGATACAACTGTGACCCGTAGGGTGCGGTGTTGCCCCAGAAAATGCTGTTGACCACACTTGTAGAGTCCTTAGCTGCCTGGATCACGGCGAGCGCCCCACCGGAACCCCGGTCTCCGCCGGCCACGTTACCCACAAACGTGCAGTAACGGAATCTGACCTCGGTCTTCGTTCTGTTAACCACCCCTCCCCCGAAGGCAACGCTGCCGACAGCTCGGTTGGCATGGAAAACGCAATGGGTCACCGTAGCCTGACTGTTCTCTGCATTGTACATTCCGCCGCCCTTGATCCCCGTGTTACCAACGAAGGAGCAGGCCATGACGGTCGCGTCACTATACTGTCCATTGCGCATCCCTCCGCCGCTTGCGACGATGCTCGTGGCGGAATTCCTGCTAAACAGGCAACCCACAACTCTCGGCACCGCGTGATCGTCGTTGTCCATCCCGCCGCCGTCTCCAGCCGAGTTGCCGGTGAAGCTGCATCGCACGACCGTGGGGCTGTTGTTGCAGTTATACATACCGGCACCCCGCAAGACGGCTGTGTTATCCCGGAAGAGGCAACCCGTCACACTCGGGCTACACCCGTTGTTGTACATCCCCGCGCCCAATTGGGCAGCAGAGGCGGCACCGCTGGCGTTCCCGCCGGTGATGGTGAAACCATCGAGGGTGGCATCGTCGGCCCCGACAACCACATGGAAACTGTTATCCTGCCGCGTGGGCTCGTCGTGGGCCACTTGGCCGTTGTCGTTGCCCAGGAGGTCGCCGCTGAGGATGGTCTCGTTGGCGTTCAGGTCGCGGTCCGTTGGGGTAAAAACGGTCGGGTCCTCCGTGCCCGCGAAACCGCCGAACAACGTCACGCCCGGCTTCATGGCGAATGATTTTGCCCGGTCACCGTCGCCCGTCGGAGTGTAGATCCCCGCCGCCACCCAGACCCAGTCACCTGTCTGCGCCGCGTTGATGCCCGCCTGCACGGTCCGCTTGGCTGTCGCCCAGCTCGAGCCGTCGTTGGCATCGTCGCCGTCAAGCGTCACAAAGACAATGACCGGCCGCCAGTACACAGCCGTCTTAACGCCGCTGGGCTCGAGGCCATCCTTCCACGCCTTGGCCTTCAGCGTCGTCGGCGATTCAGTGCTGACCGACACACTCTCTCCCGATTCTACCGTCGGGTCATCCTCGGTCGGGTCGCGGCCATCGGTTGTGTAGTGGATGATCGCCCCCGGTGTCGTACAGGTGATGGTCACCTGCTGCGAAGCGTTGATGGGCCCACTGTCGGGATCGAACGCCGGTGTCGAAAGCACCGGGGCGGCCCCCTCATAGGCTCCCATGTCCACGATGGGCGGCGTACCGTTGCCGATATCCGGAATACCAGCCTCATCAAGAAATCGGGGCCCGCCAGCCAGATCAACGGTCACGCCAGCGGGTACCTCGGCATTCTTGCCCGCGTCGATACACGGACTGTCGGCCAGTAAGCGTAGATCGCCGTAATCATCATCAGTGGTACCCCAGATGCCGTCCGAGCCCGGGCTTGGGTGACGCACGAACACCGGATCACAATTGATGTTACCTTCAGTGGCTTCCCATCCGCGAACATCGCAGTGGAATGGCGTAACCTGGTAGAGATCCGGAGCGATGGCAGCCTCATTACCCCACACAATGCAATTGGCGATGGTCATGGGTGACGACGAGGACGAGCTGTAGTTATAATACAGCCCTCCCCCGGTGGCGGCGGAGTTTCCACTGAATACACAGTTGCGGATCAGTGAGGGCGCGGTCCCCGCATACACTCCACCCCCGCTGCTGCCGGCTGTGTTCCCGCTGAAAATGCAGTTGGTGATTGGGGTATCTCGACCTCCGCCGGCTACCCCGCCACCCGAGTACGCAGCACGGTTGCCAGTGAAAACACAACGATCCAGCATGCTGAATGAACCGAGAAGGCAAAACCCTCCTCCAAAGTCTGCCGAGTTGTTGTGGACAACGTTACCACTGATCTGGGTCGAAAGGAAGGAGCTAGAGACATAGGCCGCGCCTCCGCTGTGGCGAGCACTGTTCCCTGCAATCGTATTGCGGCAGATCTCCATACTGGCGGAGTAGCAGTAGATGCCCCCTCCCTCATAAGCAACATTGCCTGTGATCTGGTTGTCGTTGATTGTCCCCGTCACGTCGTAATACCGGGTGAAGGCAATCCCGCCGCCCCACGATTCGGCAATGTTGTTCGCGATCCTGTTACCTATCACGATCGATGTGTTGGCAGAAATGCCCCCACCACTGCCTGCCGTATTACCCGCAATCGTGTTATCCACAAACGTCGATTGATAGGCAAAAACCCCACCGCCATCGTATTCCGCAACATTGTCCTTGATTGTATTGCCGGCCACCGTCACCTGCGACAAGAACATCCCGCCGCCTGTGGAGGAAGCGACGTTCTCGGTGATGGTGTTGGCGGTTATCATCGCCTCACACGCCGCGATGGAGTAGAGGTAGATACCGCCTCCTATGTCGGCGCGGTTGCCGATGATTCTGTTGTTCTCCACGACCGCAGAGCTTCTATAGCTGTAGATCCCGCCACCATAGGTTGAACGATCGCGATATGTGCCGATGCCATTGGTGATCGTGAAACCGTCGATACGGGTGCGCTCGATTGCGTCTAACGGTATGGTCACAACGCTGCCGACCTGGTTACCGTCCAGGATGGTTTCATGGGCGGTGAAGTCTCGATCGGCGAGAGCGAAGTTGGCTGGATCCTCGGTACCGGCCAGGCCGCCGTAGAGGGCGACGGCGTCCTTGAGGGTGATGTTTTCTACATAGGTGCCGGCCGCGACCCAGACCTGATCGCCGGCGGCAGCCGCATCCAGGGCGGGCTGTACGCTGGTGTAGGCATCGGCCCAACTGGTGCCGTCGCCCGCCCCGGTCGCCCCGGAATCCACGTAGACGACCGTCGCCCCCCACGTGGGACACACTGCAAACAAGACAGCCAGAATCGTGCCGCACATACCAGTCCGCGCGAGCTGATCCACGTTAGCCACCCCCAGATAAGACCATTTGAGAGTACGACCTCACCACCATCCGACACTTGACGGACCTCGGCTATGCACTTCTGTGAGTCTACCAGAGTCGCAGCAATGCCGCAAGCAGTAGTTCCCCACCCAACGAACATTGGGAGGCCGGACGGCGGAGGCGACCGTCGGCCGCATATAGGGGTTTACCCGTAGTGGTCGGCCGCGACCAGGCTGGGCAAACGACACTGTGGTCGAATCGTGTCAGTCGCCGGCTCGCGTGATGCGCGGGCGGCGGGCCAGTTCCAGGACTCGCCGGGTCAGTGGGTCGGGCTCGCGCAGGTCGGCGGGGTTGTTGGTAATCAGCGTGGGGATGGCCCTCATGCGTTCGTAGGTCTCGATGCCTTTGTCGAATTGCTTGCCGCCGGGCGTCAGGTGGTAGTAGCCGATGAGCCGGGTGTGGTCGCCCCACAGGAACTGGCAGATGTCGTGCTGAGCCTCGACGTGCTTCTGGGCGAGATCGCCCCAGCCCTCAAGGATATGCGCCTGGGCAAAACATTGCCGCTGGAACGAGATCTCGGTAAGGCCTTCGCCGGCCAGCACAAGCTCGGGGTACACCGCCGCGAACTGCTCCTGCAGCACGTGCAGAGCGGCGATGGTGTTCATGCCCTGCACACTCGCGTTGTCGGCGTTCCAGGTGCACAGCGTCTGGTCGAGGAAGGTCACGTCGGTACTGGTACGCCCGCACACCTCGCCGACCACATCGATGAGTTTGTCGCGCCACACGCCCAGACCGGGGTGAATGAAACCCATGCGGGTGTAGTCGTGCGTCTCGGGCGGCCAGTGCCAGCCGTCGGGCTGGTTCTTGTCGATGGTGCGCAACTGGAAATCACGAACCACCTGGAAGAACGGGTGCTGGTAGTACACCGAGAAGTAGTTGAAATGCGGCATGACGTGGAAGCCCATGTCGCGGGCCTTGGCCATGTAGGCAATCGCCTGTTCGCTCGGGATGTACTCGGGGTAGTTCACGTCGTACTTGTCGGTGCGCCAGCCGGACAGGTGGATCAACGTCTGCGACGGCGGGTGCGCAGCGGCAAGGGCGTCGAGCATGTCCGGGTTGGTGCCCGCCCAGCAGACGGCCAGCGAGATGTCCGTGACCCATGCGGGGCGATGCCGGCGCTTCTCGGCCAGGTCGTAAGCGGTGGCCATCCACTGTTTGTAGCGCTCCGCGGGCACGCGCCAGTCGCCCTTGTAGACATTGAGTCGCCACTCGATGCCGCCGGCGGTACGGTTGTCCCACAGCGGGCCGGGCGATTCGCTCTCGAAGCCCACCTCGGTGCGATCGCCGTGCCGCGTCAACTGCAGAGCCTTGTAACGGTAGTCGCGGTCCTCGCAGTGCACCATGAGCGAGAACGCGCCCCGGGTCGCGACGGTGAGTTGCGCGTTCCAGTCACAAGGCCAGCGAAACCGGTTCGTAGGCGGATGGGGCTGATCCACGCGGAACTGCAGGCCGTTCACGCACGGCAACGTGACCATGCACTCCGCGTGAAGCGGCACGGTCCAGCGCACCGCCCGCAGCGCCCGACGGTTGGACAGGCCGTCCGGGGTGATTCGAATATCGCCGGTATCAGGGTCGGTCACAACGAGGAGGGTCCGCGTCGTGTCCGCACCCGAGACTTCGACGCGCGCCGCGAGTTCGGACAGCCTGCGAACGGCGACCCGCTCGTGCTTGTCGACATTCAGCAGCGAACCGTCGAGGTACAGCAGGTCGATGCCCGGGCCGGCCGCCGCCGGGCTGGCGAACTCGACGTCGCTGCCTGCCGGCCGGACCCCGCGAAGAATGGGGCCGTCGAAGTCCGCCTCCACCGTGGCGGTGCGGACGGTGAGCTTCGTCCCGTTGATCTCGATGGCCGCGGGGCGGGTCGCCGGGGATGCCGCAGCCAGCGACCACGCGAGCAGATAGACCAGACAGAACATTCGGTTCCTCCCATGCTACCGTCAAACGGGGAGTCGCCCACCCGCCAGCGAGCGGACCACCCCTCAGGCGGTGGGGCAGGATTATACCGACGCTCCCCCGCCGCCGGTACCCGCCGTCCAAAGCTCTGTGCACGGCATGGTCTTGTGTGAATCCCTGCTCATCACGCCCCCCCCAGACGACCGCAGTCCGCAATCGCCAAGTTCCGATAACATGCTTGCCTTCAACTATTTCGATTACACATACTCCCAAGTAGCGAAACCACCTTGCCAACGCAGGCCAAGGTTCTTATACTTCACAATCTGGACGGGAAAAGTACGTTTGGCATAGCGTTTCCGAGGAGGGGAACATGACAAGTGTGAGCACCTGGCGCAGCTGTGCGCCCATCGTTTTTGTGCTGGTATTGGCGACCGCGGCCCAGGCATCGCTGTTCGGCGGTGCGGGGGATTACAACGCTTTCATCCTGAACGATCTGAGCGCCTCCGGCGGCGATACCGAAGGTCGGCTGGCTGTCGGGCACAACACCACCATGTCTGGCTACAGCGTAGGATCGCGCCTCAGCAATTCCTATGGCACACTCGATTCTCTGGTTGTTGGTAACAACCTCAATGCCATCGGCGGCTGGCAGGTGTTCAACGGGAACGCCGTCTACGGCAACACGTTGATTAGCGCTCCCAGCATCGTCTCGCCGAATGCCATTCGCAAGGATACTCCGCTCAATTTCGACTCCATTGCCGTCAGCATGCGGACGCTATCCAGCCAGTTGGCGAGCCTGCCGGACAACGGCACCTCCAACTACCAATGGACCACGCTCACCATCATCGGCACCGACCCGACGCTCAACGTGATCACCATCGATCCCGATGACTGGGCTGACGCGTACGACCGCCAGATCACCGCCCCGGCCGGCTCCACCATGATTGTCAACATCCCGGGGACCAGCAACTCGATGAGAGGCGGTCTCGCCCTCAATGGCGTGGATCGAGGCCATGTGCTCTACAACTTCTACGAATCGGCCAGCATCACCTCAAGCTCGATCGCAGTCATGGGCAGCATCCTGGCGCCTTATGCGTCAGCCACCATCAGCGGTGGAGCCTTTGAAGGTAATGCGATCTTGCTGAATGCCACCCAGACCAACGGCGGCGAATTTCACGACTACCCGTTCGTCGGCGTACCCGAACCGGCTACCATCGGAATGCTGCTGATCGGCGCCATCGCGTTCTGGAGAAGAACTCGCAGCCGGGCGTGATGAGACCGGAATAACGGCTGGTGGCTCACCCACTCTCTTCGCTTTCTTGGCGACCTTCTGCCGCTCGTCGGCGCTGCTTCACCCTGTCCGCTGCCCTGCTCGCCGACGCGGCTCCTCGTCGCCTGCTGCTCAAGCAGCGCGATGTCTGCCTGCCACACCTGCGGGACTTGTCCGGCGGCAGATTGATTACGCAGTGCCGGGCTTCGCATTCGCGGGTGGAAGGCCTGACCAACATCGGTTGCGTTACATCCGCAGGTAGAACGTGCCATTCTCCTGCGACACCCGGCACGGTCGACCAAACGCCTCGCTTAGCACAGTGGAGTTGAGGACGTCGGCCTTAAGACCGCAGGCCAGCGTCCGTCCCTCCCGCAAAACCATGACGCGATCGATCCAGTCGCCGACCTCCTCGATGTGGTGGGTGACCAGAATGGTATTGGGGGCGCGCTCCTGGTGACACAAATGTCGCAGATCGCGAAGAAACGCATCGCGAGCGGCCGGATCCAAACCGGAACACGGTTCGTCCAGAATGAGCAGCATCGGCTCGTTCACCAGAGCACGCGCGATCAACACGCGTTGCTGCTCGCCTTGGGAAAGGTGCTGGTAGCAGTCGTGGGCTAACGTGGCGGCATTGACGCTCGCCAGTGCCCGTTGAGCCCGAAGAACTTCGTCTGGGGTGAACTCGCGATACAGGCCCATCGAACTATCCAGGCCGGAGAGCACCACTTCCAGGGCGGTATCGCGCGCGGGCATCTGTAACAGCAGAGCAAAGCTGACCCATCCGATCGTCTTACGCAGAGCCGGCAGGTTACACTCGCCGTAGAGTTCACCGAGTACCCGAACGGTCCCATCGGTGGGCCATTCATACCCGGTGACGATCTTCAACAGCGTCGTCTTACCCGAGCCGTTGACGCCCAACAGTGCCCAATGTTGGCCGGGCTCGATCGTCCAGTCCACTTTGGAGAGAATCGTTCGCCCCCCGCGCTGGAACAGAATGTCTCGCAACTCAAGCACGTTCATGGCATCCATTATCCCAGATCTCCATGACACTTACCACGGCGTATACTGAGGTGACGAGTTTTCCAATGAATACAGGCGAACACGAACCTTACTCCGCTGAAATCTGGAGAATCCAATGGGTAATGCACGCAGGGAGGCGTTGCGGGTGAATTCTGACAGCCGGATCACGCTGGAGTTCCACGGCGCTGCCCTCACCTCTGATGCCGGATTGGCCGCATATCGCGAACTCGATGAAGCCCTGTCGCTGATGGAGATGGCAGACGAAGTGCTTCGCGATTCTCGACAAGGGAAGAACACGCGGCACGAGTTGATAGGCTTGCTGCGGCAATCGGTGTACAGTCGCCTCGCAGGTTACGAGGACACGAACGACGCAGAACGACTGGCTGTTGACCCGGCCATGCGTCAGGTGGTCGGGGGGCGGGCCGCAGATCGCGAGGCGGCATCTACCAGTCAGATGGGTCGCTTCGAGACGGAGATTCTGACGGCACGAAAGAACCGCAAGGCGCTGATGAACCTGTCGGGGAAGTGGATTGACCGCGTTCGCCAGCGTCGCGCTTTGGATAAGCTGATCCTCGATCTCGACAGTTCGGTGAGCGAAACCTACGGACGACAGGAAGGCTCGGCGTATAACGGACACTTTGAATGCACATGCTACCACCCGCTCTTCTGCTTCAACCACCTGGGCGACTTGGAGCGGGCGTTGCTACGAAACGGAAACGTGGCCAGTGCCGACGACTGGCGTTCCGTGCTGGAGCCGGTGGTCGCTCGCTACCGCGATCTGGACATCCGCAAGTACTTCCGTGGCGATGCGGCGTTCGCCATCCCGGAGTTGTACTTGTTTCTGGAAGCGGAACGCTACTTGTACGCCATCCGGCTGAAGTCCAACGTGGTGTTGGAGCGCCACATTCAGCACCTGCTGACCCGTCCGGTGGGCCGCCCACCGAAGAAGCCGGTGGTGCGCTATCACGAGTTTATGTACCAAGCCGCCAGTTGGGATCAGGCCCGCCGTGTCGTGGCCAAGGTCGAGTGGCACCAGAACGAGTTGTTCCCCCGCGTCGGCTTCATCGTCACCAACATGGGCGGCGGGGCCGCCAGTGTGGTGTGGTTCTACAACCTGCGCGGCACAGCGGAGCAATGGGTCAAGGAAGGCAAGAACGCGGTCAAGTGGACCAAGCTCTCGTGCCACGACTTCGTGGACAACCAGGTGCGGCTCCAGTTGTTCGCCCTGGCGTACAACCTGGGCAACTTTCTAAGGCGGCTGGCGTTACCTCCCGGCGTGAAGCAGTGGATGCTGACCACCCCACGGAAGAAGTTGATCAAGATCGGAGCGAAAATGGTGCGTCACTCGAAGTACGTGAGGTTCCAACTGGCCGAGGTGGCAGTCCCGCGAAGGCTGTTCGCAGCAATCCTGGAGCGCATCGGGCGATTGCGCGTAGCTGCGGTTGGGTTGATGGTCTCGGGATGACTCGACGAACCGCTCACAATGGCTCCCGTCGCAATACCACAGGGGGATGCCATGCGCCCATCACGACAAACGGGGCCGAAAAGCCACTTTGGCACGCAAGGAGGGGACCGTTGTAGGCCGTAAGATCAGAAGAGGCTCGAAAACACGGAAGGCGCATCCGGGGCGGCACTGTACAATGGACGAACACGGCCCGGCGGTGTAGCCGGGCAGAGTCATCTGAAAAATGTCGGTTGAATCAGCAGCAACCCAAGCGTAAAGTACATACCGCATTCTCGGCCGATTAAAGGGAGCCTTGGTGCGAGACAGCGCAGCGAGCACCGCGAGCGACTGGATCGTTCGGGGGCAGCTGCTTGGACCGCGGTCAGAAGGAGATGAGCAATCATGCCAACGAAATACAGCATTTCGCGACGGACTCTGCTGAGCGGTACGGCAGTCGGGCTGGCCAGTGCCTGCGCGACAAACGGGATCCGAGCCGAATCAGCACCGACTCCGGATCGCAAAGGCCGAATTCGCCAATCCGTTGCCAAGTGGTGTTTTGACGGCAGACTGCCGTTTGAAGATCTTTGCCGCCATGCCAAGCGCATCGGTTATCAGGCAATCGATCTGATCGGCCCACAGGATTGGCTGACGGCAAAGAAGTACGGGCTGAGCTGTGCGGTAACCCCGGGGCCCGGCTCGAACGCCGATGGCTTCAATCGTAAGGAGCACCACGCCGTCCAGGTTGCTCAGATGAAACAGATTATCGATTTGGCGGCTCAAGCAGGCGTACCAAACGTGAGCTGCATGTCCGGCGAACGCAAGGGGATGTCGGACGAGGAAGGTATTCGCAACTGCATTGAGGGGCTCAAGCAGATTGCCGGCCACGCCGAGAAACAGAGGGTTAACATCTGCATGGAGTACCTCAACAGCAAGGTCGATCATAAGGACTATCAGTTTGATCACCTTGCTTTCGGCCTCGCGGTGGTCCGGCAGGTCGGCTCGCCGCGGGTCGGCATTCTCTACGACATTTATCACGCCCAGATCATGGATGGCGATATCATCCGCACCATTGGTGAACACCACGAATACTTCTTGCACTATCACACTGCCGGCAACCCCGGTCGCAATGATATTGATGAAACGCAGGAGCTGTACTACCCGGCCATCATGCGCGCTATCGCCGAGACCGGATACCAGGGCTTCGTCGCCCAGGAGTTTCTGCCGAAGGGGGATCCGGTTCGCGCCATGGAACAGGCATTCAAGATCTGCGACGTGTAGCGGCCGTGTTCGGAAGCTGCTGTCCGCGTGGCCGCGCCGTCCAACCGGTTGAGAGCCTCTGTGTCGGGACGGAATGACTATGCTGATTCGTTCAACTGCGCCCGTTGCTGTGCCAATCAAGGAGTTCCCAATTATAGTGGGTCTGCAACAGAACCGCGCACGAGCCGAACCGCGATGCGTCATGGAATCGGCGAACGACCGGCGCCGTCTGCCAAACCACCCGTAGATAGCGGATGCGACAACGCGGCAGGTTCGCGTGCTGTGGCTGTAGCATGCGTCGGTCGCCAGGAGGCGGGATGGCGTGGAGAAAGAGGCACAGAGGCAGAAGGGGAACAGGCACACAGGCACGTGCAAGCCATGTGCAGGTCGCCACGGCTCGGCTGTCTTCGACGCTGAGCTCGCTTCGTCTGAGCTCAGCGTCGAAGACAGACGAAGCGAGCTCGCCGAAGTCGGGGGGCGACCGCTACGATCGGCGGGTGGATAGGAGCGGCGGCGGTTCCCGCAGGTCGCTGGGCCTGGCGGCTACTCCCGGCTCGCAAGATACCCTAGAGCATTTCACGCAATGGCGTAGCGGCCGCCGCCCCTGGTGGCCCGCGAACTCGCAAGGAATACGCCGGTCGCCACGGGGGGCGACCGCTACGATGGGGCGTGAATCGCTCTAATCGTCGCAGGTCACGCCAGCTGATACCTCCGCGCCGCTCACGCAATCCATGAAGTAATCGAAATCGCCGCCGTCAACCTCGCCGTTGCTGTCGATATCAAGGCAAGCACAATCCTCGACCTCCGTAACGATGTCGCCGTAGCACGCCTGAAATCTGCCGAAATCGCTTTGGTCGACGTCGCCATCGCCATCCGTATCCGCGAACGGGTTGCCGCATGGCCCCAACGGTCTCTGACCGGTTTCAAATTGGACGAAAGCGTAGCGTGCGTCCGAGGCAAGCCCACCCGAGTTGTTGTCTCCCCAAACCACTCTCTTGAAAGAGCGACTCAGCGACTCAGCTCGCGTCTGCGTGCCGACCACGTCGCCATCAAGGTAAAATGACACCGCTCCGTTGCCATCATCCGCCGCGGGGTCATACACCATCTGAATGGTGTGATACTCGGCGGAAGGATCGAAGGCGGCCAATTGCTGGTGCACCTGGGGCGACGCGTTTGTCGTCCACAAGCCGGGCGATAAAGTACCGCCCGACGTCACCAGACTCAGCAGCCACAAGTCCCGGTCGTCGTTGACTTCGAGGCAGCTCTGGAACATGTCGAGGGCGGAGATGGCACGTACCCGGGCAGTCAACGTCCAGCCGGCAGGATCAGACCATTGGGACGGACTCAACGTGTGCTGGTAGTTGGCTCGTCGGCCGGCGTTGACGCTGACCTGCCAATGAGGCCTGCCCGAGACACCCGTTACGAGGGTGCGTTCTCCTGTTGAGGTGTTGGTATCCAAGGTCCAAGCTCCGGCTTCGGTGAGCGGGTCCGCACCGCCGCGATGGGTTGCCGTTCTCGTCTCTTGGGTCTGAACCCGCAGTGTGAAATCGCCGCTTGCCTGCTGGGCTCCGCTCACGCGAACAAGATACGATTGTGCTTGGGTCACGGGCACGATGAGACAGGAATCCGGACCGCCGCACAACGTGCCGTCGCAGTCATCGTTGCAGATCAGTTCCTGCCCACCACACCCGTCGAGCACGGAAACGACGGTGTCGAAGCGGCTCCCGCAAGTATCGATCATGAGATCCCCGGTCACCGGCGCGACGTATCGATACCAGACGTCGGGGCTGTTGTTGGAATCCCCGCAGGAAGCGGTCCCATCGCCGGTTGCACCCAGTGTTGACCCTCTGATCGTGCCATCCGTGATCGGCAGAGCCGAAGCGCAGTCATCGTTGATGCCGATCCGGGCAATGTCCAGGTTGTCGAAGTAGACTGACGAGGGAACACCCGCCGCGTTGCCGGTCCAGCGGTTCTTCAGCAACGCGACGAAACTCGATGGCGTGCTGGCGGTCCCCGCCACCGTTGCGGAAGCGACCTGGACGCCATTGATGAGCACCTGAAGGGACTCACCGAGAAGCACGGCGGTCACACGGAATGGTTCCGCCAGCTCGAGCACGCCGTCGCCATCCGTATCAAACGCGAGGCCGTTCAGCGCGGTGGGCAGGCTGCCGGGGCCGAAGAAGGAATTCAACTGCGAGAACTCCTGCTGGCCCGACACGAAAGGGTTGTCGGCGAAGAGGGTGCTGATCGCACCGCCGCCGGCAGGCATCTGTCCGATGTAGATGCCGCCGCTGGGATGGATCTGGACGCTGATTTGACCGCCGGAGCTGCTGTCACCGATATTGCCGTCGGACCTGGGCCGACGCAGCAAGAAACCTCCAGTGTTGTTGCCGAGCGCCTGGGCCGGGTTGTTGATCGCGAAACGCAGATCCGCGGAGATCGCCAGGTCAGGCAGGTCGACATCCAGAGCAGCGACACCCGCTCCACTGCCGGCCGGGGTGGTGCTGACGCCGAAGAGCAGCATTTGCCCACCGGTGATGCTCGCGACGTTGGCGGCTGCCCCGACCGTCTGGCGCTCCACCCAAGCCACCCGCGGCTGTTCCGTCGATGCGAGGGCGTCGTTGTCGGCACGTGTGAAGGTGTCAGTCACGCTGACAGGCGTCGAATCTGGAAAGGCCACCTTCGCCAGGTAGATCGACGGCTTGCCTTCGTGTGACGAGTAGTAACTGATCCAGAGAAGGTCGTTGTACCAGACCAGTCCCGCATAGCTGGTGTCGCCGCCGGACGGCAGAGTGAGGCACTCGGTGAGGGCGCCCGTGACCGGATCAACCCAAGTCACACTGGTCCGCACGATCCCGTCATAGAGACGGGTGACCGCAACGAATCGCCCGTCCGGCAAGCGAATCATATCCGGACCGCCCATGTTGGTACCCATTGGCGTCCACGTCCAGTCTGTGTACGGCGGCTGGGCGGTTCCCCATAGCGAGTCGCGCAGGAGCACCTTGGCCGTACCGTCCTCAAGGAAGATGATCCGTGAGGTCTCATTGATGATCCCCGATGCCTGCATGTCGGATACGAGGGTTGAGAAGTTCGTACCATCGGTGCTCGTGTAAAGGCGAACCAGAACCGTGGGGTTCCATTGGTACCCAATGCCGTACGCTGTGCTGTTGTGCCACGTGATCCGCCAAAGCCAGACGTTCGGCTCGCCGATCTCAGTGCGCTGTGTCCAGTTCGTGCCATTCTGCGAGAACCAGACGAAGTTGCGGTGAGTCACACCGTCGACCGCCACTGGGGTGACTGCGGCGGCATACAGCATGAGTCGGTTATCGGGCGTGATCACCATATGAGGATCACGCAGGTCCTCCGCGGCCGAGGTGAGAACCGCAACGGATGCCCAAGTACTCCCGTTGGTGGATCGCAGGATCCGGATCGTTCCAGGCAGGGCCACACCGTGCGTTGTGCTCTCGCGGAAACAGCAGTACCACGCTCCTTTGTACGCGACGAGATCGGTAAACGAGTTGTACGGGGCAGAATCCCATATTTTCTGGACGCTGACCAACTGAGCCAACCCCTGCCCGAAGACAGGAACAGCCGCCATGGACAAGGATACGAACACGACACACACGATTCTGAGCCAATCCAGGAACAAATTGACACCTCACTCGCAACAACCCGGTGTCCCGGGTTTACGCTTCCCCAAGACCGCCGGCACCCAACCCGACAAAAGCATGGAAGACAAATCGCCATCGAGCGGTCAGCCCGCCACCCCACTTTCCGCAACAAACCAAGCCAATCCACACCGCCATGGCGTTGTGCCACGCTCGGTAAGCTCGCTTGAGATTCGCGGGAAAACGGGGATCGGGCACGCGACGTCAAGAACAAGCAGGGCTGCGATGCCAATGTCCTGCAAGGCATCGCGACAGGCAGGCTCGCCAAACAAGCACCACGTCAGATCCCACTCCCCCGGTACGCGCCACCAGCGGAATTCCGTCCCCCCGGAACATCCTTTGCGTTGTGGAAGCATGCTTCCGGCTGTGCAGGTCGGCGATCGCCCCGATCACGTTGTCGATCGGGAACTTAGCCATCCGCGACCCATCACGAAGGCAAACCCCACGACTGCTCGCACACTTGGCAGTATACGACAATCGGACGGGCGACGCAAGCATTTTGTTCGACGCGGCGCAACAAAAACGTTCTTGGCTCAGCGACCAGTCCACGCGGCATGGCTGAATTTCGCCGTCCAACGGAACCGACGGCCTTCAGGCGATCAACTATGCTGTTTCGGCACACTGAACAAAAAACCGCTTGGCTGGGCGCGTGCTCAGTCGCTTGCCTCCCACAAGTCAAGGCCAGCTCGCGTTCGCAGCTCGTGGAGACGACGTCCCACGTGACACGGCAAGCGCGAGCTTGGGCTCGACCATGAACAAGGGCTCGTGCGGCCCGGTTGCCGTGAATCACGGCGACTACCTCAGTCGTCGCAGGCGGGGTCGGCGGGAATGTCTGCCCCGGCAAAGCACAGGCGCATGCGGCTGAGATCGTAGATATCCACGTCACGGTCGTCGTCCAGCTTGGCCCTCGCACAGACTGGATCATTCTGGGGCACATAAGCGCCGGTCAGGCAGGCTTGCAGCAAGGCGAAATCGTCGAGGTCCACGTCGCCATCCCAGTCGAGGTCAGGACGGACAGACCGTACATCGACGGACACCGCGATGGTTCGCGAGCCGTTGAAGGCCTCCGGTGAGGAGACGGTCACGACGGCCTCGTGGAGCCCGATCGGCAGGTCGGCCACATCGTAGGACAGCCCCACCGCAACAGGCTCGCCGGCACAGGTGCCGCTTTCGGGAGCAACCCAGAGCCAGTGGGCATCTACCGTCACGGTGTAGCTGAGCGTACCCGGCCCGGTGTTGGCTACCGTGAAGCTATCGGCGGCCAGGCTGTCACGCCAATGGACACAGCGTTCGATGCGGTCGTGGCTCAGCCACAGAGTCGGCACCTCGATGACGATGCCGAAGGGGTTGGTGAACGAGGTGCCGCCCTGGCCGATGAGCTCCGCCCGGACATACGTACCGACGCCGGGCGTGTTCAGGTAATCCAGCGTCGGGCCGACGTGGATCGGCATGCCCA
The DNA here is from genome assembly GCA_012729395.1 of Phycisphaerae bacterium. GTDB lineage: Bacteria > Planctomycetota > Phycisphaerae > UBA1845 > PWPN01 > JAAYDF01. The sequence continues at coordinate 17,152 of JAAYDF010000180.1, forward strand.
TGGAGATCCAGCGGTAGTCCGGAGCGGGCAGCGGCTGCCCGCCGGAGGAGGCGAATAGGGTGATGGTCCCGCCGGCCTCGTCCCGGACCATGCCGTCGATCACGGGGGTCTGGGTCACATCGCGGGCCGCCGTCGGATGGGTGGCCACCGAGCTGAAGTAGAACTGCCCGCGTTGCATGGCGTCGCGGACCTGGGCTTCGGTAAGGTCGGCGAGCAGGAAGGTGCTCCAATCGCGGCCCAGATGACTGAGCGTGTGCATGTCGTCGCAGGCGAGTCCCCACACGGGCCGGTCGGGCATGAGGATCGAGAGGATCTGATCCCAGAGGTAGATGTCGTTACCAGGCCAGACGGGCGACCAGTTGCCGTTGTATCGACCGCCCTGGTTGATGACTTCGAGGCCGATGAGATGCTCGTACGTAGTGAACCAGCCCACGTAGTCCTGCACGGTGTAGCTGTAGCGTCCGGGATGGTTGAGCATGGCCAGGCCGCCGGCCGCTCCGACCTCGCCCAGCGTGCGCTCCAGGTTGTTGGAGGTTGTTTCGTATTGGATGAAGAAACTGTTCATGTGATGATGATCAGAGGCCTCGTTGCCCGCGATGGCGACCATGCCCAGGGCGTTCGGATCGCGCTCCCAGTTCTGCCATGGCCAAGTGCCGCGGTTGTGGTCGGTCAGGGCGAGGATCGAGTATCCCCGCTGGTGGTATTCGTCGATCGCCTCTGCGGGCGTGAGCGAGCCGTCGCTTTGCGTCGTGTGCGTGTGCAGGTTGGACTTGTGCTGGCCGAAGGTGGTCCAGTCAACATCCGCGTAAGGGTCTACGACCGTGATCCACTCGCGGGCGATCACCTGAACCGACAAGTTGGTGTCATCGAGCCCGCCGTCGTTGGCCGAGACAATCGCTGCCGGGCCGCGCGACCCGAGACGCAACAGAACTGGCTGGGCAGGCGGTCCCCCTTGTGCGAACAGCAGCACAAGCTCTCCATTCACGGCATTCGCAGGGACGGCGATATCGGGTTGCGTGGCGTAGAGAGTCACGGCCACCGGGCGGGTCTCGTTGCTGCCGGGCGTGATGGCGACCTGGATCCATACGTCGCGTTCCTCCAGGCCTGTCATGCTTGGCGGGCTGAAGGTGACATGACCGACCGCCACCTCGACCACGAGCGAATCGTCGTCGAGGCCGGCATCATTGGTCGTCGTGATGCTGGCCGAGCCCGCGGCGCCGATCGCCACATTGGCCGTCTGTTGCTCGGCCCCACCAGCGGGAAAAATGACGGCCAGCTCGCCGCCCGTACCGCCCGTGGGAGATGCGACGGCTGGGTTGTCCGAGGTCAGCGTGACTTGCACGGCCCGATCGGCATTGGCGCCGGCCTCGATGGCCACCGTGACCGGACAATCCGCCTTGCCCACCACGGTCTGGATGTGATCGGGTGTGAGGCGAATGCCGATGACCGGAGGGGTGAAGGTGACGGTCAGCTTGGGGCGCAGAGCGAGTTCGGCGTTCTCGCCGCTGCGGATCTCGACGCCGTCGGTCCCGGTCGGCCGGAAGATCCAGCCCCAATTGGACGCCGGGTTCGACAACCAGCGAACGAGGCTGGCGGTCACGTTAAGGCTTGCGCTGCCCAGAGCATTGCCGGGGGCACCACCGACGAAAACACCGTAATCATCCGGCTGCACGCCGGGACTGCCCCCGAAGTTGTTGTATGTCGTTGCGGAGGTCCAAGGCACCAGGACCTCGTTAACGTCGCCCAGATGGCCGGTGTTCGCGATGTCGTAAGTCAGGATCGCGGAGTGGATCGTCGAGCCGCTGGGGATCTGTCCGGCCCCGGAGCCAAAGAGATCCTCGAAACGCAGCAGGGCATAGTTGATACCGCCGCCATCTTCACCGTCCCATTCGATCACCGCGGCGGAGCCCTGTGAAGTGTCCGGAGCCGCCCCTTTGAGGAAGGTATCCACGGTCCCGCCGTACCCGTCGGCCCCTTGCTGGAAGACGAGGGTCTCGGCATCAACCCGCGGAATGAAGGCCAGCGTTGCCAGGCAGAGTGAAACGAATGTCGCAGCGCGTCCCGCCACCCGCCAGAAACATGCCATGAATCCTGCCTCCAACCGTTAAGATTACGTTAAGAGGCCGACAAACTCAAGGTCAATGTGGGTGAGCGCGGACGAACGAAAGAACCGCATCCCGCCTCCCGAAGCCACCACCAAAGCGCAAAGCAACCCAGAGGGAAGTCGCGTCAAGCGATGACGTCGGGGTGACAAGTCCATGACACGACGTCGCGGGCGCACCGCGAAGCGGCAAGCCGTGAGCATGATTGACTCGCCGGCTTGGTGTGGCCGCCGTTGACAGCATCCACCGGGCGCTATCCCGAGTTAGTCATCGGAACCAGCGATGAACGCAGATCAACACTGATAAGACTATGAGTTGAGATCACATCGGATCCTGATCCCACGGCACTGTGTTTGGCGTTGAGCTGTTGTCTCATCCGTGCTCATCCGTGCTCGTCCGTGCTCGTCCGTGTCCATCCGTGGTTCGATTCCGATCGCGAGTAATCTGGACTATGGGGGCAAGCGCTATAGTGACCGGGCGCTACGGGGCGGTCTGGTCTTGGCGACTCTTAGCGATGGCCAAATCGATGAGGTTGATTCGGCCGTCGAGGTTGAGATCGCACAGGGCGTTGGCGGTCGCGAGCGCCTCGTGGAGGTTTGCGGCGACCAGGCCGAGGTCGGCCAGGTTGACCTCGCCGTCACCGCTCACGTCGCCGGCCAGGGCTCGCACTTGGCAATTGGCATCGCCGCCCACCAGCAACCCGGTCCACAGCCCGACGAACTTGCCGGTCACGTCGATCGTATATCGGCGGCCGTCGGGCAGTGGGGAAAAGCGTTCGCCCGCCGCGGGGTCGAAGCGGACCTCGAGTACGCGGTTGCCGTTGACCAGAGCGACCGAAGTCGGCACATAGCTTGTCGGCGGTAGCGTGCCGTCGGAGCCGGTGATCACAACGTCGTTGCCCCCCAATTGCCCGTCGTCGGGCATCACCGGCTCCTCGAACTCGATGCGGATGAGCCGCAGCCCGTACACCGCCGGCTCGACCACTGGGCCGGCCGAGCCTGTGTCCGCGTCGGTCTTATTGGGGTCCAGGCTGATGACCCACTCGCCGGCGGCCCCCCGCTGCTGCACCGATTGCCACGAGAGCACGGTACTCAGGTCGAAGATGGCCACGTCGATCGTGGCGACGGCCGTCTGGCCGCAGGCATCCACCACCTCGATGGCGAATGTCTCCCAGCCCATAGCCACGGTCGGCTGGTAGCAGATGCGCACACTGTTACCGCCGGCGCCATCGACGAAGGATACAATGCCCTTGGTGGGTTCACTGCCCGCCTTGACCCGCCAGGTGAGCGGATCGCCCTCGTGGTCGGTCGCGGACAACTGGACTTCGTTCGCCTGGCTGGGGCAGGTGCTGCCGGTATCGACGACCAGGGAGGCGATCTGCCCCTGCACGATCACGGGAGCTTGATTGACCGCGAGGTTGGCCACGGCGGAGGTGACCGGCCCGCCGCAGGCTCCTTGTACGCGAACGCTGTAGTCGCCGCTGTGCGACTGGTTCACGGCGGGAATGCTCAGGGCCGGCTCATCCGGGGCACCGGAGATCGGCTCGCTATTCTTGAGCCATGTGTAGTGGAACGGTCCGGTACCCGCGGCCTGTGCGGTGAACAGGGCCGGCTCGCCTGGACATAGGGCCAGTGGCGTCGGGTCAGCCTCGATGCTCGTATCCTCGAGGACCACCAGTGAGGCCGCGTCTGACAGCACCGGCGGACCGCAAGGCCCGGTCACCTCGACGCGGTAATCGCCCTCATCTTCCGGGCTCACCGCAGCGATCACGTAGGTTGCGGCGTCCGGGGCGCCGTCGATTGGGGCGTTACTCTTGAGCCATATGAAATGGAACGGCCCGCTGCCCGAGGGGGTCACGGCAAAGGTCGCCTCAGCGCCGGGGCACAATTCCAGGCTCGTGGGACCAGCGGCAATGCCTGCCTCCTGCTGGAAGGTCAGTGTCGCCCCTTGCGAGGTTGCCGATCCGCAGCCGGCGGTCACCACGCAGCGATAGACGCCGCCGTCGCCCTCCTGGACGGGATCGATAGCCAGGGTCGCGGTCTGCGCACCGGCGATGGAACCGCCGTCCGCCAGGTCCGCGCTATCTTTCTGCCACTGATAGCTGACCTCGCCTTCTCCGACAGCGGCCACGGCGAAGCCGGCCACACCGCCTTCGCAGATCTCCTGGGGCTCGGGATGCTGTGTCACCACAGTAGCCGCCTTGAGCGTCAGGTCTGCCGCGTTCGAGACCGCACTGCCGCAACCGGCAGTCACCACGCAGCGGTAAGCGGCCTCGTCGGCGGCGTCAATGTCCGAGACGGTCAGTGTGGCGGTGGTCACGCCGGAATAGTGTCCGCCGTTGCCGAGGTTGCTTGTGTTTTTCTGCCATTGGTAGCTGAGCGTTCCGTCGCCGGCGGCCGTGACGCTGAACGTTGCGGATTGGCCCGGACAGCGGGACCGAGCCTCCGGATGGCTGGTGATGCTGGTGGCAGTCTTGAGCGACAGGGTCGCGTTGTTGGAGGTGGCGCTGCCGCAACCGGCGGTCGCGATACAGCGATAACTGGCCACGTCGTTGGGCTCGATGTTGGCGACGGTCAGGGTGGCGGTCGTCGCGCCGGAGTAATGCCCGCCGTTGCTCAGGTTGTTGCCATCTTTTTGCCACTGGTACGAGACGGTGCCGTCGCCGGAAGCGGCCACGGTGAAAGCTGCCGACTCGCCGGCACACTTGGATTGGTTGGCCGGGTGGGTGGTGAAGGCCGTCGCCGTCTTGAGGGTCAGTGAAGCGCTGTTGGAGTTGACCGAGCCGGCGGAGTTGGTGACGCGGCAGCGATAGTCGCCGGTGACGGTGGCGTCGACGTTCGACACGGTCAGCTTGGCCGTGCCCGTGCCGGAAAACTTGCCGCCGTCGCTGAGGTCGGTGTTGTTCCGCTGCCAGCGGTAGGAGAGGGTACCGGACCCGGTGGCGGTCACGCTGAAGGTCGTGTTCTCGCCCGCGCAGACGTTGCGGTTGGCGGGGTGGGCAGTGATGGTCGGCACGCCGGTGACAGTGACCTGTTTGGTCAGCGTGGGGCCGAACCAAGCAACGCCGTCGCGGACCATGCGCCAATCGGTGGTGTAGGTGCCGGGTGTGGCCGGGGCGGTCATGGTGAAGCTGAAAGTGTACGTACTGCCGGGTCGGACTTCGCCGGAGATGTTATGCCGTCCGGCGGCAAAGGGATCGCTGTCGCCGACGGCCCCGAGCCGGAAGTCGCGACCGTTGCTCCACAGCACGCCGCGATTGCGATAGACGATGTTCACGCTGTAGGTTTTGTTGATTTCCATGGAGCTGGGGATGGTGTTGCTGACCAGCTCGCAGGAGTACTTGTCCCAGGTTGGGGAGCGTCCGAAGTAATCGCAGACTCCCTTGTAGATGCCCCACTGGGTGACGGAGCGAAAGAAGTTGTCGATCAGGTACTGGGCATCCTTGTCGCAGCGATCGTGGAAGGCGAGCTCGATGAGGATGGCCGGCCGGTTAGGAATGCGGATCTCGCCGAACCCACCGGCGGCATCTTTGACCCCACGACTTGTCCAGCCGCTGTCGTACATGTCGCGGACGGCACTGATGATGTTGTTGTGCACATTGTTGGCCAGATTCAGGCTGTTGGCCTCGTGAGCCGGGTACTCCATGGCGGTATCGCGGTAGGTTTCGGTGCCGGTGCCCGCGGCACCGTTGGTGTGGTGCGAGATGTAAATGTGTGAGCCGCGATAGTCGGCAAAGAGCGGACGGGCACGAATGTCGTCGTTGAGATCGGTGGTCGAGCTGTCCCAGACACTGGAAGGCAAGCCATTCGCCTGAAGCCAGTATCGGGCGGCCATCTTCCACCAATGCAGGCCCGTGCCCGAGTGGCAGCAGTTGGACTCGTTCAACTCGCGCGGGACATGCACGGAGGCTCCATCCTGGGTCAGGTACTGATACAGGAACTGCATCAATCGCACGCTGTTGGTATCTTCCAGAACGGCTTCGCCAAGCCCGCAGGGGTCGCTGCGTTGCCAGTACCAGGCGGAACCATTCCAATAGCGACCATGCGACGGGCCGATGGTGATGTTCAGACCATCGAGGCCCTGAACCGCATCCGGCCCGATGCCGCCGGGGATAGCCCGCGGATCCAGCGGGGGAGGATTTACGTCGAAATCGACTTTGGTCGGCGGCAGGTAGTCCGCAAGTAGTTGGCCGCGACAGGTGAGTCTGATGCTGCGGATCTCGGGGAAGCCGCCGATCGTGGCCGAGAATTGCAGGAAGACACTCCGAAGGGAAGACTCGTCAAGACCGCTGAGGATTTCATCCGAAAGATCGATCTCGGCAGAGTCGCCCACGATCGCAAGTCCGACGAGATCGACTCCCGATGGGATATCCGTAGTCAGCCCAGCGGCTTGTTCCTCAGGCGTGGGGCCGGCAATCACGGCCTGGACGGCGACCTCCAGCGGTGACTCACCGGGCGGCACCTCGCGTTCGACGATCTCCATACGCAGCGGACCCGGGAATTGGACCTGGACGGTCTCAGCCACAAGCGAACCAGCGGACAGGCAAACGAGAATTGCCGCCACAGACCTTAGCGTATGACATCTTTGCATGAACGCATCCCCTTCTTGACTGCGATGAGCAGCAACCACAGGGACTCTTCTTATCCAGACACCGGAGGGGCGAAATGATGACGCGACTCACCGGTCCGCAAGGGCCGGCAAACCTCCTCCTGCTGATGCTGACTATTGTAAAGCAACAGCTCCGAGCAGCCAAGCATAATCTTGAGAATCTCGTCGCCTGGGGGGGAGGCCGGGGTGGGCCGCGGGGCCGGCCCGAGGCCGCCGGCGTGGCGGCGTCGCTACAAGCTCACCGTGAAGCGGAAAGCCGAAAGCCTTGCTGACTCGCAACCCTGTTGCGCCCCCGAAGTCGAAGTCGCGACGCCGGGGCGGACCGTGCTGGTAACGGGTTGGCTGCGTGACACTGACCGCTCACGGCCGATGGGCTCAGGAAGCCGACGGCTTGCGGCCGAAGATCATCAGTTCCATCTCGTCGAGTCGCGGCCGGCGCAGGCCCCACTCGCCGGCCGTGCCGCCGTAGACGCCGTCAACGGTGAAGCCGGCCCAGATGAACATTCTGCGGATCTCGGGCGGCGTGTAGCCTCGCTCGCGAAGACGGAGCGACTTGCCCTCCTCCCCCATCAAGCCGATGACGTCGCTGGTCTCGGTGAGATCCAGCACGCTGAACCTGCCGGCCGCGACATCGTCGTCATTGTGCGAGCGGATCATCCGGCAAGCGTTGAGCACGTTGAGAATCAGCCGGCCACCGCCGACCAGTGACGCGCGGATATTCCGCAGGATGGCCATGTCGTGCTCGAGCGGATCGTCATCCCCGGCCAGCAGACCCATCGAACCTTCGCACAGGCAAATGGCCCCGTCGAACTGAGCCTCGCGTACGAACTCGGTCGCGTTTGCACAGACCCATTCCACGGTCGCGCCAGCCTGCGTCGCCCGCTGCCGGGCGACCTCCAGCATGCCGGCCGACACGTCCACACCGGTCACCCGGTAGCCCAGCCTGGCCAACCCCACGCTGTGCCGCCCCGTACCACACCCGAGATCGAGCACTCGCCCGCCGTCACTGACGCCCAGATGCTCCCGCACAAACCCCAGCTCGGCCTCGGTATTGCGCGTGAAAACCTCGCCGTCGTACTGGTCCGCGAACCCATTGAAGAACTTCGCCCAGTCGTTCATGATCGCTCCCACGTTGTCAGTCCAGCCTTCCAGCATCAGCCAATCAACTCACACGGCAGAAAGAGGCTCAACCCACAGATCCTTCATCACCTTTCCATTCCATCGGCGTTCATCGGCGTTCACTCGTCGCGGCGCAGCAAGGCGGAGCCGGATCGGCGGTTCGCACGCTTCGGCCCGCCGGCAGAGCCGAGAAGCAACATCGCCACATGCTTCACTAACGGCCGGGTCAGGGCGCCACCGGCGCAAGAATCTTCTCCAGCACGGGCCGATAGGTGACCGCCATGCGATAGAAGCCCAGATCCGTCGGGTGGACGCCATCGACGGTGCCGTTCTCGTCGCCGGCCAGTTGGTCGTCGCCAGGCAGGTAATACAGGTGAGCAACACTCTCCTGCTTGAGGTCATCGTACACCTTGCGCAGGGCGGTGTTACCCGCATTCGCCCCGATGTTGAGTGGACTCTCGACCAAGAGGATCGGGGTATCGCGATGAGCCTCTCGCAGGTGGTGAACGAACGGCTTTACCCTTTCGCGGACCATGTCGAGCGTCATATTCGGCAAGCATTCGAGCACGAACAGCGAAGCATCGAGTTCGCCGATGAACTCGGCCATCGCCGGCTCCATCTTCCCGGAGCCGGAGAAGCCCAAGTTGATGACCTCACGGTCCAGCCATCGGCCGAGAATGGCCGGGTGACACATACCCGCCCGCGACGCGCACCCGCCCTGGGTAATCGACGTGCCGTAGAACACGATGGGCCGATCCTTACCCCGAGGGCGTGCGGCCGGCCGAGTGATGCTCGCGGCCGGGTCGATGCCGATCTTCAGATCCGTGACCCCGTTATACAACGGCAGGTAAAGCAAGTACTCGGTGGTCTTAGCGGGCAGATTATGAGCCAGTTCGTCCAGGGTCTGCTCGGTCTTTGGCCGCCCTACTCCGATGAATACCCACCGACCGTCCCGCCGGGCGTAGAGATCCAACCCGCTGTTGCCTGTGGCGGCCATATGGTTCATCGCCCCGCCGCCGTCCCAGACAGCCGCGATGCGTGTCGAGTCGGTCAGGAAGCGCACCACCAAACCCGCCGACCGCCGGCCTAGATCCCACACCGCCGGCGGGACCTTATCCTTCGCACGGGCCGGCAGCCGATGATAGAACGACTCCGTATCCTGCCAGCCCCGGCCCTCGACAACCAGCTCCTTCGCGTCGTACCACAACAGCTCAGAGCCGTCGCGTTTTTCCGCCCGGCTCGGGTCCAGGGTCACAAGGTGTTCCGAACGCACCGCCGCGGGTGACGAACCGCCTGGATCACCCACCGCTGGGAGAGCAAGCCCCGCCGATACAACACAGAACGACAAGACCAGAGTTCCACGAACACAAGCACGATTGCGCATCCTTGACACTCCTATACGAGGGTTCACGAATCAAGAACAGAACCGCGCCTTTCAGAGCCGCGCCCGCAAGGGAACGGTGTCTCGGCCACGCGAAACCGCTTCCTTACGGGCGCGGCTCTGATGGCGTCTATCGCTACGGCGCTTCACGGGGCAGGCGAGTCCACAGGCGCGGGATGATCCGGCGACGCATCCAGTCTGACCAACGCCTGCTCGATCAGCTCGGCCCAGAGCTTGTAGCCGGCCGGGGTCAGATGCAATCCATCACGGGCGTACTCCTTGCGTAGCAGGCCTTCGCCGTCGGCAAAGGGCTCGTACACATCCATGAACGGGCAACCGTGATCGGCGGCGATCTTGGCCAACCGACCGTTGAACTCGACGATCGAGTCCTTCAGCCCCGCGTATCGGTCCCGCGTCGGAAACAGCCCGACGATCAGCAGCGGCACATCGGGCAGCCGGGTGCGAATGCGCTTGACGACCTCGCGGTAGCATGCGTCGATCGCATCAATCGAGGGCGTGCCGTTGCGCCATAGCTCGCCCAGGTCGTTGACCCCGTTCTCGATGATGACGATGCCGGGGCTGCAATCGAACACCGAGCTGTCCAACCGATGCAGGATGCCCCGCTCGTCGATGCCGATGCGGTCGGAGGAGATGCCGCGGTTAACGATCCGTCGGCCGGGCAACAGCTTCGCTGTGTCGAAGCCCTCGATGTGCGACGAGCCGACCATCACAATGTTCCGGGCGGCCGCGTTCTCTCGTTTGAACTGAGCCACTCGGTCGTAGTAATGCTGTGCCCACTTGTCGAGCGGCTTCGACGCCGGTTTGGATTCCGCTCCCTGCTCATTCGCCATGACAACACCTATTGCGGCCGACACGCCGACCAACGCCAGCGTCCGCATCGTCTTGATGAAAGGTTTTCCATCCACCATGTGACTCCTCCATTCTCCCGCGTCCGCACATCCTGACGATTCCGCGTTCCAGCCGCTCTCATCAACGCAAGAACTCCGACTCAGATCGACGTCCGCCATGTCAACGCGCCATCACCTTACAGCGATATCTGTGCCGGATGCAACCATTCGCAGTGGCAGTGACCGGTAAAGAATACGGGACTGCCCGGGCGGCCAAGTCCTCCGTCAGTGGACGCCCCCCCAAGTCGCCAGCTAAGATGGAATGCGTGATGAGCGGCCGATCTCGCGGGAGAGATCATGGTGCCGCCGGACGGCTTTGACAGAAAGACTGGTTCCCTGCGAATCTCCCTGACAGACCACTGCAATCTGCGTTGCTTGTACTGCATGCCCGTGCAAGCACTGCGGTTCGCTCCACCCGAAGAGTTACTGACCGCGAAGGAAATCGAACGCGTGGCTCAGGCCGCTGTCCGCTTGGGCTTTCACAAGTTCCGGCTGACGGGCGGCGAGCCGACGTTGCGGACGGATCTCGTTGACATCGTCGGGCGACTGGCGGCGATCGACGGTGTGCGCGACCTGGCCATGACCACGAATGGTATTCTCTTGCCCGACCTGGCCCAACCGTTACGGGCGGCGGGGCTGCGGCGAGTCAATATCCATCTGGACACACTCAATCCAGACAGATTGAAACGGCTCATGCGTTTCGGATCGGTGGATCAGATTCTGGCCGGGCTGGAAGCGGCGGTGGCGGCCGGGCTGACACCGCTGAAGATCAACTGCGTGGTCACGTTGGGCTACAACGACGCGGACGTGGTCGATCTGGCACGTCTGACGATGGAGCATGACTGGCAGGTGCGGTTCATTGAGTTGATGCCGCTGGGCGGCGGGCAGTGTGCCCAGCTGGCCTTGAGCCGGTATGTGCCTACCGCCGCCACGCGGGAACGCATCGAGAACGCGCTTGGCCCGCTGGAGGCGGTGCGTAGCCCTAACCCAGCAGATGAGGCCCGGCGCTTCCGTCTGCCGGGCGGCCGCGGCGAGGTGGCTTTCATCAGCCCGGTCAGCGAGCCTTACTGCGGCACCTGCAACCGGATGCGGCTGACCGCCGACGGTCGATTCCACTTGTGCCTGCTCAGCGATGACGAGATTGACGTGCGGCCGGCCTTGCGGAATGGGCATGCCGTGACGGTGGACGATCTCCTCCGCCAAGCGATCGCCGCCAAACCCTCGGGGCACCGGCTGGCGGAAGGGCTGTCCGTGGAACGGCGTCAGATGTTCCAGATAGGCGGGTGATTCCGGGTTGAGCGCCTACCACCACCACCAGCCGTACCCATCCCAGCTATCGTAGTACCATTCGTCGTCGTACCAATACCCGCCGCAATCATAGCAGTCGTCATCACTGTAGCTAGGCCAGTTCCACTCGAATTCGCCATCCTCACATTCCACGTCAGCCGCCGGCAGAAAAGCGGTTGAGATGATCATCAGCAAGGCCATGGCGAAACGCCTGTACTTGGTAGACATGTCGGTCCCATCCTTTCTCGGCGAGCATACCCGTACGGCCAAGCGGTTTCCATGCAACTCGGGTCGTACGTCGTCCAAAGCGGGGGTGCACCACGCCTCGGCGGACACCTGAGTCCAAAACTGACACCGCCGGGGCAAAACCCTTGCACCGCTATCATTGTAGACAATGCAGAAGGCGAAAAGTTGGTTGGGTTGAGGGGCACGTCCGGGTACAATGCGGGGCTGCTTTCGCCTGGGCGTGCATGGCCGCAGGCAAGGAGGTCGCCCGCATGTCCCCTCAGCTTCTAGCGATTCGTGGAGCCCGCGAGCACAACCTCCGCAACATATCACTGGACCTGCCCGGCAACCGGCTGATCTGCTTCACCGGGGTCTCGGGCAGCGGCAAGAGCAGCCTGGCGTTCGATACGCTTTACGCCGAGGGGCAACGCCGCTACATCGAGTCGCTCAGCGCCTACGCCCGGCAGTTTCTGGGTACCCTGGCCAAGCCCGACGTCGACCAGATCAGCGGGCTGAGCCCGGCGGTGGCCATTCAGCAGAAAGCGACGGGATGGAACCCGCGGAGCACGGTCGGCACGGTCACGGGGATCTACGACTTCCTGCGCGTGCTCTACGCCCGCGCGGGCCGGCAGCACTGCCCGCAATGCGGCCGACAGATCAGTGCCCAGACCCCCGAGGCGATCGTCGGCAGGATCCTCGCCCTGCCGCCGGAGCTGGGCGTGCTGATCCTGGCACCGGTCGTCCGGGGGCAGAAAGGCGAACATATCGAACTGCTGGATGATCTTCGGCGAAGGGGCTATGTGCGGGCCCGGATCGATGGGGTCGTGACCCACCTGAGCGAAGCCCCCAAGCTGGGTCGCCATCACCGACACACGATTGAGGTGGTCCTGGATCGGATCACGGTGCGGGACTCGATCCGATCGCGGCTGGCGGAGGCGGTGGAGAACGGGCTGGCCCTGGGCGAGGGCACGGTGATCGTCGCTCCGGCCGAGGGGCAAGAACAAACGGGGGATGCCAAGCCGCAAATGGCGAAGTCCCGGACCGCAAAGCGGCAAGCGGTCGCGCCGCAAGCAATCACCGGGGAAGCGGCTGTTGCAGGCCTGACACGCGATCTCGTGCTGTCAAGCCGATACGCTTGCTCGGAATGCGGGATCGGGTTTGAGCCGCCGTCACCGCAGCTCTTCAGCTTCAACTCGCCGACGGGTATGTGCCTGGCATGCGACGGCATGGGGACCACCTACGACTTTGATCCCGACCTGCTGGTGCCGGACCCGTCGCTGTCGTTCTTTGACCCGTGCATCGAGCTCATGCGGCACACGCCGGGGCGATGGCGGCGGCACATCTACGAGGGCGTGGCTCGGCATGTGGGCTTCGATATCCGCCTGCCATGGAAGGACTTGCCGCAACGGGCTCGCGACGCACTCCTGTACGGCACCGGAGACGCCCATATCACTTTCGAGTGGGCGTATCGCCGCTCGCGATGGAAGCACGGCGGAACGTTCGAGGGGGTCATCGCCGAACTCAAGAGCAAGCATCGGCAGGCGAAGGCCGGCTTCATCCAGGCACACTACGAGAAGTACATGCGCGTGCGGCCATGCGCTGTGTGCGGAGGAGGACGACTCAACGAGCAAGCTCGGGCGGTGAAGGTCGGCGAGCTGAATTTGCCGACGCTGTGCACACTGCCGATCAAAGCCGCCCGAGAGGCTTTGACCTGCCTCAAGCTAAGCGAAACGGAACAAGTGATTGCCGCGGAGGTGCTCAAGGAGGTTCGCGGCCGACTGGAGTTCCTGTCCAATGTCGGGCTCGACTACCTCACGCTGGACCGGTCGGCGCCGACGTTGTCGGGCGGCGAATCGCAGCGCATCCGGCTGGCGGGGCAGATTGGCAGCGGACTGGTCGGGGTGCTGTATGTGCTCGATGAGCCGTCGATCGGTCTGCACCCGCGGGATAACCAGCAACTGCTCGCGAGCCTGCAACGGCTTCGGGACATGGGCAATACCGTCATTGTGGTCGAGCACGACGAAGAGACCATGCGGGCGGCGGACCTGATTGTAGATTTCGGGCCGGGACCCGGGATACGCGGCGGAGAGGTGGTGGCGGCAGGGACGATCGAGGAGATCGCCCGCTCGCCGGACAGCGTCACCGGTGCGTACTTGGCGGGGACCAGGGCAATCGAGATCCCCCGGGAACGGCGACCCGTGGATGCCAGAACAGTCCCTTCCCCCACACCCCGTCGCAAGCGACGGGGCTAAGCAGGAAGTAGTTCAACACAACAAAAATGAATGGAACGACATTGAACGCGATGCAACGGAACAGGGAGACGCACCATGATCATCGGTTTCCACTTGGCGTGGACCTGCTACGGGCACTGGTTCCCGAACGATCCTCGCGGATCCTGGTCCGATGAGGTGTGGAAACCTGAATTGCTGGAATTGCGGAGGCTGGATGACGGGCGGAAGGTGACGCATCCCCGCCCTGTCGAGCCCGGTGAAATGCGGCGGTTCTTGGATACGGCAAGAGCACGACTGAAATGGGATGTGGTTTGCCTCAAGGATTCGGAGATCAGGATGGTTGGCGGCGCATTTGCGGAGGTCGTCGAGGCCGTGCGGCTGGAGGTGCATGCATGTGCGATCATGCCCAACCACGTCCATGTGGTTGTCGGTCGGCATGCCGAATCGTACGAGCGGATGGTCAGTCGGCTCAAGGCGCGAGCATCGCAGAAGATTCGCGAGGTGCGCGGGATCCGAGCAACCGACGTGCGGCGGGAGCGGGTCCCCATCTGGACGGAAGGCTACTGGGTGCGTTACATCGACAACGTGGAGCAGATGGACCGGGTCATCGATTACGTCAACCGCAATCCGGGGCCCGACCGACCGCAGCGGTGGTCGTTCGTACGCGGATTCAACGCATGACGTACCGTTTGGAAGAAACCGTTTGGAAGACGCTGTTTGGAAGAAGCTGTTTGGAAAGAACTGTTTAGCGGCGTCGCTTGCGACGCCGCGCCCCGTCGCAAGCGACGGGGCTAAACAGGGTAGATAACCTCGACAACATGAACACGAAACCTTAGCAACATGAACACGAAACCTCGACAACATGAACTCGGAACAAACGCAACCACACGGTGAGTAAACGCAAGAACGCCATCCCGGGACCCATCGAGCACGACACCATGTTGCGTTGGGTCTCCGTGCGCGGGGCAAGGCACCACAATCTCAAGAACATCGACGTACACTTTCCGCTGGGCCGCTTCATCTGCGTCACCGGGGTCTCGGGCAGCGGGAAAAGCTCGCTGGTGGTGGACATTCTTTACGAAAGCCTGGCCCGCGACCTGAACGGGGCGGAGAATGTAGCCCCCGGCGAGCATGACGGCATCGACGGCTTGGGCCACCTCGACAAGGTCATCGACATCGACCAGAAGCCGATCGGACGGACACCGCGAAGCAACCCGGCCACCTACATCAAGCTGTTCGACGAGATCCGGGCCTTGTACGCCCGTTTGCCGGACGCCAAGGTGCGGGGGTACAAGCCCGGGCGTTTCAGCTTCAACGTACCCGCAGGCTCGTCGGGCGGCGGGCGCTGCGAGGCCTGCGAAGGCAACGGGGCCAACCGCATGGACCTCGAGTTCCTCGCTGACGTGTGGGTCACCTGCCCGGTATGCGGCGGGCGACGGTTCAGCCGGGAGACACTGCAAGTTCTCTACCGCGGCAAGAGCATCGCCGAGGTGCTGGACATGGACGTGCAGCAGGCGTTGGAACACTTCGCCAACATCCCGCGCATCGCGGCCATGCTGGGCACGCTGCACTCGGTGGGGCTCGACTACATCAAGCTCGGCCAGTCGGCCACAACGCTCTCGGGCGGCGAGGCCCAGCGGGTCAAACTGGCCCGCGAGCTGGTCAAACGGAGCACGGGCCGCACGCTGTATCTGCTGGATGAACCGACGACCGGACTGCACTTCGAGGATATCCGCAAGCTTCTCGAGGTACTGCACGGCTTCGTCGACGCGGGCAACACCGTGGTGGTGATCGAACACAACCTGGACGTGATCAAGACCGCGGACTGGGTCATCGACTTGGGCCCGGAGGGCGGCGAGGCGGGCGGCTACGTCGTGGTCGCGGGCACACCCGAGGATGTGGCGGCGTGTGAAGCGTCGTATACGGGGCAGGCTTTGCGCCCGGTGCTGGAGGTGGCGCTGCCTCCCAACGAGCCGCGGGCTTTAGCCCGCGCGGTCCAGGGGACGGAGCAAACTTCAGATCGCGGAACCGCGCGGGCTAAAGCCCGCGGCTCTTTGACAAGTCCCGCAGCCAACGGCGAGTTCACCGATGTCCTCGTCGTCGGGGCCAATCAGCACAACCTCAAGGACATCACCGTCCGCTTCCCGCGTGGCAAGATGACCGTCTGCAGCGGTGTCTCCGGCAGCGGCAAGAGCAGCTTCGCCCTGGACACGGTCTACGCCGAGGGGCAACGGCGGTACGTCGAATCGCTCAGCGCCTACGCCCGCCAATTCCTGGGGCAGATCGCCAAGCCACGCATCGAGCGCATCGAGGGTCTCTCGCCGGCCATCAGCATCGAACAGAAGACGACCAGTCGCTCGCCCCGCTCGACCGTCGGCACGGTCACCGAGATCTATGACTACATGCGCGTGCTCTGGTCGCGCATCGGCACGCCCTACTGCCCGCGCTGCGACGTACCCATCGGCACGCAGACCAGCGACGAGATCGTGGAGCGCGTACTCGCCCTGCCTGAGGGCACGCGGGCCCTCCTACTGGCCCCCATCGAGCCCAGCGGCAATGAGGACTACGCCGCCCTGTTCGCCCGCGAGCGGGCCAACGGATTCGCCCGCGTCCGCGTGGACGGCCAAGTCCACGAGTTGACCAGCCCGCCGGTCGTCGATCGCCGCAGTCGGCACAAGGTGGAACTGGTCGTGGACCGCGTCGTCGTCCGCCCACGCGATCGCGGCCGCATCACTGACAGCGTCGAGATGTGCCTGTCCATGGGCAACGGATGGATGACGCTGGCCCCGGCGGACGGCGGCAAGGAAGTTCGTTTCTCGCAGCGACGCTCCTGCACGAGTTGTGGCACGAGCTACGAGGAACTGACCCCGCACCACTTCTCGTTCAACACACGAATCGGCTGGTGCACAACGTGCGAGGGCCTGGGCACACAGCAAGGCGCGAGCACCAACCTGATCGTGCCCCACCCGCGGTTGTCCATCCGCGGCGGCGCGATTGCGGGCTGGGAAGAGCTGACTGACAACCCCGCCCTGCTGGCGATGGTAGCTCCGTTGGCGGACTTCCTCGGCATCGGCCTCGACGTGCCCTGGTGCGAGCTGCCCGCCGAGGGGCAACGCGGCATCCTTTACGGTACGGGGTCGCACTGGTTTGAAAGAACCGACGGCGTCCGCTTCCAGTGGAAGGGTTTTTACCCAGCCATCGACGAGGCGACGAAGTCGAGCTGGCAGTATCGCTCGCGGCTCAGCAGCCTGACCACCGAGGTCGCCTGCCAGCGGTGCGGCGGCAGCCGGCTGAAGCCCGAGGCCGCAGCCGTCCGGCTGGGCGAACGAACCATCGTCGAGGTCTGCCGAATGCCGCTGGACAAGACCTTGGCATTCTTCAACGACCTGCCCCTCGACCCGCGGGAACGCAAAGTCGCCGGCGAGGTGCTCGTCGAGATCCGCAACCGGCTGCGCTTCCTGGTAGACGTCGGCCTCGAGTACGTCACCTTGAACCGCTCAGCCCCGACGCTCTCCGGCGGTGAGTCGCAGCGCATCCGGCTCGCCTCACAAATCGGCAGCGGGCTAACCGGCGTGCTGTACGTGCTGGACGAGCCGACGATCGGCCTGCACCCGCGCGACACCGGACGGCTCATCGATGCCCTCACCCGCCTGCGCGACCTGGGCAACACGCTGCTCATGGTCGAGCACGACCGCGAGGTCATCGGCCGGGCGGACCATGTGCTCGACTTCGGCCCCGGGGCCGGCACCGACGGCGGCCAAATCGTCGCCGAGGGCACGCCACCACAGTTGCAGCGGTCCCGGCAATCACTCACCGGCCGGTATCTCGCCGACAAGGATGTGATCCCCGTCCCCGCTGAACGCCGGCCCGGCAACGGTCACCGGCTCCTGATCCTCGGGGCCCGCGAGAACAACCTCCGCAACCTCGATGTCGACTTCCCGCTGGGCTGCTTTGTCGTGGTCACCGGCGTCTCCGGCAGCGGCAAGAGCACCTTGGTCAACGAAGTACTCTACAAAGCTCTCGCCCGCCGCATCCACCGGGCGATGGTCGAGCCCGGCGGGCACGACGAGATCCGCGGCGTCGAGTTCATCGACAAGGTCATCAACGTGGACCAATCACCGCTGGGCAACTCGCCAAGCAGCAACCCGGCCACCTACACAGGGGTGTTTGACCTGATCCGCGAGCTGTTCGCCCGCCTGCCCGAGGCCAAAGTCCGTGGGTACAACGCCAACCGCTTCAGCTTCAATCGCGCGGGCGGGCGGTGCGAGGCGTGCGAAGGCAACGGCCAGCGCTGCATCGAGATGCACTTTCTGCCGGATGTGTGGATCACCTGCGAGACCTGCGGCGGCACGCGATACAAGGCCGAGACGCTCGAAGTGAAGTACAAGGAGCGCAGCATCGCCGACGTGCTCAACATGCGCATCCGCGAAGCCTTCGACCACTTCGCGAACATCCCGCGGGTACGGCGGATGCTGCAAACTCTGGTCGACGTTGGGCTGGGTTACCTGCAACTGGGGCAGCCGGCGCCGACGCTCTCGGGCGGCGAGGCCCAGCGGGTCAAACTCGCGGCGGAGTTAGGTCGACCGAGCACAGGCAAGACGCTCTACATTCTCGATGAGCCGACCACCGGCCTGCACTTCGACGATCTGCGCAAACTGCTGGACGTGCTACACCGGTTGTGCGACCTTGGCAACACGGTCATCTGCATCGAGCACAACCTGGACGTGATCAAGACGGCCGACTGGGTGATCGACCTGGGTCCGGAGGGTGGCGACGGCGGCGGCGATATTGTCGCCGAGGGCACGCCCGAGGTCGTAGCCGCCAAGCAGTCCTCGCACACCGGTACGGTCCTGGCTCCCGTGCTGGATCGCGAGCCGCGCGTGCGCCGCGAGAAGTACGCACCCGCAAAGACCGAGGTCACCGAGGATACGACTCTCGAGACCCGCGAGTTGGGCGAAGCCAGTATGCCCTGGGAGGTCGACGGGCGGCGATGGCATACCCGCGACCGCGTCGGGCATCGAGGCGAGAAGGCCCGCTGGGACGGCGACGCGCTTGACTGGGTCGTTGAGCAGGTTGAGGCCGTCACCCCGCATCGCTTCACTCCCACGAACTGGAACCACCGCAGTCGGGTGGAGATCAAGATGCCCGGCAGCGCGACGCCGTGGTTCTTCCATGCTCGGACGGCGCATCCCTGGCTGCTGGACCTGAACTTCCGTGTGCCGATGCGGGCGTTCAGTGCCGCGGAGGTTCGCCGGCTGATTCCGCTGCGGCCGCTGGACGAGTGCGACGAACTGCCAATCTACGGACGCGAGCCGCGGGTGACGGTCCGTCACTCGGGCGCACACACCGACGACATTCGCATCCTGATCCACAGCAAGAAGGAAATCGCCACGCCCGAGTGCCGACAGTTCATCCGCCAGGCGGTCAAAGCGTATCACCGCCTCGTCCGCCGCATGGCCGAGGACGTCGCCACCCACCAACCGTGGAAGATCAACGGCAAGCCGTGGCACTTGGGCCAACAGATGATCCCGCGGTCCCAGGCGAAACACTGGTCGGGCAGCTTGGTCGTTGAACTGCTCGGCCGGATCAAGAAACTCGCCCCCGAGGCCCGCGAAGACTGGAACCGCAAAGTCATGGTCGTGCTCGAGCATCCGCGGATCGAGGGTGTCTGGGGCCGACTGGTCACCAATCACGCACACGCCATGCGTATCGAGTTCCGTGTGACCCGCGGGCAGTTCACGCCGGCCATGGTCGAGCGGCTGGGGCTGGACGTGGAGATCCGTCCGATCCGCCCCGAGGAAGACCAGGTGCGCTTCTGGCTGCAACGCATGGACCAGTGCGACGCGGAACAGTTCAGCCGCCTGATCCGCGATTCCGTCGCGGGCCTGGAGAAGAAATGAATCGGCGGTCCGTTTCTTTGGGCTCAGCATCCGAAGGGACGGTCAACCACCGGTGGACACCGATCAAGGACAGCGTATGAGCGAGTTGGTGCCTAACAGGTTGCTGTTTCGTTTTGAGGTGCCGATCCGATATCGCCGGCCGCCGGTGATCGATGGCGACTTGAGCGATTGGCCGGACGAGTACCTTCTGCCGGACTTCGGCCGGCTGGACGGGAGGGAGTCGTTCGCCCGCGTCTGGCTGGCGTGGCATGAGAGCGGGCTGTTCCTCGCCTGCCGAATCGAGGGGCGGCGCAGCCCGTTCCAGTGCGATCCGACGGCGTTCTGGAAGGGTGACAACCTGCGGCTCATGACCGACATGCGGGACACGCGCGACCTCAAGCGGGCCTCGCGCTATTGCCAGCAGTTTTACTTCCTGCCGACCGGCGGCGGGCGCGACCGGAAACAGCCGGTCGCCGGGGCCGCCCGCATCAACCGGGCGACAGAACACGCCCCACCCGTTCGCGACGGCCTCATCGCCATCGCCGCGACCCGCCAAGCCGCTTCCGCCCTCGATGCCGGCGTTGAACGCGCCGGCCGCCGCGGGGGGCGGCCGCTACCTGCCGACGCCGAGCGACTGGCATCAGCCGACGAGCGACGTCCATCACCGATCAGCTCGAAGGAACGGTTGCCGGCCGACGTCTACACCCTCGAAGCCCATATTCCACAAACGGCGTTGTCCGGGTTCGACCCGATCGAGCATTCCCGCATCGGCCTCTACGTCATGGTCGAGGACCGCGATCTAGGCCAGCAGTACCTGACGGTCGGCGATGAACTCAATTGGCACGTCGATCCGAGCACCTGGGCTACCGGCGTTCTGACACCGATGCCGCGTTGACTTGATCCGAGCCGGGTCGTAGAGTGCCGTCAGGCGTCTCCGTCGTCACAAGGCGGCGGTGCGTGTATAGCGTCCGGGGAGTGGACGAACACCGTCTGAGCCATGCAGCGCGTGCCGGACGCGCGACCATCGAGGGGCAAGATGCAAGGAGTGCACAAGCCGTGGTAGAAACACCCCCGCCTCAACGACCAATTCGGCAACTGTCGCTGGCCCTGACGATTGCGGGGACGGCGGTTGGGCTCATTCTTCTGGCTGCAGGCGCTTATCTGCTGTTCGAGGCGGGGACACGGACAACGGGAGCGTTGCTTCTGGTGGCTGGTTTGCTGCTGGCGTGCCAATCGCTTTTCGTCTTCGTGCTCATGGAGACGGCCGGGCAGGCCGAAGCCAATATCCACCGCCTGTACCGCAACTCGCTGCACCTGCTGGACTCCGTCGATCGGATCGAGCCGCTGATCAAGATGATCTCGCATAACAGCCAGATCTCCGACTCGGCCAAGTCACTGGCCCACCGCGACCTTGAACGAGATGCCCTGCGGCAGGCCATCCGCGAGGAAATGTACAGCGGCGAGATGGAGGCCGTGCAGTACCTGATCGACGAGATGGAGCGGCGGTTCGGCTACCGGCAAGAGGCCCAGAAGCTGCGCGAGGAGATCGCCCAAGTCCGCGAGATGACCATCGAGGAGAAAATCAACGAGGCGATCGTACACATCGAACGGCTCATGGCCGAGTATCAGTGGGAACGGGCCGCCCGGGAATCCGAACGGCTGATGAAGCTCTTCCCGCGGCACGAACGAGTCACCAACCTGCCCACCACGCTGAACGAACGACGTGAGGCCCGCAAGCAGGAACTGCTCACCCAGTGGAAGCAGGCCGTCGAGCGGGAGGAGGTCGACCACGGCATTGCCATCCTGACCGAGCTGGATGAGTACCTGACCAAAGAAGAGGCCCAGGCCCTTCAGGACTCCGCTCGGCACGTCTTCAAAGCCCGGTTGCTCAACCTGGGCGTACAGTTCGGCTTGGCGGTCACCGAGGCTCGGTGGCGCGACGCGTTGGAGGTCGGGCTGAGGATTCGCCAGGAGTTCCCCAATAGCCGTATGGCCCACGAGGTCTCCGGCAAGGTCGAAACCCTGCGACTCAAAGCCGGCTTCGTCGCCGACGCAGAGATCATCCGCCGCCGCGATACGCAGGAGAAGGGGGAAGGCTAGAGCGATTCACGCCCCATCGTAGCGGTCGCCCCCCGACTTCGGCGAGCTCGCTCCGTCTGAGCTCAGCGTCGAAGACTGCCGAGCCACAGCGACCGGCGGCGGTTTTCCCTCACATCCGGCGACGGCGCCACCAGCAAAGAACCAGAAGAGACCACAGCAACTCAGTGTGATCCTGGCGACGAGCACTGTGCCGCGTGAACAGATCCTCCGCCACGGTCGAGATGAGCCCCAGATCGGCCAAGGCGGCGGGCGTGACCACGTCGCGGTACATCTCCCGCAACTCCTGTCGAAGAAACTCGCCCACAGGCACCTCGAAACCCATCTTACCCCGCCGAATGATCGCCTCGGGCAGCAGATCCCGAAACGCATCACGGAGAATGCGCTTCGTCGTCGCCCCGCGCAAACGGTAATCGATCGGCAGGCCGGCCGCGAACGACACGACCTCACGCGACAGCAACGGCACCCGCACTTCCAGCGAATGGAACATACTGGCTAGATCGACCTTGTGCAGCATGTCGGCCGGCAGACCGATCGCCAGATCGGCGAGCAAAACGGCGTCGAGGCCGTCGGCCACGCCTCCCCCTTCCCGCCACGCGCCGGCGGCAGCGCGGTAGCGGTCCGCCATTCGTTCGATGCTCAGCCCCGACGAGCGGACAAGCAACTGCCCCGCCGGCGAGTCGTCCAGGATCCTCGCCCAGGCGATGTGCCGTTCCATGAAATCGGTCCGGTCGCCACGGAGTAGTTTGCGGGCCTGCCGAAGGCGATCCAGCCATGGCGTAGACCTCGCCACCGGCGCAAGCCGCAGCAGAGGCTCGATCGCCCCCCGGCGAAGCCAGCCGGGCAATCGTCGGTAACGCTCGATGTACTCATGGCCGCGGTACCGCCAGTAGCCAGCAAAAAGCTCATCCCCCCCGTCGCCGCTGAGAGCGACGGTAACCTGTCCGCGCGCGTGACCACTGACCACGGCGGCAGGTAGCAGCGAGCTGTCGGCAAAGGGCTCGCTCAGGTGGTTGAGCATGGGCTCGACCGTAGCCAGGATGTCCGCGAACCTGAGTCGGCAGGTGTGATGCTCGGTGCCCAGGTGCCGGGCGACCCGCTCGGCATACGCGGTCTCGTCATACCGGGGATGGTCGGGGTAGCCGATGCTGAAGGTTTTGACCGGCTGGTGCCCCACTCTGGCAAGGCAGGCCACAACGATCGCCGAATCCAACCCGCCGGACAGGAACGCCCCCAGGGGCACATCGGCGACCCGCTGGCTCTCCACGGCGGCTTCGATCAGCCGGCGTAGCTCGCCGCAGGCCTCCTCATAGACAGGGGGCACGTCCGGTGCGGGAGGCAGATGGGTGAACCGCTCGGGCTCGCGAGGACCGGCCGCGTCAAAGAGCAGCCGATGCCCCGGCGGCAACTTGTAGACACCCCGGTAGATCGTCCACGGATGCGGGATGAAGCCGAGGTTGAGGTACCATTCCAGCCCTTCGGGGTCGAGGGTCAGATCGAGGTCGGGGATCGTCTCCAGAGCCCGCATCTCGCTGGCGAAGATGAGACGATCATCCCGGCAGGTGTAGTAAAGCGGCTTGATCCCCAGCGGGTCGCGGGAGAGATGACCGGTGCGACCGGTCAAGTCCACCACCGCCAGGGCCCACATGGCGTCGAATCGTTCGACGGCGGCCGGTCCCCAGGCGATGCACGCCTTGAGAACAACCTCCGTATCGCAGGTGGTGCGAAAAGGCGGCGGAAGCTGCTCGCGAAGCCCGGCGGCGTTGTACAGCTCGCCGTTGTAGACCAACACCCATCGCCCGGAAGGATCGAGCATGGGCTGAGCGCCCGCCGGGGTGGGATCCAACACCGCCAGCCGGGTGTGGGCCAAGCCGACCGAGAACCCGGGGGCCTCGTGACGCCAGATGCGTTGGTCGTCCGGCCCACGATGGCCAAGAGCGTCGCGAAGCCGTTCGAGCGAAGCTACCGGAATGGGCCGCCCGCGAAAGTCAACGATGCCCGCGATGCCGCACATCCGAATGTTCCCCGGCAAACAGACGCAACCTGCGCCCATGTTTGCCATGTATCCTGTACGTCTCTGGGGTCCGGGGACGGGCTCTTCCTTGCCGGCCTGGGGGCTCTCCACGCGGATCAGTCACTGGGCGGCATGGCGATGCCGTCTCGCCGGAAAGGCTTCAAGCCGAAAAAGTGCCTGCCCCTTCCCAGACACCACCGGCGCAAGACCCTGGTGCCACGTTTTGGTGAGCTCGATTGTTTCGATAACCCGGCCGAACGCAAGCCCGACACGTTTTTGACACCGTCAGCGGAGGGCGTATCATACGCGGCGGCTCCACCGGCATTGGCGGCGGGTGGAGAATGTGACGACTGCCGGCGAACAAGGTCGGCGGCACGCCCCATCAGGCGCGGTCCGGGCGTGCCCCGCAACCCGACGGCGGTTGATTGGTCCGGTTCCCATATCCCCAGGAAGTCGCTGCTCATGCCCAGGAACTTCACGAAACGTGCCCCTGTCCGGCAAGCCCCAGGTCAGCGCGCGATGCGTCGCGGACACACCCTGCGTCGGTGGGGGTGGATGGTGCTGTTGACTCTCCCCGCGGCATCGCACTTGCCAGCCCAGCAAGCACCGGACGCCGAACCCGGCCCGGCTATCACCTCGCCGTTGGACGGCAGAGTCGTCAGCGTCGTGCGGATCGAAGGCCTCGTCGCCATCGACGAAGCCTACGTACGCAACCAGATGCGGACCCAACAGGGCCAACCCTATTCGCAAGACCAGCTGCAACGGGATGTCGGCCGACTGCTGCGTACCGGACGATTCATCGACGTGCACCCGGAAACGCAGGTGGTCGACGAGCAGGTACAAATCACGCTGCGTCTGACCGAGAAGCCTTCCGTGGCCGCCGTCGAGTTCGTGGGCAACAAGAAGTTCAAGCCCAAGGATCTGCTGGAAGCTCTGGCCTTCGCGGCGGGTGACCCGCTCGATCTTTACGATGTCAGCCGTGGGAGAGAGGCCATCGAACGGCTCTATCGCGAGAAGGGTTATGCCTATGTGGAGGTGACGTTCGACGAACAACTGATGCGCGACGAGCAGCGCGTTGTGTACACCATCGTCGAGAATCAGCGGGTACGGGTGCGAAAGGTACGATTCGAGGGAAACGTTACCTACAGCGCCAGGGAGCTCGAAACGCAGGTGGAGACCAAACCGTTTCTGCCGATCTTCCGGGCGGGTGACTTCGACCCGGATCGGGCGGAACGCGACGCGGCCAAGGTCCAACAGTATTACCGCGAGCGAGGGTTCCTCGACGCACGGGTCAGCTACGTCACCGAATTCGAGGATGTCGCCCGCGAACGGCTGGCACTGATCTTCCGCGTCAGCGAGGGTGTACGCTACCGCATCCGAGAGATCATCATCCGCGGAAATGAGGTCTTTACCACCGAGCAAATCAGCGAGAAGCTGACCTTGCAGGTGGACGACTTCCTGATGGACGGCCGCGTGAAGGCGGACGTCAAGACGATCGAGACGGACTACGGTGCGCAGGGCCACATCTATGCCCAGGCCGTGCCGACCTGGGTCTTTGCCGAAGAACCGGAACGGGTGGTGCTCACCCTCACCATCCGCGAGGGCGAGCAGTTCCGCGTCGGCTGGATCGAGGTCAACGGAAACACGCACACCCAGGAGAAGTGCGTGCGTCGCGAGCTACGCTTTCACCCAGAGGAGCTGTTCGACACCACCAAGACAGCCAAGGCGGAGCGTCGGCTCAAGGAATCCGGGCTCTTCACCGAGGCGACCATCGAGGCCATCGAACCCTCCAGCGGCGAAGCCAATGTCCGCGATGCCCTCGTGACGGTGCAGGAAAACCCGCGAACCAATCAGTTCATCGCCGGAGTCGGGGCCAGCAGCGACAGCGGCCTCGTCGGCAACATCGTGCTGGAGAATACGAACTTCGATCTCTTCGATACGCCGCGGAACTTCAACGAGTTTATCCGCGGTCGGTCCTTCCGCGGGGCCGGGCAAACATTCCGCATCCAACTCGAGCCAGGCACCGAGTTGAACCGCTTCCGCATCGACTTCCGCGAGCCCTACCTGCTGGATATGCCCATCGGGTTCGGCACCAGCCTGTATCTTTTCGAGCGCGGCCGCGACGGCTACAACGAGCAACGGGCCGGGGGTAACGTCAGCTTCGATCGGACCTTCGAGGAGGGCTGGCTGGCCGGCTGGGTCGGCGAAATCGCCCTGCGAGCCGAGTACATCAATATCAATGACCGCCAAGCATTCGCCGCCAAGGACATCCGCGACGTCGAGGGCGGTAGCTACCTATCAAGCGTCAAGCTCTCGCTGCTGCACGACACAACCGACAGCCGGTTCCTCCCGTCCGAGGGCCACCGCTTCAACGTATCCTGGGAGCAGGCCGGGGCCATGGGCGGCGACTACTTCTTCAGCAAATTCACCGGCGGGTACACGAAGCACTGGACGGTGGCCATCGACGAAGAGGAGCGTAAGAGCATCGTGAGTGCATTCACCCGCGTGGGGCAGATCTTCGGCGACGCGCCCGTCTTCGAGCGGTTCTACGCCGGCGGCATCGGCTCGCTCCGCGGCTTCGACTTCCGAGGCATCAGCCCGCGCGATGGCTTGCGCAAGAACCGCATCGGCGGCGACTTCATGTTCCTCACTGGGGGCGAGTACTCCTTCCCGCTGGTCGGCAAAGCCCTACGCGGCGTGCTCTTCGCGGATATGGGTACCGTCGAGGAGGAGTTCGGCATCTCCAGTTGGCGGGCCGCGGTCGGTGCCGGCGTACGCATCACGCTCGATATCTTCGGCACGGTACCCATGGAGTTCGATTTCGCCCTGCCGGTGTCCAAGGACAGCGAGGATGACACCCGCTGGTTCAGCTTCTTTATCGGACTGCCGTTCTTCTAATGGCGTTCGCCCCGGGGACTTGCGGCTAACCCGGGGACTTGCACCCCCGGCTCGGGGTTTGCGTCTGCGGACCGGCTCGTGAAGCCGGAAACGGGCTGTTGACGGGGGCCGGGGGAAGAGCTATGCTGTGCCTTCCCGTCGAAGGCTGCGGGTGACCGGCCTTGGGCGGTTTTACACCACACCCCTTGGGGTACCTTCCGTGTGGGAGAGTGGGCTTCCGCTTCGCAGCGGGGAGTTCAGACCTCGGGTGCGGTCAACAGGAGAGCCGACGGGCCCATCCCGATTCGCCGGCAAGAAGCCGGTCCCTCAGGGTTGGGCGACAGGCTCCAAGCTGCGACCGATCTTTGCGGTCATTCGTCGCCAGACAGCAGGCGAAGTGTCGGACCCGAACGCGGGACCGATCCGGTACCCGGTGGTGTAATTGGTAACACACCAGGTTTTGGTCCTGGCATTCCTGGTTCGAGTCCAGGCCGGGTAGTGTGGCCCGCTCGCATAGCACACACGAGGGGAAGGTCCGACCGCCGCACAACCATGGCAGCCCGGTGTCTGCCTGGATGTGATGGATAGGCCGTGCGGCGAGAAGCCTCCGCACACAGAAATGGCTCCCGGAGAGCGTTGATGCCCAGCAGACCTACAGCCGCGATCATCCTGGCCGCCGGTCGCTCTACGCGCATGGTCACGGACATGCCCAAGGTGCTCCATGAAGTGTGCGGCCGGCCGATGCTGGCCTATGTGGTCGACGCATGCAGGGCAGCGGGCGTTCAACGGATCATCGCGGTCGTCGGATACCAAAAAGAGCAGGTGATCCAGGCCTTCGCCAACGAGCCAGACATTATCTGGGTCGAGCAGACGGAGCAGAAAGGCACCGGGCATGCGGCCATGGTCTGCCGTGAAGCCCTCGCGGACTTCGACGGTAACGTGGTTGTGATCGCCGGGGACATGCCGTTGCTGCGGAGCGAGACGCTGCAACTGCTGGTCGACACGCACAAGAAGCAGAATTGCGCGGTGACGCTGGCCACGGCCGTCCTGGCCAACCCGACGGGCTATGGGCGTATCGTTCGGGACGAGTACGGCAACCTGCAGGGCATTGTCGAGGAGTCCGACTGCACCGACGAACAGCGGCGGATCACAGAGATCAACCCCAGCTACTACTGCTTTGACAAGGGTTTGCTGCTCTCGGCCCTGGATCAGCTCAAACCGGACAACGTCAAGGGCGAGTATTACATCACCGACGCGCTGCATATTCTGGTCCAGCAGGGCCACCGCGTGGTGGCGATCACGGCGGTCAAAGCGGAAGAGGCCGTCGGGGTCAACAGCCGAATGCAGTTGGCCGACGCCGGCCGCATTATGCAAAATCGCATCCAGAGCAACCTGATGCAGAACGGCGTCACCATCGTGGACCCGCCGAACACCTGGATCGACATCCGGGCGGTGATCGGGCAGGATTCGGTCATCTATCCGTTCAGTTACATTCACGGACGGGTACGGATCGGAAAGCGATGCAGCATCGGACCGTTCGCCTATCTGCGGGAAGGGACCGTCCTGGAGGATGACGTGGTGGTGGGCGTGTTCACCGAGTTGAAGAACTCGACCCTGGGGCCGGGCACACGGGCCCGCCACTTGAGCTACATCGGGGACGCCCATATCGGGCATCGGGTGAACGTCGGGGCGGGGACGATCTTCTCGAACTTCGACGGCCGGCAGATCCAACAGGCGGTGGTCGGGGACGACGTCTACATTGGCAATGGAGCGATCCTGGTGGCGCCGCTGGCGGTTTCCAGCGGCCGGCAGATTGCGCACGGCGCCGTCGTGCGAGACGGCGGCCCACAGAACGAAGGGGGTGCCACCTGAGCAAGTGCCAACCCACATTCATGAACGACCATGACGACGGCCTTCTGATCTTCGGCGGATCGTCGAACCCCGCGTTGACCGAGGCCATCGGGCGATTCCTGGGCACGCCGGTCGGGCGGGCGAAGATCGACCGGTTCCCCGACGGCGAAACGCTCATCAAGCTGGACGAAGACGTCCGGGGGCGCGACTGTTTCGTCATTCAGTCGACCTGCCCGCCGGTCAATGAGAACCTGATGGAGTTACTGATCTTCATCGATTGCCTCCATCGGGCGTCCGCTCGGCGTATCACCCCAGTGATCCCCTATTTCGGGTACGCCCGGCAGGACCGCAAGGCCGAAGGCCGAACGCCCATCACCGCCAAGCTCGTCGCCAACCTCATCAGCCAGGCGGGGGCGGACCGTGTGCTGGCGATGGACCTGCATGCCGAACAGATTCAGGGCTTCTTCGATCTGCCCCTGGATCATCTGGCGGCGCTTCCGGTCATCAGCAAGCACATCGAGAGCATGGCTCTCAGCGACTGCGTGCTGGTCTCGCCGGACGTCGGCAACCTCAAACGTGCGACCGCCTATGCCCAACGGCTGGGCGGCGAACTGGCGGTCATCGACAAACGGCGGATCAGCGGTGAGTGCGCCGTGGCCGAGCGGGTGATCGGCGACGTCGAGGGCAAGACGGTGATGCTGTTCGACGACATGATCACCACGGGCGGTACCGCCACGGAAGCGGTACGTATCTTGCGCGACCACGGGGCGAGCCGGTTCCTTCTGGCGGCAACGCACGCGGTGCTGGCCGATCCGGCACTCAGCCGAATCGAGAAAGCGGGCATCGACTGGATCGTCACCACGGATACGATCCCACTGCGTCCGATCGCGGCACAAAGGCTTCCGCAGATCAAGGTGCTTTCGGTAGCCCCGCTGCTGGGTGAGGCCATCCGGCGGATTCACATGGACCAGTCGATCAGCGAAATGTTCAAGGCAGGCAAGCGATAGCCGGTCGCAACGCGACGGCAAGACGCGATTTCGGAGTACTTGCACAATGGAGATGGCAAAGCTTCAAGGAGAAACAAGGAAGACCGGCGGCTCTCGGGCGGCCCAGCGGCTGCGCCGGGAAGGCAAGCTGCCCGGCGTCATCTACGGGCACGGCCAGGAGACGGCACACTTGGCGGTGGACGCCCATGCCGTGGCGGGGCTTGTCAGCGGCGGCTCCCACGTAATCGAGCTGACCATCGGGGGCACCGCTCACTCGGTGCTCATCAAGGACGTCCAGTTCGACCACCTCGGGGAAACGCCCATCCACGTCGATTTCGTGCGGGTCGACCTGCACGAGCGGGTGACGGTGTCGGTGCCCCTGGAGTTCCGGGGAACGCCCGTCGGCATCCAAGAGGGCGGTCAGCTCGACGAAAGCATGATGGACATCGAGGTGGAGACCCTGGCCAGCCAGATCCCTGATACCATCCGGGTCAATGTGGCCGACCTCAAGTTGGGCGACATTCTCCATGTGCGGGATCTGGAGTTGCCGTCCGGCATCAAGGCGATGACCAGCCCCGACGCGATCGTTTGTGCGGTGCGAGCGAAGGTAACCGCGGAGACTGAGGCTGCGGCGACCACCGCGGAAGGCGAAGCGGCCCAACCGGAAATCATCACCGCCCGCGAACACAAGGAAGAGGGAGCCGGGGAGAAGTAGACGAATGGTGAGAACCCGGCTTGCCGGGCAGGCCTTCAGGCTGCCTCGCGGGCCCAAGACGCCCGAGGATGAGCGTGGCGATGAGACTCATCGTGGGCCTCGGCAATCCGGGGCAGAAGTACAAGGGAACGAGGCACAACGTCGGGTTCTGCTGTATCGACGAGCTAGCCCGGCGATGGCAGGTGGAACTGAGCCGGCGGATGTTTCACGGCATCGGCTGGACGGGCGTGATGCGTGGCGAGCGTGTGCTGCTGCTCAAGCCCGGCACATATATGAACCTGAGCGGGCAGTCGGTGGGTGAGGCGGCGAGTTTTCACAAAGTCGCCCCGAGCGATCTGCTGGTGATTGTGGACGACATGGCCCTGCCGACGGGGCGACTCCGAGTACGAGCGAAGGGGTCAGCCGGCGGGCACAACGGGCTGTCGAACATCATCGAGCGGCTGGGTCACGAGGATTTTGCCCGCGTGCGGATCGGTATTGACCAGGTCCGCGGTGAACGAATGGTTGGCCATGTGCTCAGCCCGTTCACGGAAGAGGAAGATCGAATCATGGAGCCGGCCATCCGGCGGGCGGCGGACGCCGTCGAATGCTGGCTGGCTGATGGGATAGACACGGCCATGAACCGGTACAATCGTTCTGAGGAGCAGGCAGGCGGGTCACAAGAAGCCCGCTGACGGCTATTTCGGAGGTGCTCTACGTTGAACAAGTACGAAGCGATGTTTCTGTTTGACCCGGCCTTTTCGCCCGAATGGGACAAGATCCAGGCCGAGGTGGACCGCCTCATGCAACGGGCGGAGGCCAAGTTGATCGTGTGCGGCAAGTGGGATGAGCGGCGGCTGGCGTATGAGATTCACGGCTGCAAACGAGCCATCTACGTGCTGGCGTACTTCGAGGCGGCCCCGGATCGGATCTCGGGCATGGAACGCGACGTCCAGCTCTCCGAATCCTGCCTGCGGTGCCTGGTCCTGCGAGCGGACCACTTGACCGAAGAACAGATGCGAGAAGCCACCACCTCGCCTTGCCATGGCAACGTCCCCGAGAGCATGGCCGGTGAGCACTATCGGCGCGGCCAGGGAGATCGCCCGGAGCGTCCCCATCACGGCGGTGCCAGAAGAGATGACGCGGAGGGACGCGCGGGCACAGTGGCGGAGGAACCGCCGGCCGAACTCGACGACGCGATTGACCTCGCCTAACTTTGAGAGAACAAGCCATGGCAAGCTACAACCGTGTGATCCTGGCTGGCAACCTGACCCGCGACCCACAGTTGTCGTACACGCCGAGCAACACCCCTGTGTGCGAGTTCGGCCTGGCCGTGAACCGCCGATGGCGCGACAAGGACGGGAACAACCGAGACGAGGTCTGCTACGTGGATTTGACCTCCTACGGCCGTGCGGGCGAGACGATCAACCAGTACATGCGTAAGGGCAATCCGATCCTGGTCGAAGGACGATTGCGGTTCCAGCAATGGACCAGCAAAGAGGGCCAGAAACGCAACCGACTGGACGTGATTGTTGAGAACTTCACGTTCCTGGGCGGTGGACAGGGCGGTGGTCAGGGTGGCGGACAGCGCCCCGCCGCTGAGCCCAGAGGCGCTTACCGGGGGACTGCGGACGCGGATGTGCCCCCGGCGTATGACGACGACCGACCGCCGCTCGACGACAGCGACACGCCTTTCTGAGAAGGCGTGCGAGAACGTGAAGCGGCGCCGAGACCGTGAGGAACCGCTTCCTGACGGGCGCGGCTCAGATTGGGACGAACTGATCGGGATGATGGAATCGGGCGGCCAAAGGCGTGCAACGCCCGGCACGAGGTGATATAAATCAGATTGCGTGCTCATCACGCGAGGTGACGAGATGAAGCTCTTATTGCGACGGGATATTCCGAATGTCGGCTTGGCCGGCGATGTGGTCGAGGTGAAGGAAGGGTACGCCCGCAACTACCTGATTCCGTACCATCTGGGTGTGCTCCCCACGACGGCCAACATGAAGGCCATCGAGGAGGACAAGAAGCGGGCGGAAGAAGAGCGTCGGCTACGCCGGTCGGCCCTGGAGAAGCAGGCCGAACGCATGCGCGACATCGAGGTGACCATCGCGTCGGCATGCAATCCCGAGGGCCGGCTCTATGGCTCCGTCGGGCCGCGAGAGATCGCCGCAGCCCTTCGCGATGAAGGCCACGACGTCGAAGCCAAGCAGGTGCAGTTGCGCGAGCCCCTCCGCCAAATCGACAATATCACCGTCCCGGTCATGTTCGCCGAGGATCTCGTCGTCGAGGTCAAGGTCTGGATCGTCCGCGAAAGCGGGAGCGGGGAGATCGAGGAGGAAGAGCCGACGGCCCACCATGATTTCGACGCCCAGGATCGCCGCGGCGGCAGGGAGGGTGACCGATATGGCCGCGGAAACGAAGTCGACGCCATCGAGACCGATCTCTGACAGCCCGGCATCACCCAGCCCCCTGGAACGCATTCCGCCTCAGGACATCGAGGCGGAGATGGCCCTCTTGGGGGCCATGATGCTGGATCGTGAGGTGATCGGCGACGTCACCCCGATCATCCACCCCGACGACGTGGACCGGTTCTACCGGCCGGACCACCGCAAGATCTTCGAGACGCTCTGCCAGCTTTACGAACGTGGCGAGCCGGTCGACTTGGTTGTCGTGCGCGACGAGCTGCGCCGCCGGGGTATCCTCGATCAGGTCGGCGGCGTCGACTACATCGCCCAGTTAGCCGAATCCATCCCCAATCACCTGCACGCCGAGTATTACGCCCGCATCGTCCGCGACAAGGCCATGCTTCGCGATCTCATCGGCGTGGCCGCCCGGATCAACGACTCAGCCTATGAGCCGCGGGACGACGCACGGGCCATCCTGGACGAGGCGGAAGAGATGCTCTTCCGCGTCACCGACCAGCGAATCAGCGAGCAGGCAACCCAGATTCGAGAGCAGCTCGAGGCGGTCTTCAGCCAGATCGAGGCACGCGAGGGACATTACATCAGCGGCGTGGCCACCGGGTTCGTCGAGCTCGACGACCTGCTCAGCGGTCTGCAGCCTGGCGAAATGATCGTGATTGCCGCCCGTCCGAGCATGGGCAAGACAGCGTTCGGGCTAACCATTGCCGAGCACATCGCCGCCAACGACGGGATTCCCGTGGCCTTCTTCTCGATGGAGATGAGCAAGCAATCGGTCGCCCAGCGTCTCCTGTGCGCCCGGGCACGAGTCAATTCGCACCGCGTGCGGCGAAACATGGTCAGCGAAGAGGACATCCAGGAACTCCAGCAAGCGTGCGCCGAGCTGTCGGACATGCCCCTGTACGTGGACGACACGCCGGGCATGAGTGCTCTCGAACTGCGAGCCAAGACCCGTCGCTTGCACCAGCGGCACGGTATCAAAGCGGTGTTCATCGACTACCTGCAGTTGATGCATGGCCCGGCCAAGATTGAGAGCCGCCAGCAGGAAGTGGCCCAGATCAGCCGGGGCCTCAAAGCCCTGGCCCGCGATCTCAATATCCCCGTGGTGGTCATGGCCCAACTCAACCGCAACCCCGAAGGCCGAACCGACAAAAAGCCGATTCTCAGCGACTTGCGTGAATCCGGGGCCATCGAACAGGACGCCGACGTCGTCATCCTCCTCCACCGCGAGGACTACTACTTCAAGATCAAAGGCGAGGAGCCGCCGGAAGAGGTCCGAGGCCAAGCGGATATCATCGTCGCCAAACAGCGCAACGGCCCGACGCGTACCGTGAAACTGCAGTTCACCGAGGAACTCACCCGCTTCGAG
Source organism: Phycisphaerae bacterium (assembly GCA_012729395.1). Lineage (GTDB taxonomy): Bacteria > Planctomycetota > Phycisphaerae > UBA1845 > PWPN01 > JAAYDF01. The sequence goes on from JAAYDF010000180.1 coordinate 51,203, forward strand.
AACCTCAGTGTGGGCGGCGAGCCCGCGTACATTCCCAACAACCAGTACACCGCTCAGCCCGTTATCGACGACCCCGCCCCGTTCTGACGCACCGGCGAGGGCATACTCCGGTCAAGGACGAATGTCGAGCACCACCTTGAGCGCCGACCCATCCGCAGCCAGACGAAACGCCTCGTCGTGCTCGGCCAAGGGAAACCGATGGGTCACCAGGGCCGCGAGATCCAGCTTCCCCCCCGCCGCCAAAGCCAACGCCGCCGCGAAATCGCTTCGTCGCGATTCCGAAGCACCATAGACGCGCACCTGCCGGTAATGAATGGCGTTGGGATCTATCGTCGCGACGCTCTTGACGGGGAAACCGGCAAACAGGCTCACCCGACCACACCGTCGCACCGCGTTGACCGCGACCGATGCCAACTCCGGCACGCCGACCGCCACGATCGCGGCATCGAACCGTTCGGTCGCCTTGAATTCCTCCGGGCCACAGGTTTCTTCCGCGCCGAGCCGCAAGGCGATCTCCCGGCGAGAAGCACGCGGCTCCACCACCACGACCTGCCGAAGACGCGTCCCGCATCGTGCCCGCGCCAAGAGCAGATGCATCAACCCGATCGGCCCGGCACCAAAGATCACCAGCGACTCAGGCCAGGACGCGTCCGCCGAATCCGAGTCCGGACTCAAGCCCATCTCCTCCTGCCCGTTGATGCAACAAGCCAGAGGCTCGATGAGCGGCGCCCACGCCAGATCCACGCTCGCCGGCAGCTTGAACAGATTGCCGCGAGCCACCGCGTGCGAGGGGATGAGCATGTACTCGGCAAATGCGCCGTCAGTGTGATAGCCAAGCGTCCGCCGACCATCGCACAGATTCTCGCGACCCGCCAGACAACAAGCACAGCGTCCGCAGGACTCCACCACGCAGACCGCCACGGCCTCCCCGGGCTGATACTCGCGGACCCCCGCCCCGACCGCCGCCACCGTACCAGCCCCCTCGTGCCCGATCGGATGCCCTACCCGCACATCGCGCGTTTTGGTCCCGGCCACGATCCGCAGATCGCTCCCGCAAATCGCCGCCGTGTGGATGCGAACCAGCACCTCGCCTTCGCCCGGCAAGGGCCGCGGAATCGACCGGAGCACCAGTCGGCCCGGCCCGTCGAATACCAACGCCTGCATGGTTTCATCGGGTCTCACGCTGTGTCTCATCCTTCCTCGCCTTCCCCGTGCGCCAGTGCTCTTCGAGCAGTGCGGACCGCGCACCCAACACGCAACTTACCTCCGTCGAAATGAGTTAACCGCTTGAACCAGGAAGGCTTAAGGGCTGTTTCGGCTTTCAAATGTAGCCACGTACATTTCTGAAATAGTCCTTGACAAGATTCGTTATATGTGGTA
>JAAYDF010000018.1 GCA_012729395.1 Phycisphaerae bacterium
CCCGGGCGTCGATCTCCAGCGTATGCGGGTCGATCCGCCGCATCGGCTCGGGCTCGGGCGGCTCGTACTCGTCCGCAATGTCCCCGATGATCTCCTCGACGATGTCCTCGATACTGACCAGCCCGGCGGGGAAAAAGGGGTCAGAAGCCATTAGCTCGGCTCCTGATTCTTCTTCGGCCGCCCGACGGGTCGCAGCGTGCTTTCCAGGCCGAGTGTCGTGGCGGTCCGACGTGTCCAAGGTTCATTTCCATAAGGCCGGCCTCGGCGGAGGCAGGTCCGCAAACGCTCCAGTTCCTCCCCGTTTTCCGGCCGATTCACCGCCCGCTTCCACCCCATCGGCCGATCCACGGGCCAGTCATCCAGCAGTTCCTCCGCCTTGGGCAGCTTCCTCTCCCGGCACGCCAGCGAGCACCAAGGCCACTCCTCCGCCTGCTTCACCAGCTTCGCCCGCAGAGCGTTCCGCTCCACGTACCGGCACACCTTCAGGAAGTGCTCGTCGCGCTGAATGGGGAAGCTCTTGAATCGCCCCTGGTAGAGGTGGCCGCGCCCGATGCTGTGACGGTGGGCGTGCCACCGCTGCGTGTGCGTCATGGTCAGCCACTGCATGAACCGCGACAGATCCCCGTCCGCCCGAGGCCACAGCACCAGGTGGAAGTGGTTGGGCATCAGGGCATAAGCACACAGCCGCATCGCCTCCCGCTCCCGGGCCTCGGCCAGCACCCGTTCGAAGGCCGCATAATCGTTACCGTCCTCGAACAGATCCTGCCCACCGGCCACGCGATTCATCACATGATACGCCAACCCGCCCAGCGATGTCCGCGGTCTTCGAGCCATGACCCCACGCTACTCTGGCCAAGGTCCGCTGTCAATTGGCTTCTGACCCTTTTTCTGTGCCCGGCCTTCCCGCGTCACTTCGTTTCCTTCGCTCGGCGGTACCAAGGGTGCATCCTGTCTTCGCTCCGGTCCACCTCGCATGCTCAGGTGACCGGCCGGGGATCTTCGGCTCGCGCCCGGCTACCCCACGCCTCTTCTTGCCTTGGAGACGTCAGGACCTCCCAAGTTCCTGAGAGACCCCCATGACCTGTCTGCACATGCTCCTGCGACTCCGGCGGAACCGCCGACGACTCGCCATCACGCCGCGGCGACACGGCCCCCAGTAAGGGTACGCTGAAGGCTTCCACAAGGGACTTTCGAAGCTCAATCGCATGGCTTCCAGGCTCGCTGTCTACGCTTCGCAGCTCGGGTTACCCCGAGACCACGCAAGACTCGCTTCCAGGTGCAGGCTACGCTCTCCTGGGTGGGCTCAGTCCACAGGGTCTCAATGAAAGGTTTCAGTGACTCAGCTCATTCACATCCCCCTTTCTCAGGTTGCTTGGCGCAAGCCCCTTTTATTCCCCCTGATCCGTGTCCCCGAGGTAGTGTCAAGTCCTGTGTAAATTGCCTCGGGGCATCCTGCCGGTCCAATTCGTTACGCCACTTTCGATTTCTTCTTTGAGGATGAAGAGGGTAGCGGCGAGATAGTATCGAAACCTGTGTAAATTGAAAAAGCGAGGGGCATCCTCCATAAGTGTTGTTGTGACTGCACTTTGAAAGGA
>JAAYDF010000181.1 GCA_012729395.1 Phycisphaerae bacterium
CACTGGGTGGCACTGGTCTGTACCCAGACCAGTGGCTGTCCGCATTTGGCCACGGGTCGGAGTACCGACCCATGCCACCCTCGATACTTCGCCTTTGGCAACTTGCCACTGAACGGCGGATGCACCCTTCGACCCCAGGAATCCAAGGATCACCGTTGACAGAGGGCGGGCGGTTATATAGGATGCCGCCGGCGGTCGAGGGAACCACGCATATCCGGCCCCTTCCAGGGGCTAGGGGTGGCGTTTGTGTTTTCCAGGGAGCGCAAGACATGGCATTTCAGAGAATGATCGTTGTGGCAGTTCTGCTCGTAGCGGCCGGGATGCTGGGGGCGCAGCCTGCGCCGACCACTAACTCGGACCGCTCTGTCTACGGCGCGGATTTCAGGGAGACGATCAAGCGGGCCACCGATGAGGTCTTCCCGGCCGTGGTTTTCATCAAGTGCGTGCGTCAGACGCATGAATCGGGCAAGAAGTCTTCCGAGGAGGTTTCAGGGAGCGGCGTTCTGGTGGCCTCGACCGGGCAAGTGGTGACGAACTGGCATGTGGTGGACAAGGCGGTGGAGGTGCGGTGTCTCCTGCGGGATGGGGAGGCCTGCTCCGCGACCGTGGTGGGGACGGACAAGGATACGGATCTGGCGCTGCTCAAACTGGACCGTCCGGCTGATGCGCCGGCGCTCCCGTTCGCGAGGCTTGGCGATTCCTCGGTGCTCCGAGAGGGCGACTTCGTGATGGCCATGGGCGCTCCGTGGGGATTGAGCCGATCGGTTTCCATCGGGATCATCTCCTGCACGCAGCGTTTCCTGCCTGAGAACGGAGAGTACAGCCTGTGGCTGCAAACCGACGCTTCGATTTGCCCGGGCAACTCGGGCGGCCCGCTGGTCAACAGCGAAGGCGAGGTGGTGGGCATCAACAGTCTGGGTGCCTTGATTGGCGGCGATCTCGGCTTTGCCATTCCCTCGAACACGGTGCGGATCGTGATCGAGCAACTGGAGGAGTTCGGCCGCATGAACTGGAGCTGGACGGGCCTGCAGCTCCAACCGCTCAAGGACTTCAAACGCAACATGTACTTCGAGGGTCGCGAAGGGGTGATCGTGGCGGAGACGGATCCCGAGAGTCCCGCGCGCAAGGCGGGCCTTCAGCCCCGGGATCGCATCCTGAGCGTCAACGGTAAGCCCATCAACGCCATCACTGAGGAGGATCTTCCCGACATTCGTCGGCTGCTTGGCCTGCTTCCGAAGTATGAGTCTGCTCGCATTAAGTTGCTGCGCGACGCGGTCGATGTGGAACTCGTACTGACGCCGCGGGAGAAGGGGGACGTCGAGGGTAAGGAACTGGACTGCCCGCGATGGGGTTTCACCGCCAAGACGATCAACCAATTCGACAATCCTGATCTGTACTTCTATCAGAAGGAAGGCCTGTTCGTCTACGGGATCAAGTACCCGGGTAATGCGTCCAATGCCGGTCTGCGCAAGAACGACATCCTGCTCAAGATCGACGGCCAGGAGATCAAGACGCGAGAGGAGCTCACCGCCGCCCATCGCGCCGCGTTGGACAATATCAGCAAGAGTCATCGTGTCCTCTTGACGGTGCTTCGCAGCGGTCTCATGAAGCAGATTGTGCTCGATTTCAGCAGGGACTACGAGAACGAGTAACAGCAAAGGAGGCAGGCATGTTCAGCGGAACGGGATCGCGGTTGACAGCGGTGGTGGTCATCCTGGGGCTCGCGGCGATCGTGTACGGGCAGGAGTCGCCCGATCCGGCGATCATCGAGCGAATCGCCCCTTCGCTGGTCAGAGTGGAGTACACTCTACAATATGACAAGGGGCAGGCTCCGGTTCTGGGGGGCAGCTACGAGCGTTGCCCGAACTGCGGCGGTCTTCACTGGCGAGGCAGCGATGACTATGTCGGCGAAGAGCGGCCAATGGAAACCAGCGGGTTCTTGATCGCGTCGGACCGCGTGGTCAGTACGGACGCGATGATCCATCCGCGTTTCGTCAAAGGGATCGCCGTGCGCTTCGGCGATAGCGTGGTGGCGGCAGAGATCGAGGCGGTCGCGAGAGACCAAAGCGCGGTGTTCCTCAAGCTCAGCGAACCTCTGCCGCAAGCAAAGCCGCTGGCGTTCGACCCATCGTGCGAGCCTCCGTTTCTCGCGGTTACCTACCAGTTGTCAAACGGGTGCTGGGCGATCAACGTGCAAGGCCTATCCAAAAACGTGACGGAGACGGACACCGGTCGCCGATTCATGCCCGCTCCTTCGCAGTGTCTCATCGTTGACAAGTCCGGCGCGCCGGTGGCTGTGGGGATGAGCGAGGAGCTCCCGCTGGACGGCACATGGAAGGGATCGCCAGCGCAATGGGCAGTCTTGTCCGCGGAGGCCTATGCCGCCCGCCTGGCGGTGCTGAAGGACGCGAGCGAGCAATGCCTGCTGCGGGTGTCGCTCAACTTCCGCAGCCCGAAAGCGGACGCGAGCGAGCAAAGCCGCTGGTACTCTGGCTACGGCGGCGAAGACGACAGTGTGACGGAGCTGCATGTTCCGGGCATCCTCTGTGGCGACAAGCGCATTTTGGTGCTGGCGGGGCTCAAGCCCAAAGTGACCGCTCGTTTGGAGCGGATTACCGCTCACTGGCTTGGCGGCCGGGAGATGTCGGCCCGGTTCGTCGGTAGCTTGCGTGATTACCAAGCCTTCTGGGCGGAGCTTGAGCAGCCGATGCCGGCCCCCGCTGTGCTGTCGTCGGAGGATATCCGCAGCCACCGGCGCCGGTTGTTGCCCGCCGTGGACCTGAAGATCAAGGGCGAGAACTGCGAGGCCTATTACGCCCATGGCCGGATGGGCTCCTATAACGTGGGCTGGAAGGGCCAAATCTACCCACAGTTGTCGTTTGTGGATTTGAGCCTGTTCTTGTTCGACGAGGCGGGCCTGCTGGTGGCTTTCCCGCTGGCCCGTCGGGAGAAGGTATCGGTTGAGGAGCGTTGGCGTTCACAAGATGTGGGCTTGACGGCGGCGGTATATTTGGGCGATTGCGTGCGTGATCCGGTCGCCCACTGTGATCCGAGCAACGTGCCTCTCAGCGAGGAGGAGGAGAACCGGCTGGCCTGGCTGGGCGTCGAGCTGCAGCCGATGGAGGAGCAGCTCGCCCGTGCCCAGAAGATTGCCCACCTGACCAACGACGGTGAGAGCGGGGCTTTGGTAACGTACGTCTACCCGGATTCACCGGCGGCCTCGGCGGGAGTGGCGGTGGGGGATATCCTTCTGCGGCTTCATGTGCCGGACCAGCCCAAACCGCTCGAAGTACAGCTCGATGATCAGTCTGGGTTCAGCTTCGACGATTTCCCCTGGGAGCAGTTGAATGAGATACCGGCGGAGTATCTGTCGCAGCTACCCAAGCCCTGGCCGTCTGTTGACAACCGGTTTATCCGGGCCCTGAGTGATCTTGGCTTCGGCAAGCCGTTTGAAGCCGAGTTCTGGCGCGACGGAGAGGCTGTCCGGAAGTCCTTCAGTGTCGTGGAAGGACCGCGTCACTATGATTCCGCCACCCGGTACAAGAACGAGGAGATGGGGCTCAACGTGCGCGACCTGACTTACGAGGTCCGCCGCCATTTCCAGATGAAACCGGAGGATCCCGGCATCATCGTCGCCAAGATCGAGCCGGGCGAGAAGGCGGCCGTGGCCGGCTTGGTGCCCTACGAGATCATCACCGAGGTTAACGGTGAGCCGGTGACCGACGTCAAGGCTTTCGAGCAGAAGCTTGCGGGCGGCGGCGAGGTCAAGTTGTCAGTGAAACGCAAGAACCGCGGGCGGGTGGTGAAAATTCAACTGTCCGAGGCGAGCTCGGTGGGGGCGACTCAGGCCGCCGAGGAGCCAGAGGCCAAGATCACCCCGCCAGGTGCTCCATCAAACGAATAGGGCGTCACTCGCCATCTGTGGGCCAAATGACTCATGGGGAAGCGGCCATGATCCATGAGGTCCGCATGACGAATGACGAACGGCCCCAGCCGTAGCTGGTGTTGGGGTTTCGGGCTTGGTCACCAAGCATTCGCCATGGGGCCACATGAGACGGGCGGACAGTGAGTTGCACCCAAACGAGCAGCTACTGTGGCCGCGCCGGGTTGACGGTCGCCGGCACTGCCGATCACGACGGGAGTGACAAGGCTTGCGTTCCCGGATCGGGGCCGGGCGACTCATCGTCCGGCTGATCCGCGGTCAAGCGAAGGAAGATGTCTTCGAGCGAGCTGTTGGCGGTGGCTTGGCGACGCAGGTCGGCGAGTGAGCCGAGGGCGATCAGGTGGCCGTGGTTGATGATGCCGATGCGGTCGGCCAGGGCCTCGGCGACTTCGAGCGTATGCGTGTTCATGAAGATCGTACGCCCCTCGTGGGTCATCTCGCGCATGAGGTCCTTGACCGTCCGCACGGTCTTGGGGTCCAGCCCGACCATCGGCTCGTCGATGATCAACACCTGCGGATCGTGCAACAGGGCGGCAGCCAGGACGGTGCGCTGCTTCATGCCGTGCGAGTAGCTTTCGGTCAACTGGTCGAGGAAGTCGCCCATTCTGAGGCGCTCGATGAGCACCGTAGATCGTCGGCGAGCGACGTCGGCGGGCAGGGCGTACATCTGAGCGACGAAGTCGAGGAACTCGCGGCCGGTCAGCTTGTCGTAGAGGAAGGGTTGGTCGGGCACATAGGCGAGCTGGGCTTTGGCCTCGCGCCCGTCGCGGCCCATGGGGTGGCCGCAGACCGTGACTGTACCAGCCGTAGGGAGCAGCAGTCCGGCGATCAGCTTGATGGTCGTGGTTTTGCCCGCGCCGTTGGGACCGAGAAGAGCGAGCAATTCACCTTGGTGGACTTCAAGGTTCAGCCGGTCCACAGCCGTGAAGTTCCCGTAGCGTTTCGTGACTTCGCACAATTGGATGGCCTGGGCCATGGTGACTATCTCCAACCGTCGTCGGTGTCATCGCCATCTTCGGATTTATCGTGGACGGTCCGTCGGGCTTGGGCACGGAGCCCCTCGTCGTAGGGTTCCTCGCGTACCAGGAGCCGCCCCAAGCCGGGCATCTCGACCTCCTGGAGTAGCACTTGGCCGTGACTGTTCACCCACGCCTTGACCTGCTGGGGGGCGGTCTCGACTACGAAACACTCCACCTGCTCACCTCGATGCTCGATCGTTTCCTTGCCGGTTACGCGGGCGACCAGGGAGCGAAACTGCACCTTGCGAGCCAGGGCCGCCGCCAGAGGATCGAGCAGTTGCATCCGCCAACTCTGACCGACCTGAAGCGTCGGCAGCACGCTGAAGGGCCGGAGCGAGTCGCCAATCAGACGGCTGGCGGACATCTCCAGGTTGGCCTGCCTGTGGATCGGCCCCAGGTGGATTTCGCATGGAAAGTAGATGCCGTGCCGCTCGCCACGAACGAAGACCCGGGTCATGGGGATACCCAGAACACGCAGCCAGAAGCTGTCCAGCCCGCCGTGGTCGTCGAATACCGTCTCAGTCTCGATGCGGAGGGGGGGAGCCATGGGCAAACCGTGCACCAAGACGGTGCTGCGAATGGCGCTGCCGTCGCCGGCGGGGTGAAGATGGGCCCAGGCGGTTCCGACGCGCACGGCCGGCTCGCTCTCGCGGGTCACCTTGAACAGGCCATACTGCTCCTGACGGCGGAGCAGGTCCGCGAGATCCTCCGCTCGCATCGGTGGGGCATCCTGGGCACTCCAACTCGGCCACACATCGCGGACGAACAGAGCCGACATGGCGCCGAGCCACAGCAGGATCACCGCGACGGTCAGCAAACGGTACATGGTGCGTCCGAACTCCCACACGGCAAGGGCCTCACCGACGATGAGGCCGAATCCTCGGTCTTCGCGGTGGGCGGACCACAGACGAGTCGGCACGATCCTCCCACCCTTCTATTCTACCGCCGTCCCGAGTGGGGGACAATCATGCGACCAAGCCGTCGCGCGGCGCATCCCGGTGAAGAAGCGGCGGGGAGCCTGGCTTAGCCGGTCCATGCCCAGCACGCGGCCCGTGACCGACCGCCTCTGAACAGGTCAGAGGATGACGCAGCCACGATCACGCACGCGAGGTGTGTCCGTATTCTTGCGGGCAAGAGTCTATCGCCGTCGACGCCGGGTGGCAGGGCGAAGGGTCAGGATCGCGGCCGGCAACGCGTCAATGATGTCCGTTGCGATAAGCGACATCTGGCCGAGACGCCGGGCGCCGAGGTCGCCGGCGAGACCGTGGAGGTACACGGCGAGGACGGCGGCGTCGAACCGCGTGAGGCCCTGGCCGATCAGGGCCGCCAGGATGCCGGTCAGTACGTCGCCGCTGCCGCCGGTAGCCATGCCGGGGTTGCCCGTGCGGTTGACGTAGATACGAAGACCGTCGGTGACAATCGTGCCGGCCCCCTTGAGGACGACAACGGAGCGATGGTCCGGCGATGTTGCGGCCTCTTCGGTCATCATGATCGCCGTGCGGACGGCGATGCCCTCGCGATCGGCCTGGATTTCACGGGTGGTCAAACTATGCATGCGGGCCAGTTCGCCGGGGTGGGGGGTGATGACGGTCCGCAAGCCAGGGCTGGTAGTTGGTAGCGGCCGCCCCCCGTGGCGGCCGGCGGGCTGCGACAACGCTGGAGCCTCATCGGCAGAGCCGCGACAGTCAGGGAGCGGTGGACGGGAAGAACCGCTTCCTGACGGGCGTGGCTCTGCTTGGTTTGCCGCTTCCTCGACTATGCTCTCATCCCGGTCGGGCTGCCGCGGCTCGGCTGAGCTCGCCGAAGTCGGGGCGTGGCCGCTACGGTCGAAAGCCATCATGTTCAGGGCGTCGGCGTCGAGGACGACGGGGATGGCGGCGTCGTTGCGGAAACGGTCGATCATGTCCCGGAATCGGCGGGCGTAGGACGCTGGTCCGATGCCGGCGCCGGGGCCGATCGCGACCACGTCGGGGGGAGCGGGGGTAGAGTGGCCCGCTCGACTGGGCAGGATTCCCCGTTGGCGAAGGAGTCGGACGCTCGCGGCAGGGTCGATCTGTCCCTGGGCGGTTGAGGGTAGCGGGATGGTTGTCGCGCAGGGGCAGATCCCGGCAACGGTTGGCTGGACGGGGGCGGGCACGGCGATCGTGACCAGCCCGGCACCGGCTCGCAGGGCGGCGAGGCCGGCCAGGGCGGGAGCCCCGGCCATACCCACGCTGCCGCCGATGATCAGCACTCGGCCGAAGTCGCCCTTGTGGGCCTCCGCGTCGCGGACGGGCAGCCGCGGAACGGCGCGGATGCGTTCAAGAAGTCCTGGGTTCCCAGATGAGCGGCTACGGGCCATGTGCGCGTCCTACAGCGGTTGCCCTGCGGTGTGGCACCGGATCTCGGCGAGCTCGGTCGAGCTGCGTCTCGCCGGTGTGCCAGCCAACGATTATCTCAGCGGTCGTCCCGCACCACCGAGACGGCGGCGCCACACTGTAACGCCCGCTACGGCTTTCGTTTCGCCTTGCGCGGCGACGCGGGCGGGAGAGTCACCGCGGGAGCGGGGCCCGCCGTGGGCGAGGCGGCAGCGTCTGCCGACGTCGCGGGCGCCGCCGCACGGGTAATCAGGGTTGCCAGATAGCCCGCACCGAATCCGTTATCGATGTTGACCACCGCGACACCGGCAGCACAACTGTTGAGCATGGTCAGCAGGGGGGCAAGGCCGCTGAAGCTTGCCCCGTAGCCGATGCTTGTGGGTACGCCGATGACCGGGCAGTTCACCAGCCCGCCGACCACGCTGGCGAGCGCGCCTTCCATGCCCGCACAAACGATGACCGCCCGCGCGTCCTGGATCTCGGCCGAGTGGGCCAGCAGGCGATGCAGGCCGGCCACACCTACGTCATAGATGGACCGCGTCGGTTGGTCCATGATCTCGCAAGTCTCGCGGGCTTCCTCGGCGACGGGCAGGTCGGACGTTCCGGCACAGACGACCGCGACGTAGCCGGCCGCGGGCTTGGGAGCCTGCTGACGGATGGTGATGGTGCGGGCGATCGGGTTGTACTTAGCCTGTCGAAAGCTTCGCCGCACCGCCCGCCCAACCTCCGCGGACGCCCGCGTGGCCAGCAGGTTGCCGCCCCCCGCGAGCCGCCGACCAACGATCGCGACGACTTGGTCGGTCTGCTTGCCCTCGCAGTAGACCACTTCCGGGAAGCCACAGCGGATGGAGCGGTGATGATCGATTTTGGCGAATCCGAGATCCTCGAACGGTAGGCGGCGCAGCTCGGCCACGGCTTCGTCGATTGTGCGGCGACCAGCGTGTACGTCGGCCAGCAGTTTGCGGATGGCGGTCTCTTCCATCACCGGCGATGATACGCTGCGGACGGTGTTTTCTCAATTCCCGGTTCGCCATTTCCGCCAACCGGCCGTATGCTGGCCGCCAATGGACAGGCACAATGATTCTATCGTGATTCCCGACGCTTGGCGGTCGGTGGTGCGGCGCCTCGAAGGTTCGGTGACGCTCGACGTCGCGGGGTTCGCGACGCAATTCACCTTACCCCTGGAGCATCTGGAGGAGGTGTACCTGCCGTTGCTGACGGTGCTGGATGCCGAGGCGACGAACGGTCGGGTGCTGGCCGGCTTGGCCGGCGTGCCCGGCAGCGGCAAGTCCAGCGTGGCCCGTCTGCTGCAGTATGTCGCCGATGAGGTCTGGTCGCCGGGCCGGCTGGTCGTGGTGGGCATGGATGGTTGGCACTACCCCAACGCCATTCTGGAGCAGCGATGGACCACCGCCCCCGGCGGCGAGAGGATTCCATTGCGCAAGCGCAAGGGTGGGCCGGAGTCCTTTGACGTGTCCGCGTTGGCGTCGGCCCTGCAATTGCTGCGACAAGCGGCGACCGTGGTGCGTGTGCCCGTCTACGACCGTCGGCTGCATGAGCCCGTGCCCGATGGCTTGCAGATCACGCCCGCGGCCCGGATCGTGCTGATCGAGGGTAATTACCTGCTGTCGCCATCTCCTCCGTGGGATGCGGTCAGCGGTTGCTTGAGGCCGCGCCTCTTCCTTGATGTCGATTTGCCGGCCGCTCGCGAGCGGGTGATTGCCCGGCATATGCGAGGTGGAAGCTCTGCGGAGGAGGCCGTCGCCCGATTTGAAGGTAATGACCGGCTTAACACCGAGGCGGTCCTGGCCACGCGCTCGCGGGCCGACTGGTTGGTGTCCCTCACGCCCTCCGCTCGTCTTCGTTCGCGGTAGGTCTCGCACGGCGCGTTCATGCTTTCGCAGGCTTCTTCTGGCGAGCGATGACGAGTCGGTAGACCGCCGCCAGCACGAAGATGAGCGCCACGATCTGGATGAGCCGCCAAGCGATGTGGTCCGTCAGGCCGAATGCCTCTTTCGTGGCCTGGTCGACGGCCGCCTGGATGCGCGTGTCGAGATCTTCGATGCGGTCCGGCAGTTGCTGCGAATCGAGGATGAGCTGAATCTCCGTGGTCAATTGCCGCAGCTCGCTGGCGGCGTTAGTCAGCGAGTCGGCCGTCTGGCGGTAATCGTTGATATCGAAGGGGCGGGAGGTCTCGGGTCGCGGAGCAGCTTTGCGATCCGCGCCCAGGGCGGCGATGCCGTGGACCGTCTCGCCAACGGCATGGGAGGTTCCGACCCAGGCCTGCCCGGCCTTCTCCACGCTTTGGGCTGTCCGGTCGATGGATTCTGCCACCACGTCGACACGAGCCAGGGCGTGTTCGACGACCGCGGCCGTTCGCTCCGCCTGACGCAGGGTTTCCTGCAGACTCGCCTGGCGGGAGTCGATTTCCTCCAACAGAGCAGCCGCTTCCTGACGCAGCTCAGCGGGCAACTGCTGGGCGGTCGCCACCATCGCCGCCGCGTTGGCGTTGAGTTGCTGCAAATTGGTCATGGTCTCCCGCACGACTTGGTTATCCTTGAGGTCCAGCAGGATAAGCTCCAGTTGCCACCGAGTGGACTCAGGAAGCTCCTCGACCACATCCACGAAGCGATCCGCCACTTCGGTGAAATTCTGGATGGCCTGGGCGCCTCGGTCGATGCCTTCAAAGGCTCGGAACGGGACCAGCGGTATGGCCAGGATGCTGGCGAAAGGATCGGGCCCTCCGGGCTTGGCGGTGGCCATACGCAAGTAGGCCCCGACGAATGTGCCGCGCATCGGGTGATCGCTGGCGAAGGCTCGCACTTCAACGCGTGTCTGGACAAGCCGGTCGTCCGAAAGGAACAGTCGGCCGACACGCTCAATGTCGGACTCGATCTGCTTGGCGGCATCGATGGCTATGGGTTGGTGGGGCCCAAAGAGCGTTTTGCCCTCACCGTCCTCAAGGAACTGAGTCTGCCGCACGCTGAGTGACCATGCGTCGAGAAATGCTCTCAGTTGGTCGTCCTGCTTCAAGGCGGTGCGGCAGGCGGGAATCATGCGCACTCGCCAAAGCAGTGTATTCCGACGCATCTGGCTGTCTGCGGCGGCGGCATCGATATCGCCGGCCGTACGCTTGACGGTCGAGATGAAGAAGTCCTCGAAGTCGTCCAGGGCTTCGTGCAGATCCTCCAGGGAGAAAGCTCCCATGTCGGATTGGCCAAGCTGTCTCGCGGGGTGACCGGTCTGCTGCTGACAGGCCAACGTGCCGCAGAGTGCCGCCAGAGCCAAGCCGAGTACGCCTAGTCCGACGCTTGATCGTGTTCGACTCGATGATGTTTGGCCGTCCATCGCCGTCAATTCTCCCGCCAGGTCTCGTTTCGCCCTCGAAAGCCCGGATGGAAGGCGGATCGGGGTGCGTTGCCTGTGGGTTCATATCGGCAGAATGTGCGCTTGATCCGTTGCCCAAAGGCCATCCTCGTGGCCGTCACTGATGAGGTGCGGAGGCGAGCGGGCGGGCGACTGGAGCCCGATATGGTTGCGCGGGCATCGCTCAGGATGCGGCGAGCCAAGGAGAGCGTGTGTATCCCGTTGCCGAGCCGGCATACTGCGAAGCTCAACAGCGGGCGGCCTCGCGCAGGTAGTGGGTGGCCTGCCGGGCTTTCTTCTGGTAGTCGGGCATGGTGTCGACGAGGTGCTGGCGGACTTGATCGCCGACAGCCAAGAGTGATTCAAGCCGAACGGCGAGGCTGTCGCCGGTCATGTGCTCAACCGGTTCGACCCAATCCGTGTGCCCGAAGAGATCCTGGTTGATGCCGCGGGCTTTCATGCTGTAGCCGATCGATAGCGTGGGCACCCCGCTCGATAAAGCGGCGATAGTGGCATGAGTCCGGGCCCCGACGAAGGCGGTGAGGTGGGAGATGATCCACTTGAGCTGTCGGCAGTTGTAGTCTGAGCCGAGGACGGCCAGCCGATCCCGGTGTTTGGGCAGATGGGCGGCGATCCGTCGCATGAAGGTCAAGTCGTTGCTGAAAGGCTGAATCACATGGGGGATCAGGAGCACGGGCAGGCCGGTTCGCTCCAGGATGCGGCGGACGCACTCCGTTGCCCGGGCGAGCCAGCGATGGCGATTGGGGGCATATCGGCCGGCCAAGGGAGAGAGATTCACGCCAATGCAGGGTTTCGCCAGGACATCCAGCTCCCGAGGCGACGAGCTGAGCGGTTCCGGCCTCAGCAGGAAGGCCGGGTCGGCCACCGCACGCACGTTCTCCGTGACGCCGATGCTCGCGAGGTAGCGTATCGTTTCCGATTCTCGGGCACAGATCAGCGTCACTCTGCGCAGCTCCTGGGCCGCGAAGCGTTCAAACGTGGGATCGCTGCTGAACGGGCCGACGGAGGCGCCCCACAGGACCAGGGGCTTGCCGTGCCGCAAGGTGACCTCATTTGTCAGGAAGAAGCGCAAGGGCGGGCCGTAATCGAGCGTGTAGTTGTCGCCGCCCAGGGCCAGTGTGGCCGTGGCCAGCGGCAGGTAGGGGGCGAACTTCTCCGGGCGACGGCAAAGTCGCAGGAGCGAAGCGCAGGCGAGCAGCGCGCCTCGGGCAAGTCCTCGCCGGGGCGGTTGTGCGTGGATGACATCGGGTCCGAGGTCGCCGTAGGCGGTGGGGCGATCGGGTCGAAACGGGCTGTTGATGAAACGGCATGGGCCGAAGGTCTCGCGAAGGAGATCCAGCGTGGCCAACAGGATGGCCTCGCACCCGCGGTTGGAGGGGGGGCCGTTACCCTGCAGGATGAACAGTCGTTGTGGTTGAGCCATGACCGCATTCTACTCGTAACGCGGGTTGATGACCTGTCCTTCATCGCTGAGCAGCACATGAAGCTGCGGATGGGCGAGCACATCCGCGGTGGTCATAGGCTGTCCGTTGACGGTCATGTACGCGCTGACCAGGCGGATGCCGTGGCTGTAGTCGACGTGGTAGTCATTGTGGCCGAGATACAGCGGTTGAATCGGCGTGCCGTTGAGCTGGTGCCAACCGTAGATGGCCACGCGCCCGGACAGGTTCGCCAATTGCGGCGTGATCACCACGTCCTTCTTGATTCCGCCGACGAGAAGCCCGAGCGGCTGGCCGGCACGCTGTTGCTCGATCGTCTGGTTGTGTTGGTAGAACGTAGACATCAGGGTGATGTCGGTGGTCGTTGGGCTGATCGGTGAGGGGGCGAGCTTGACGGCCGCCTGGGTGTAGATGTCATTGGTCATCTTGCGGGTGGTGAGTATGCACTCGAAGCGATCGGCGACGGCCTGAGCGGTATCGGGCCTCATGGGCATGCGGACGAAGTCGGCATCGGTACCAATGGCCAGGTAGTCCGGCGCGACGTGGTAGGTCGCTTGGTAGAGTTGCCCATTGATGGTCGCGGAGACGGAGATGGGTACGAAGGTCCGCAGGAAATCAGGCAGGTTGCCGCTGAGCAACTCCGCCTGAATGAGAGGTTCACGAGCCAGCAGCGACAGATTGAGCACCTGATTGACGAACTGGCTACCGGTGAGGGCGGTCGCCGGCCGTGAAGGGATCGGACTGCTCGGAGGCACCGAACTGCCGCAGTCCGAGGGAGGCGGGATGTCCGGACCGCTCATGCAGTCCAGGAACAGGCTGAGATCCACATGGTCGGCGTCCCAGTCTCCGTCAAGGTCGGCCCAGAAGCAGTCTGAATCGGTGATGGTTTGTCCGCTGCCGGTCAGACAGGCCTGGTAAGAAGCAAAGTCGTCGAGATCGACGTCGCCATCGCCGTCGTGGTCGGTTGGAAAAGCAACTGTGGCTACGGTGAACTGCCAGACGTCGCCGGTGGTTGTGCCCGCGGAGTTCACCCCGTCGATCCGCCAGTAATAGGTTTGTCCGGCGACCAGCGCGCCAGGGTTGAACGAGGTACCGGCCTGTGCGCCTCGGTAGCTGCCCGGACTGGTTGTGCCGAAGTGGACGCGGCACGAGTCGGCTCCCAGGCCCGCTGTCCAGGTCAGCACGGTATCGAGCGGCACACTGGCCGCCAAGTGGGAGGGGGATGGATTCGTGGGCTTGTATGGCGGCATGTCGGGCAGGGTTGCGGAGAAGTTGTCGGCCCGGGTGCCGCGAATGTTGCTGTTACTGCTGAAGAATTCGTGGTAGCCGACGCCAAAGTACCCGCTGGTGAACGTGTCGTCGGTGACGTCGGCGATCTTGGCGCCGTCCAGATAGTAGCGAATGCGGTTGCCCAGGCAATCGATGCGGAAGCGTCGCCATGCGGTCGAGGGTAGTGTCAGCGGGTTACCAGCCCGGAAATCGGTCAGCGTACCGTTGACATACTTGCCAACTTGTATGCGCCCGTTGTTGGAGTCGTAGGTCATGGCGTAGCAGTTGCCCGCTCCATAGCTGCTGCTGGTGGTCAGCCCGAACCCGCCGATACCGTTGTCGCGTGCGAAAATCCCGTAGCGTTCATAGCCGTTGGCGGACACGTCGGAGCGGTATTCGCAGTAGATGTCGGCCTGGACGGCGTAGTCGGCGTCGGCGAGGTCGCCGCGGCGTATGGTCTCGACTCCGCCGGCGGGGTCCGACACCACGACCACAGTGCCGTCGCCTCCGGGAGCCGTCGGGCTGAACGCCGTGACCGGGTTGTAGGTGAATTTGTCGTCCCAGCCGATCTGTCGGTCGGCCGGGCCGAACGGGTCAAGAAAGGGCAGGGCGGTCGCGGTATCCTCGCGTACCAGCAGCACGGCATTGCCCACACTCCGTTCGCTGCCGTCGGAGGGATGATTGCGGACTGTCCCGTCGACCCACATGGTCGATGACCCGCCGCCGTCGAGGTTGACGGCTTCCATGCAACCCAGCGTGCCGATGAGAAAGTCGGCCATTTGCTGGAAGCTCATGCCGATGCTGTCGGTAGTGCGCCCGTCCACCACCATCATGAAGTAGTGTGTGTTGTTCCATGCCAACACGGTGCGAGGATGGCGACTGGTGACGAACGAGTCGCTTTGCCGTGACCAGTTCGCGGTATTGGCTACGCCGTCTTTGACGATCCAGCCGGCTCCGCTGATGGCCATGTCGGCGTTGTTGTACTCGCCTGTGTTGGAGGCGAAACGCATTCGCAGCCGATCGCCGACCCGGATGTTGCCGGTCAAGGTGGCTTGGATGGTCGTTCCTTGGGCCGACAAAACCATGCCGCCAGCCGGTATGGCGTTGTTGATGGACGCGGCTCCTGTCTGCATTGCCGTGACGATACCCGAGACTTCCTTGTGGCTGCGCATGGGGTAGGTCACGTTGGACAGGATTACCTCGACGCCCTCAGCGGAGGTGCCTGTGGTCGGTGCCCACTGCGGTGTGTAGGCGACGATGCGGTCGGCGGAGCGGGCTACGTTGTAGTCGTCCAGTGTGGTGGTGGTGCCGGCGGCAAAGGTGATTCGCCCGGCGGCGTGAGTCACGCTCTCGCGGATGCTTGGGCGATGGGCGGGGCCGAAGAAGAACGTGTCGTAGCTCGATGTGGGCTGCTCGAGCATCTCACCCGCGGAAGCGGTTGCCCCAATGACGATGTTGCCCGATCCGAAAAACGACCCGTTGACCGCCGCGATCACATCATGTCCAGGCGGGGAGTCGTACAGGTTGGCGATCGTGCTGGTCCTTGCCCGACTGGTGAAATTGCGGCGCTGCTGGGGCCAACCCACCTTGAACCTGTATTCCGGGCGGTTGCGTTCGATGGATACGACGAACACGCGGCGAGGGCCGTCGATCTCGTACAAGGTGTGGGTCACCCCTGGAGCAACGGTTTGCCCCAGGGCCGGCACCGACCATGCGATGCTGAAAACCGCGGCGATGGCGAGTGTGGCGCGGGTGACGATTGGTGTGCCCGGTGTCCTCATGGCCTTGCTACCCCCAACGATGAATGCCAGGGTCTGTGCGACTCATCTGCCGAACCGAGCCGCGGCACAGAATCGCGCGCCGGCCGGCAGGGCAGCTCCTGTGTTATTATCGCAGCTTGGCGGGGCGAAATGAAGCCCCAGGGGTTGGCTTCTTCGCGGGCGGACCTTAGTCATCCCCAAGGCAGTCGCGGTCGGATGGGGTGTTGGCCCCGCTCAGGCACCCGCGGAACTTGGCCATGTCGAGCAAATCCACGTCGGTATCGCCGTCGAAGTTCGCCGCCGCACACGCGGTATCACCTTGGATGACGCCGTTTCCACTCAGGCATGCCTGAATGTGTGCGAAGTCGTCCAGATCGACGTCGCGGTCCTTGTCGAAGTCGCCGGGCCAGGCCAGTACATCCACATAGTTGGTCTTGGTCTCCACGTCGGCCCCGTTGGGGCCGGTGACGGTCAGACTGACCGTGTAGAGCCCCGGGAGGGCATATGTATGAAGGGGGTGGCGGTCGGTGCTGGTCTGATCGTCGCCGAAATCCCAGACCCAGGATTCGGCGGGGCCGCCGGCCGAGGTGTCCGTGAACTGGACTTCCAGAGGCCACATGCCACTGGTAGGCTCTGCGGCGAATTGCGCCACGGGCGGGAGGGTGCTGGTATCGACAAAGGCGGAGAGGTTATCGGCCCGTGTGCCGCGCACTTTGGAGCTGGTAGCAAAGAACGAGTGGTAGCCCACGCCGAAGAACCCACGCGGATGTGAGCTGTCACTGGTGAGGGCCAGCACCTCGCCGTCCACTAAGTACTGGATCACCGTGCCGTAGCAGTCGATGCGGAACCGACGCCAGGAGGTGCTGGGCAGATAGACCGGCGTGGGGAGGAAGTCCGTCAGGGTGCCGTTGACGTACTTGCCGGCCTGGACTCGCCCGGTATCACTGTCGTAGGTCAGGGCATAGCAGTTGCCGCCGCCGTAGGTTGAAAGTCCAAACGCGCCGTGACCGTTGTCGCGGGCGAACAGACCATAGCGTTCAAAACCGCTGGCGGCATCGCCGGGCCGGTAGTCGCAGTAAATGTCCGCCTCGACGCTGTAGTCGGTATCCGCGAAGTCGCCGTGTCGGACGGTATTCGCACCAGTGGTGTCGGTCACGACCAGGACCCTGCCGTCGCCGCCTGGTGAGCTGGGGGAGTAGGTGGTGACGGCGGAGTAGGAGAACTTATCGTCCCATCCGGGTAGCCGGCCGGCGGCCCCGAAGGGGTCGCTGAACGGGAAACTCGGTGCAAGGGGTTCCTTGACCAGGAGAATGGCGTTGGCCACCAGGCGTTCCGTGCCGTCCGAGGGGTAGTTCTTCACCGTGCCGTTGACCACCATGGCTGATGATCCACCGCCGTCGTAGTTCACCGCGTCAAGGGCCCCCAGCGTGCCGGTCAGAAAATCCGCCATCTGTTGGAAGCTCATACCCACACTGCCGCCGGAGCCGCGTCCGTCGCAGACGACCTGGAACCAGAAGTCGTTGTTCCATGCCAGGACCGTTCGCGGGTTGGAGCCGGAGGGGGAAGCGCCCGATTCGAGGTTCTGCCAGCCGGTCGGGTAAACCGCGCCGTCGTGGATAATCCACCCGATGCCGGTCAAGGCGAAGTCCGAGCTGTTGTACGCTTCGCAGTCCGTACGGAAGCGCATACGCAGACGGTCGCCCACTTGGGTACGCGCGAGGATATTGGCCGTGGAGGTGGAGCCCCACGTCGATAAAACCATCCCGCCGGCGGGAATGGGGTTGTGACCGGTGGTCGGATTGACCAGTGCGGTCACGATGCCCGAGATTTCCTTGTCGCTTCGCATGGGATAGGTCACATCGCCCAGGATGACCTCCACGGCGTATGAGGGGCTGGCGGAGTAATCCGCGGTGGTCACGGAATCGAAGCCCGGCGTGAACGCGAAGACGTGGTTGTTGATCGGGGTGCTCGGGCCGTTCATGTTGAAGTTGTATTGGATCAGGTTCATGATCGAGCCGTCGGGGAAGGTCAGCGTGCCGAGCACGTGGTTGAAATTGGTTGTGACCGACGGCATTCGTGCGGGGCCGACCATCACGGTGTGATAGGTGTAGCTGGCGTTGAAGGCCGGGGTATCGAGCATCTCGCCATCGCTCTGGCTGATGCCGATGAGTCGCGGCAGATTGACGCCGTCGAAGAACGATCCATTGACCGCCGACAGAACGACATGGTCCGGGCCGGTGTTGTAGCGGGAGGCAATCGCGCTGGTGCGCTCACGGGCGGTGTAGTTGCGCTTGCCCTGGGCGTAGCCGACCTTGAGTTTGTACTCGCTGTGCAGCCGGTCGACCTTGACGACATACACCCGCGTACTGCCGCTGCCCGTGGGCACCCAGTAGGTTTCGTAGGTGACACCCGGCGCCAGCTCCTCGGCGTGCGCCAAGCCCGCGATGGCCAGAACGAGCACAATGACCAGACTGATCCCTGCCGTCCATTCCCTCATACCGACTCACTCCACACACCAGAGCAGCCTTGGCAGCCGCGGTGGTATCTTTCCCCTTCTGTGGCCACCGATGGACGCCGAAGGCTCTTGGGCTTCGGCTGCTGCCCACGTATCGCCACTTCTTGTTGTCATCCCAGTCAGACCCAATCGATTCTAGTCGAACCTCATTTCGCCTCCGCGCCGTCCACCGAACCACACTCGCTGATTCGGCACGGCGGTGTATCCGTCCATGGTGAACATCTGCCAGTACCCCAATCGTTCCACATGCCCGTCGAGGAAGCCGACGTTCATCGTTTTCTGAGCTTCGTAGGAGCCGTCGGAGTCCAAGCCTATCCGGCCGCGCCGGGTATAGTCGCGTCCGCCCAGGAACGTTTCATTGGCCCGCCCGCCGTGGCGAAAACGCAACGCGTGCGGCAGATGATCTGCGGACGCGCTGTTGTTGTTTTCTCCAACCAGAGTCTCCGGCAAAATACCAGGCTTGCCGCCCTCGACGATCAGGGCCGGTTGACCCTTCACGTTACGCAGGCCCGCGCTGGCGTTGGCGCTGTGGCTCATCCACATGATCGGCAACTTGCGCCCGCTGGAGCCCGTGTTCGCGGGTGCCCAAATGGTCTCGCCCGTGTAAGTCAGTATGTCGCATCGCCAAGCCGACTCCTTTTCCGCGACGCGGGTCGATGCGAATGGCTCTCTGCCCGTCACCGTGTATTCGAGAAGCACGTCGATGTCGTTTCCCGAGGTGGCGTCACGGCCGAACTCGTCTCCGTCCACTGAGTCTTGGATATCCGTCTGCCACACCCCGCCGCCTTTGTTGAATACGTGGTTGAAGATGGCGTCCGATGAGGTCGTCCCCCGATAATTAACGGCCTCCGAATCGCTGAACAGCCTGGCGAGCACGGCGGGGACCGGACGCGGATGGGGATCCGCCGGGCAGGTGAAGAGTTCCGATGCCCCTTTGTTGACCCTCAAGGACTGGGTCGCCCAGCCGTAATTGGTGCTCCACCGCATCTTGCGCATGTTCATCTCCACAAGATGCATCAGAGTCCCTTTGGTGGCTTGGTTCATGTTGCTCGCGCAGGCCGTGGCGTACGCTTGATTGCGCGCCTGCCGTAAAGCGGGGAGGAGGATCGCGATTAGCAGCGCGATGATCGCGACGACCACCAGGACCTCGATCAGTGTGAAACCATGTGATCGTTGGTGGACCATGGCCCGTCGCTCCAGCCCCATCCCTCCCGTAACTGCTCCGATGCGGTTCCGAACCGCACCTCTGACCTACCGCCGGCGTCTTGCCGGTGTCCGACGATCATGGAGAACCCGCGACGGAGAAGGACAGCTTGCTCACGGTGCGTTCGACGCCCCCATGGCTTCAATCAAGTCGTCGCAGGCCGGGTCAGCCGGTACCGCCGGCGCCGGGCCCGTCCAGCAGTTCTCGAAGTACCAGAAATCGTTGCCGTCGATCACTCCGTTGGCGTCAATGTCAAAACAGCCGCAGACGATGGGGTCGAAGTTCTCGCCCGGCGGTGCCGTGGCCATCATACACATCTGGAAAATGCCGAAATCACGCTGGTCCACGGCTCCATCCGGGTTGTCGCCCAGCGGGCCGCCGCCGACCACGTCAAAAACCGGATTCCCGCAGGCGCTGCTATCCAGACTGACCGCCACCACGTTGATCGTGCCGCCCAGGCCTCGTTCGTCGGCACGCACACTGAATCGTAGGCTCTTGAGCGTCTTCGCCGGATTGAGCGTTGCCTGATGGAACATCAGAAACGCGCCGCTGTGGTCGCCGGCATCGTGCTCGAACGGGTAGCTGTAATCGGGGTGACCCACATAAGACCCTTTACGCACTCGGTCAAAACCATTGATCCATGGATCCGTGGTGCGCAGCTCCCCGCCCGCGCCAACCGCCTGCGAGTTGGCGTCACCATCCTCATTCATCCAGTGATAGAGCTTGAAGGCGAACGTCTCGGTGCTGTCGTCGGTATACACCGCCTCGGCAACCAACTCGCCGCTGTTGTCCTGCTTGACCGAGAGCACGTAAAGGTTTTGGTAAGTCTTCTGTATGAACTCACGCTCCGCGGTTTCGTTGAGGATGAAAACACGATTCTCCGCGAAGGGGCCGGTTTGTCGCCCCGTGATCCATTTGAGGGCGTTCAGCCCGTCGTAACGGAATTTGAAGTTCACTTGCTCGCTCGGTAGTTGGACGACGAAGTCCCCGCTGGGAGGAAGCCCGGGGAAGATCGACGCAGGCTCCGGATAGATGAACTTGTCGCTGCAAGGAGCTACCCAGCCTTCCGCTCCCAGGGTCCACTCGTTCTTGTTCACCATTTTGTCGTCGGCTTGGGCGAACTTGTCGTTGTCTTGGGAGTCGCTGTAATCCGTGCCCACACCCAGCAGCGGGTCGGCGTTACCTGCGCATCGCAAGTCAAGCGGACCACCCGCCACCGGGGCATCGCAGAGCCCCACTTCCGGTGCCTGCACCTCGCGGATGCGGATCGCCGATACGCCCACTTCGCTCTCTTCCCAGTAGAAGCCGTGGTTGAACATTACGTACAGCACGGACCCGCGCTTGAGCCAGACCATTTTGCCGCCGCCACTCGCGTTGCAGGGGGGTTCAAGCTGAGAGCCCGCGTCGGGGGCCTGTGGGCCCAAGCCGGCTTCCACCCAATCGCCCTGATTGCCTTCCCTTCGCTGCAGCCATTGACGGTTCGTCCCCGATTGTCCGTTCCAGGGAATCTCCTCGTCCCAGAAAAGCCAACGGTCATACCCGCCCATGATGACCTCGATGGGCGAGTACTCGGTGCTGTGCGCCGGCGGCACCCAGGTGTCGACGATGTAGAGCCGCGGCTCGGAAGGGATCTCCGGCCCGACGCAATTGGCGTTGTTGTCGAACTTCCAGTAAGCCCGGCGAACACCGTCGAAGCCGACGCCCCACCAGTAGCGACCATCGAAGGGCGTGCCGGGAACTCCGTCGTCGTAACCGCCGGTAGCTTCTTCAATCCAGCCGCCGCCCTGGTCGAAACGATCAACGGCCAGGTACCACTCCCGCTCCGCGCGAGCCGTGCCGGCCCAAAGAAACGCCAAAGCCGGAATCAGCACTGCAATACGACGCGTTGTCATCATAGCCTCCATATGGAATGACCTACGGATTTCCCTGCTCCGCCCGCGGCGTGGCCGTTGCTGGCTTCGATGGGTGAGTGACATATTGATGCACGGCCAAAGGTACAACCCACCGCGAATCACACCACTGTATTCTACGCTTTTATACGCACTCAATCAATGTTGTCGGCTCACATATCGCGATTTCTCGCAGGTATTTGTGCGATTTCGAACCTACGTATCCGGTCCGCGTAAATCGTTTATTCGCTCTTGCGTTCGTTAGCTCGATTAACGGATTGTCGCACCGGCGAGACGCGGCTCGACCGAACTCGCCGAGGTCCGGTCCCGCACTCGTAGCGGTCGTCCCCTCCGCCGCGGCGGATAGGCTGTGGCGACCGGCGAGCAGGCGCTGGCGGCCGGATCCGCACTGCTCAAGTACGTGTCTACCGCCTCGTGGAGCAAGTGCTGGGCCCGGCGTTCACGCCGGTTCCCCAAGTGTGCCGCATCAATGTGAGCCCGGTTCACCGGGCTTCTCGATGGGCGGCATGAGCCATGAGCGCCGATCGGGCGCCGGGATCGGGTAAACCCATACATCGAGAACCCCGCCAAGGCGGGCTACAAGGCGGCGGATAGACGAACCCGGTCGCCCCGGCATGAATGCCGGGCCTGGCGCGGACGAGGCAGAATCCAGGAAGGACGCACGACACATACAGGGCTTTCGCCCTGGGCTGCCTGAACGACCCCGTTGGGGTCGGCGCTGCTGTAGCCCTATTAGACTTCAATGCCTGTCAACCACTCTATCCGTGCTCCAGGCCCGCCGCGGCATGCACTCAGGCGTGTGAACGGCCACAAGAAAGACAACAGCACCCCTCCCAGGTGGAAGGGTGCTGTCGTGATGCCTTCAATCCACGTTTCCGTGCCTGTTTCGCGCCGGCAGACGCTTACGCCCGCCGTCGCCGAATGAGCAAGCCGCCCAAACCCAACAGCAGCAAGCTTGCCGGCTCGGGCGTGACCTTCACGTCGTCATACCAGAAGTTCTCATAATTCTTGGAGTTGATTCCCAGCCGGACCCATCGCAGGTTGGCGGCGGTGCGCTGAGAGGTCGTCGGCATCAGGATGTCATCGATATAGAATCGCACCTGGCCGCCGTCGTCAAGGCTGTCGGCTTCGATGGCCAGCTTCGTCCAGCCGGCTTTGCGTGAGACGCCCAGGTCCTGGGTCCCGCCATGGCTGTCGCCGTACATGGTGCGGAAGCTGTAATTCGCGGCGCCTCCCGCGTAGCCTGACACCGCGCCCAGTTGGAGGTAATCGGCGCCGAACCCAACGGTTCCGCCGGTGTCGCCGATGAGACAGAGCATGTTGGCTGTCGGCTGATCGCCGGTGTAGTTGTAGTCTTCAAACACATAGACCTCGGCGCGAACGAAGCCGTCCGTCGTGCCGAAATCAGCGTAGGCGCTGTAGCCCGTGGGGTCGGCCGGGTGCGCCTGAGCCGACTTCGACCCGCCCGGTGTGTAGTTGTGGTTGGTGCTCGTCTGGAGGATCTCTTGGCTTCCACCCGTCCACTTCGACCAGATCGAGCCCTGAACGCCGTTCTCGAAGTCATCGAAGAAATTCGGCGCCGCCAAAGCGGGAACGCAGAATGCCGCCACGAACAAGGAAACCCATATTGCGCTTCTCATCACCTGTCTCCTGATAAAACCCGGCCTGTGTCGCCGTCATGTCGCAACCCTGCCCGTCCCACGCGGACGGGCCGAGGGAGGCGAATCAGTTATCGGAATTCCCAGCTACCGGTCAAGGTCGAATCGCCGCGGCAGCAGGGACATCGTTCGGTTGCTCTGTCGTCCTTCTCGCACTTATAGACCGCTGAGACAGCGATTGGCCTCACGACGGCGGCAAACCCGCGTCGCAGTCGGCCGGGGCCGTGATGCCCGGACCGCTCAGGCAGTCCAGGAACGCGTCCCAGTCAACCAAGTCGATGTCGGTATCCCCATCACTGTTCATGCACCCGCAGGCCTGGCGGTCGTACAAGCTGCGCGGATCGTCCTGTCCGGTTAAGCATCGTTGCCAAACGCCGAAGTCCGCTTGGTCCACGTCGCCGTCTCCGTCGGCATCGAAGCGAGGTACGTTGCAGGTCAGCGCTTCGAGGCTTAACTCGACGTCATCGAAGC
>JAAYDF010000182.1 GCA_012729395.1 Phycisphaerae bacterium
CCAGAAACTCCAGTCACTCTTCGGCCACGACCGCTGGCCCGCACTGGAGGACCAGCAACTGGCCTTCGTTGGCATTCTCGTCGGCCAGTACCCCAAGCTGGCCGAGGCCGCCGACTATCGCGCGGTGGACCCCGTCCGCGAGGCCCTCAACAACCTCAACCGCCGCTTCCAAAGCTGGCGCGAGCTGCCCGAATCCGAGAAGCCCGGCGAGAGCGCCGCCGTCCGCCAAGCTCTCTTAGCCTATGCCGAACTCGTGGACCTCGAACTCACCCTGCTCCATGCCGAAGCCGCCCAACAGGAAACCCGCCGCATCGTCCTGCTGCTCATCCTGGCTGGGCTGACCATGCTGCACGTCCTGGTCATCGGTTCGCTCCTCCGGCGATGGCTGATCCGACCGCTGGAGCGCTTGAACCGCCAAGTCGAGGCCTTGGCTCGCGGCCAGCCGCCGCCAGACCCCCTGCTAACCTCGCCCCTGGAGATGGCCAGCTTGGCCGAAGCCCTGGATCGCGCCCGACAGTCACTGCGCAACTTGCAGCAGAAACTGATCGAGTCCGAGCGAATGACGACTATCGGGCAATTCGCCGCCCAGTTGGCCCACAACCTGCGAAACCCGTTGGCCAGCATTCGGGCAACCGCTCAACTGACCGCTCGGCAAGCAGGAACAGCCCCCAACCTCCCTGAGCGAATGACAGAGATCATCGTCTCTGTGGACCGGATGAACAGTTGGATTGCGGGCCTCATGGAGGTTGCCCACGAACGCCCAACCGCCGCCCGGGCCGCCGATGTAACCCCCATTCTGGCCGGGGTCGCCAGTGCTCTGACGCCGGAGTTGGCTGCCAAGGGGCTACGGCTCACGCTCAACATGCCTCCGGGGGGGCTGGTTTGCTTGTACGAGCCCGCGACGCTCGAGCACACCCTGATCGCTATGGTCGTCAACGCGATCGAAGCGTCACCGCTGGGTGAGACCATCGAGCTACGGGCTGAGCGACTGGAGCCCGATCAGCCCGCCCACACCGCCGGCGCCGACGCTCAGTCACGCGAGCCATCGCAGGAGGTGAGAGTAGGAAGGTGTCGGATATCCGTCATTGATCGAGGCGCCGGCTTGCCGTCGGACCAGCCGGAGCGGATATTCGAGTTCGCCTACTCGACGAAGCAGAAGGGGATGGGGCTGGGGCTAGGCCTGGCCCGGCAGGCGCTGCAACGTCAAGGAGGCAAAGCGGGGGCGTGGAATAACCCCGACGGCGGGGCGACTGTTTATGTGGAATTACCCGCGGGATAGGGGGCGTGAATGCCACGGATTCTGATCGTGGAAGACGAGATCAGCTTGGCGCGAGCGATGGGAGACGTGCTGGCTGAGGGCGGACATGAGGTGCGACTCGTCCACGTAGGCGAGAAGGTGCTGGATGAGTTTCGGGCCTTTGCGCCGCACATCCTGCTGCTGGATGTGCGGTTAGGCGGTGTCAATGGGTTGGATCTGCTGGAGACGATGAAGCACGAGTCGCCGGAGGTTGAGGCCATCGTGGTCACCGCGTACGGCAGCGTCGAGGTGGCGGTTGACGCCATGAAACGCGGCGCGGCGGAGTTCCTCACCAAACCCATCGACTTGGATGTGCTCACGGTGACGGTCGAGAAGCTGTGGTCGGCGTCGCAGAACCGCCGGCGGCTGGAGCAATTCCGCAGTGCTCAAGCGGAGCAGATGCGGGCGGTGCAGTTTATCGGGGAGAGCCCGCGGATTGTGGCCGTGCGGGAACAGGTGGCCCGGCTGGCGAATCGGTCGGCCGCTGCCGGCGGCGACCTGCCGGCTATTTTACTCACCGGCGAGACAGGGACCGGCAAGGACCTGCTGGCCGCGTACATTCACGCCTCCCTCCCGCACCGCACCGGGCCCTTTGTCGTCCTCAACTGCAGTGCCGTGCCCACCGAGCTGTTCGAATCCGAGCTGTTCGGTCATGTCCGCGGCTCATTCAGCGGGGCGAGCACGGACAAGCCCGGGCTCTTCGAGACCGCCGACGGCGGTACGCTGTTTCTCGACGAGATCGGCGATCTGCCCTTGGCGCTCCAGCCCAAGCTGCTGCGGGCCCTTGAGTCGCGGCAAATGCGGCGCGTCGGCGATACCCGCGACCGTGGTTTCGATCTCTGCCTGATCGCGGCCACCAATCGGG
>JAAYDF010000183.1 GCA_012729395.1 Phycisphaerae bacterium
ACTGGGTGGCACTGGTCTGTACCCAGACCAGTGGCTGTCCGCATTTGGCCACGGGTCGGAGTACCGACCCATGCCACCCTCGATACTTCGCCTTTGGCAACTTGCCACTGAACGGCGGATGCACCCCCGATTTCGGGCCGGGCGTCGCGCTGTCTTTGGGCTCGTGGGCGTTGCCGGTATAATTCCTCCCTGTTTGCCCTCGTTCCGGCTCCGGCGGATATCGTGTCCGGCCTGCGGCCGTCTGTGGGGCGGAGACCGTGTTCCAGCGAGGAATCAGGAAACCATCATGAGCCAACCCAGCGGCAATGTCATGGACAAGATCGTCGCCTTATGTAAGCGACGCGGGTTTATCTTCCAGAGCAGCGAGATCTACGGCGGCATCAACGGCTTCTGGGACTACGGCCCGCTCGGCGTCGAGCTCAAGCGGAACGTCAAGAACGCATGGTGGAACGATATGGTCCACGCCCGCGACGACATGGTGGGCCTCGACTGCTCGATCATCATGCACCCGCAGGTCTGGAAGGTCAGCGGGCACTTCGACCTGTTCAGCGACATGATGCAGACCTGCCGGCAGTGCAAGAAGCTTTATCGAGCGGACCACGTTGGCCCGGAATTGGCTGAAAGCAAGTGGTTTCAGGCTTTCCGTGGACTTGTGGCGGAGCATCAGGAACAGCCGGCCTCGCAGGATTTCGTCGAGCAGTGGGCCGAACGCAAGGGCAAGAAGCTGGCACCGGGGCTCGCCCCGGCGATCAAGGCCATCGGGCGGGTCGACGAAAGGCTCATCGAGGCCGGGCGTAACCAGACGCTGGCGGCCAAGCTCGCGGTGTATTGCCCCAACTGCGGCGGCGATCTGACCGACCCTCGGCCTTTCAATCTGATGTTTGAAACGCACACCGGTGCGCTGCAGGAGGATGAGAACAAGGCCTTTCTTCGCCCCGAGACGGCCCAGGGCATCTTCGTCAACTTCAAGAACGTCTGCGACTCGACGCGGATCAAGCTTCCCTTCGGCATCGCCCAGGTGGGCAAGAGCTTCCGCAATGAGATCACGCCGCGGAACTACACCTTCCGTTCGCGCGAGTTCGAGCAGATGGAGATCGAGTTCTTCTGCCATCCGTCGGAGTCGGGCCGGTGGTACGAGTACTGGCGCGATCTGCGCATGCGCTGGTACACGGAACTCGGCCTGGCCGGCAGCCGCTTGCGGCTTCGCGAGCACGACAAGGACGAGTTGAGCCACTACTCCTGCGGCACCAGCGATATCGAGTACGCGTTTCCCTTCCTGGCCGAGGGTGACTTCGGCGAGTTGGAGGGCGTCGCCCACCGCGGAGATTTCGACCTCCGCAGCCACATGGAGGGCAAGCTCGTCGCCAAGGACGGGCAACTGGTGCTCGACGTCGGCCCGGACGGCAAGCCCAAGTGGAAGGGCAGTGGCAAGGATCTGACCTACTTCGACGATGAGCGCAAGGAGCGCTTCGTGCCGCACGTCATCGAGCCGTCGGCCGGAGCGGACCGCGGGACGCTGGCGTTCATCTGCGAGGCGTACACGGTGGACGAGTCACGGCCCAGCCCTGAGCTGATGAAGTTCCACCCGCGTCTCGCGCCGATCAAGGCGGCGGTCTTCCCACTGGTGAACAAGGACGGCTTGCCGGAGATTGCCGAGCCGATCTACCGAGATCTCCGCAAGCGCTGGCCTTGTCAGTACGACGCCAAGGCCTCGATCGGCAAACGCTACGCGCGGATGGATGAGGCGGGCACCCCGTACTGCTTCACTGTCGACGGCCAGACCAAGGAGGATGGCACCGTCACCGTTCGCGACCGCGATACCGGGCATCAGGAGCGGATCGACAAATCGCGAGTGGCGGAGTATCTGGGCCGGCATCTGCATCGTTGAGAATCGGGCAAGGAAGAGTTGCCCGTGAACGCCGCGAAGCGGCAAGCCGCGCACAGCCGCCAACCGTGGTTCTGCAACGTTGTGTTTGAGGATCCTGCGTTGGACATGGATTCCACAGTGATCTGACCCGAAGATCAGGATGTCCGTGCTGTAGGTGACCCTCCGCCTCAGGTCAGCGGTTTGCGGTAGTCGCGGAAGACGCGGGAGATGTGGGCGCCCACCTGGCGGGCGTAGAAGCCCACGGGGCCGACCCACGCGATCTCGCAGCGCGGATAGCCGAGCCCCTTCATGTCCCGCAGGCACTTCTTGAGCAGCACGGCACCCACGCCTTTGCCGCGGCAGGAGGCGTCCGTGCCCATCGGGCCGAAAGTCCCCGAGAACATGGAGGTGTCGTAGGCGGCGAACGCCACGGGCACACCCTCGCGGGTGGCGTAGAACATCGAGACCGGATTGTTGCCCAGCGTGATGGCCACCTCGTCGCACCACGCCGCCCACTCCTTGCGGATGAAGGCCTGCAAGGCGGGGAGGCCGGCGTGATCGGCTCGATGAATTGTGTAACCGGCCCGGACCAACTCGCGCTCCTCGGTGACGGTGTCGAAGGTTTGTGCCGCCAAGTCCACGGCCATGTTCACGGTGTAGCGGTGCTCGGTGAAGCCGGCCCGCTGGAGTAGGAGACACGCGGGCGTGTAGCGGACGTCCACCCCCGGCCAGAGGTAGTGCGGGGCGCCGACGGTATCCAGTTGCCGAGCCCCGGCGGCACGAAATCGCTGTTCGATCTCCGCCAGCAGGGCGGTGGCCAGGCCTTGACGACGGTGCGACGGGTGCACCGCCAGCAGCTTGATCCAGCCGTTCTCGTGGCCCTCGGGCATGGCCCGGAGAACGCCGACCGTCGCCGCGGCCAGCCGGCCGTCGATCTCGACCCCCAAGGCACAATCCTCGCGATAACGCGGATCCTCGAAGATCCTGCGTTCGAGCAGCCGCCAACTGAAGGTGTCGAGCGGTAGGGCGGCCGAGCAGAGGTCGAGCAAGGCGGGCAGTTCATCCGGAGATAGATGCCTGAAAGTGCACGGCATGGTTTAGCTTGTCCTTATGGCCAGAACATCCTGCATGTCGTAGCGTCCCGCGGGTTTGCCCGCCAGCCAGGCGGCCGCACGCAGGGCCCCCTTCGCAAACGTGTCGCGGGTGTGGGCGGAATGGCTGATGGTTAGCGTCTCCCCGAGGCTGCCGAACAGGACCGCGTGTTCGCCGACGGTATCCCCGAGCCGCAGGGCATGCATGCCGATCTGGCGAGGCGGGCGTTGCCCGGTTTGCCCGTGCCGGCCATAGATCACGTCTTGCTCCGCCTCGCGTCCGGTCGCCTGGAGGATCGCGTCGCGGAGGCTCACGGCGGTCCCGCTGGGGGCGTCGGCTTTGAAGCGGTGATGGGCCTCGACGATCTCGATGTCGTAATCTTCGCCCAGGGTGGCGGCCATCTGGCCGACGAGCTTGAACAGCAGGTTCATGCCGACGCTCATGTTGCTGGCCTTGAGGATGGCGATGGAATCGGTGGCTTGCTCGATGACGGCGTTCTGTTCGGGCGAATGTCCGGTCGTGCCGATGACCATGGGGCGGCGGCAGGTCAGGCAGTAGTCGAGCCAGTGCTGCGTGCCGGCCGGCAAACTGAAGTCAATCAATACGTCGAACTCGGTCTCGGAGCGGTCCTGCACGGGCAGCCCCTGGCGTCCCAGGCCCGCCAGCTCGCCGGCGT
This sequence comes from Phycisphaerae bacterium, assembly GCA_012729395.1. GTDB lineage: Bacteria > Planctomycetota > Phycisphaerae > UBA1845 > PWPN01 > JAAYDF01. The sequence continues at coordinate 3,636 of JAAYDF010000183.1, forward strand.
CACGCCCGATGGCCGGGTGACCGGTCTTCTCCAAGGCCGTGACCACCTCGAATCGATCGTCCGCCCCTGCCAGGGCGATGATCCGCAAACCCATTCTGCCGGCCGCGCCGGCCACTGCCAGTCGAATCATGTCGGACTTTCTCCCGCGCTTTGGGCGCGGGGCGATTATGCGATAACCGCCGACCCATGACAAGGCCGACGGTTCAAAAGCGTCTTCCCGCAATGGTGGCAGGATCGCATGTGTGCGTCAGCGAATCAGCGACGGGGGCGACGATCGTGAAAGTCGGATTCCCGGTCGTTAGCACCTTTCAATAGATGCCGCTCATGTTTTGCGTCTGCGACATCGCACCGATGGGCTCATGCGGATCCACGGTCAAGCGGCCGATCGCGCGTGGGTCTGCGTTGGTGGCATCCATGCGCTGCTGCTGGAGAAGTGATATGTGGCAAGCGTACGAATTGGCAGATCAGGTTGCGAGCCGTGATGAGGCGATGTAGATTAAGTTGGTCCCGGGGGGTGGTTGTCTACGGCCTTGCGGTCGGAGGCGCACCCGGGTTGTGCCGACTCGCAAGACAGCCGAGGCCTCCGAGCGGTCCCCGCAACTGCCGATGCTGGTGCGAAGCCGACATGGTATGATTCTATGCACGCCGAGGAGTTACTGAACATGAAGTTGACAAAGGGAAGCTTTTGCTGGTTCGCGATGGCGTCTGGATGGAGTCTGGCCGCGGCTCACGCCGAAGCCCCTAAGGCCGCGACATGCGACGAGACGGGCTTTGTCAGCATCTTCGACGGCAAGACCGGGGAGGGATGGAGCATTTACCACGACAAGGGCCAACCCATCAAGCCGGATGCTTGGGTAATCGAGGACGGCGCGATCCTCAACAAGTGCATGGGGTACTGGTACCGTTACGAGGCCGAGCAACTCGAGAACTTCGTCCTGCGCATGCAGTTCAAGGTGTCCGAGGGAGCCAACAGCGGCATTGTGCTCAAGTCCAAGGCCGAGGGTGTCCCCTGGCAGACGGGGTTCGAGGTGCAGATCCTCGACGACCACGGCAAGGAGCCGAACAAGAACAGCACCGGCTCGATCTACGACGTTCTCACGCCCATGTACAACGAGTCGAAGCCGGTCGGCGAATGGAATGACATCGAGATCACCTGTGATGGCAAGCTGGTCAAGGTGGTGGTCAACGGCCTGAAGGTGATCGATGTAGACTTCAGCGAGTTCACCAAGCCGGTCGGCAAGTTCAAGCGGTTCAACCTGGCGTACAACGATCTGCCGGCCAGGGGGTATCTCGCCCTGCAGGATCATGGCCGTCCGGTCTGGTTCCGCAACATCCGCGTCAAGAAGCTGGACAAGCCGTCGCCGCCGCCGGTGCGGAACACGAGCGAGGAAGGGTTCGTGCCGCTTCTGAACGCGACCCACTCGGAAGGTTGGGCGGTGGCGCACGACAACGGCAAGACCCCGTTCACCTTGAAGGAAGGCGTGCTTCGGTGCAACGGGACGTGGGGGCCCTGGTATCGGTACGAAGCCAGCGAGCTGAGCGACATTGTCCTGCGTATGGATGTGCGTACCACGCAAGAGGGCAGGAGTACGTCCGGCAACAGTGGAATCGTGTTGCGCGCGAGCAAGGACGGCGATCCGCCTTACAGCGGCTTCGAGGTGCAGGTTCTTGCCGAGCACGATAAGCAGCCGCACAAGCACTGTATGGGTGCGATCTACGACATGGTCGTACCCATGCTCGACGCCACCAAGCCGATCGGCGAGTGGAACGAGGTCGAGATCACCATCGACGGGCTGCTGTGCAAGGTGATCCTCAACGGCCGCAAGATCATCGACACCGACTTCAGCAAGCTCACGACCAAGCGGGGCAAATTCGGCTTCCCCTACGCGGAACTGCCCCGTAGCGGTTATCTGTGTTTGCAGGATCACGGCGACGTCGTCGAGTTCCGCAATATCCGGGTCAAGAAACTGAACCGCTAACGGGCAGCACCGGGTGGGGGCCGCCGAGCGACGACTTGTGAAGACACAACCGCAAACGCTCTTGGTGTTGGTTCTGTTGCTGGCGGGGGCGGCGGGGGTGTTTTGTGCGGGTATCACCTGGGGTCTGCCCTCACGGGCGGTCGATCCGTTTCTCTTCGGCGCGGTTACGCCCTGGGATGGCGAGAAGATTCTCCGCCTGGCGGGGGATCGTGCCGACGATCCACGCCTGGGGGCGGACGTGGACATCGATCCGCTCGCGTCGCGGGATCAGCCTCTGGTGCTTAACGCGACGGATGTGCAACGGGCGGCGATCATTCGCAGGTATCGCCTTTATTCCTACCAGCCGGACGAGATGATCACCCTTATGGCCCTGGCGGGCATGCGCCCCAGTCAGGGCCGTCTGGATCCCCGGCTGTACCAATACGGTGGGTTGTGGATCTATCCCGCGGGAGCACTACTGAAGCTTGCCTCGCTGACCGGTGAAGTGACGGTCATCTCGGACCTGGCTTTCTACCTCGACTATCCGGAGGAGTTCGGCAAGTTTTACGTGGTGATGCGGTTGTACACCGTGGCGTGGGCTCTCGTCGGGGTAGCGGCCGTATTCTGGCTTGGGCGACGGCTGGGCGGCGGGTGCACGGCGACCGCGGCGGCGGGGGCCCTCTGCTACGCACTGATGCCTGTGGTGATCAACATGGCCCACGAGGCCAAGCCGCATCTGCCCGGTGCGGTGCTCATGCTGCTGGTGGTGATCGCGGCGGTGCGTTACGTCGACACCGGGCGACGGGGCTGGTGGCTTGCGGCCGCGGCGTTGTGTGGGGCGGCGCTGGGTATGGTCCTGTCGGCCTTGCCGATCTTCGTGGTTTTGCCGGTGATGAGTCTGCTGCGGCGGCATCGTTGGCGAGAGGTTGTCTGGCGCACGGTTGCCGGCGGCTGCGTCGGAGCCGGCGTGTACCTGGTGACCAACCCATACATTCTGATCAACTTGGTTGGCAACCGCGACGTGTTGCGCTCCAACTTCGGTAACTCGTTGGCGATGTACGAGATCAGCCGGTTGGGAGCGGGGCTGCTCAATGCCGCTTCGCTGGTCGCAGAGGGCACGTCGCCATTGCTGGCCGTGGTGGGGACGGTGGGGGCCGGTATCTTCGCTTGGCGGGTATTGCGGCGCCGGCCGAGAGACTGTCCAGAGCCCGCTGCGGCCCAAGCCCATGCCGCCGGCTGGTTGCTGGCGGTGCCGGCCTTGGTGGTGTTCGCGCAGTTTGTGGCGCTCGCGGCGGGCAAGCCCGCGGAGTATGGCCGCTTTGCCGTGTTTCCCGACGTGGCCCTCGCCTTGGCGGCAGTGATGGCGGTGCGTCATGTCATGTGTCGCCGGGCCGTACAGATGGCAGCGTTGGGACTCCTGGTGCTGGTCACTGCGGGGCCGGGGGTACGCTACTTGGTGGGTTTCATCCGCGACAGTCGGCCGCAGACTTCGCGAATGCGGGCGGCCCACGATTTGCGGCTGCTTCAGCAGGCCGGCGCGAGCACCCTCGCCATCCTGGCCGAGCCCGCCCCGTATAACATGCCGCCGGTCGATCTGTTCGCTTGGCGGATTGTGCTTCCGCCTACCCACGAGCAAGGCACCGGCGAGCACGCGGACGTTCTCGTTCGGGCTTGGGGGACTCAGCCCTTTCCCGCGACGGCAGGCGACATGCAAAGGTGTGTGCGGCCCGAGCGGACCCGCTGGTGGCGGCCGGGTTCAATCAGTTGGGCGAACAAACCGTTCGAGCTGCTGATCCCATCGCAGGATGGCGAACAGGAACCGGACTTACCGGTATTGCCCTGAGCGGTTGGCGACCGCGGCGCCATTGGGTGAAATGCTCCAGCCTGCGGCGAGTCACGAATCGGGCCGCGATCGCAGGGCCAGGGCGGCGGGCGAGTCTCTCATGGGCAGTTGCGTGCGCACCACGCCGTCATAGCGAAACATCGCGCCGGCCACGGCGGGGGCGGTCGGCACCAGGCCGATCTCACCTACGCCGCGAGCCCCGTACGGGCATTCCGGGTCGGCCTCTTCGACGAAAAGCACCTCGACCGGTGGCATCTGGTGAGCTCGCAGAATCCCCACGGACTTGATCGTCTCCGTGGCAACGCGGCCGTCTGCCATGCGGAAATCCTCCGTCAGCGCGTACCCGAGACCCATGTGGACGGCGCCCTCGATCTGGCCTTCGAGTTGCACGGGGTTGAGCACTCGGCCCACGTCGTGACAGGCGATGAGCTTGGCGACCGCACCGCGATCGTCGAGAATCGCCACCTGCGTCGCGAAGCCGTAGGTCAGGTGCGTCTTGGGCTCGGGCACGTCGGCCCCGAGTTCGGTCGTGTCGTCGCAGATCCACTCCCCGAAGAATCGGCGACCCGCCAGCGGCCGCAATCGCTCGCGGATGCACGCCGGCCCGTCGGTCGGCGCGAGGCCAAGCTCACGGAGAGCCTCGTTGAACGGTTTGCACGCCTCGATAATCGCGTGGGCCCCGAGCACCGTCGCCCGGCTGGCGGTGGTCTGCCCGACGCCAAGTTCTTCGGAGGTATCGGTCATCGCCTTGAACACCTGCGGCGGCAGACCGGTTTCTTCGCAGGCCGTTTGAATGCAGATGGTGAAGAGCCCCTGGCCCATCTCGGTGAAGCCGGTACGGATGGTGACTGTGCCGTCCTCGCCAACACTGAGCATGGCCCGGCCGATGTCCGGCATGCCGTTGCCGATGCCGACGTTCTTGATGCCGCAGGCAATGCCGGCGTACCTGGCGGAGCGATACGCATCCCTCACGGCCAGCAGGGTCTTCTTGAGCCCAAACGGCTTGGTGAGCCGCTGGCCGGTGCAGAATACATCCCCGACATCCAGCGCGTTGCGCCAGCGCATCTCCCACCCGTCGATGCCGACCTGGACCGCGAGGCGATCGAGCAAACCCTCCATGGCGAACGCCGACTGGTTGGCTCCGAACCCGCGCATGGCTCCGCAGGGCACGTTATTGGTGTAGACCGCCAATGCTTCGATATCGATGTTGGGCACGCGGTAGGGGCCGGTCGCGTGTCCGCCGGCTCGCTCGAGAACCTTCATACCGACCGACGCGTACGCTCCGGTATCGCCGATCATGCGGGCGCGGACCGCGGTGAGTCGGCCCTCCGCGTCGCAGCCGACCTTGTAGTGCATCTCGATGGCGTGCCGCTTGGGGTGGACGCGGAAGCTCTCCCTGCGGTTGAGACGCAGCTTGACCGGCTTGCCGACCAGCGCTGCCAGCAGGGCGGCCTGGCCTTGCACGCTGAGATCCTCCTTCCCGCCGAACCCACCGCCGTTGCTGATCAGTTCCACCCGGATTCGTTGCTCGTCCCAACCGAGAATCTTGGCGATCTGCCGGCGATCATCGAAAACACCTTGGCTTTGCGAAAGCACGCGTAGCCGGTCGTCCTCCGGGATGGCGATACAGGCCTCAGGTTCGAGAAACAGATGCTCGATCCTCTGCGTGCGGTAGGTATCCTCGATCACGTGCGCCGACCGGGCGAAGGCCTGCTCGACATTGCCCCGGACGATGCTCGACCGGCTCAGCAGGTTGCCGCTGGCATGGACCTGCGGCGAACCTGGTTGCAGAGCCTCACGTGGGTCGGTGACGGGTTCAAGCACCTCGTAGTCGATCTCGATGAGCGCCGCGGCCTGGCGGGCAGTGCGTTCATCCTCCGCCGCCACCGCGGCCAGGACATCACCGACGTAGCGCGTTTCCTCGCCGACGGCCACGAGGATCGGCCAGTCCGGCCGGATCAGCCCAATGAAGCGATCGCCGGGCACATCCGCAGCCGTCACCACGCGCAGGACGCCGGGCAGGGCCTCGGCCGCGGCGGTATCGATACCCCGAACCAGAGCCCGTGGGTGGTCGCTGAGCCGCAGAGCCGCATGAACCATGCCGGGCACCTTGATATCGTCCACGAATCGCCGCGTGCCCAGCACCGCATCATGCCCGCTGTACCGGGCCAGCGAGGTGCCGATCCGGCCGCTGGAATCCGTTGGCGGGGGAGACTCGCCACGCCGCACGCGGGCTAATAGCTCGATGGCTTCGATGATCTTCTTATAGCCTGTACAACGGCACAGATGCCCGCGCAGCTCGCGCAGGATCTCCTCTCGCGTGGGATTGGGATTGCGTTCCAGCAGGGCATACGCCCGTACCGCGAAACCCGGAATGCAGAAACCGCACTGCACCCCGCCCGTCCGGACGAAGCAGTCGGCAATCATCGCCCGCTCCGTATCGCTAAGCCCTTCGAGCGTGGTCACTCGCTTTCCCGCCACCGCCGTCGCTCTGGTCGTGCAACTGAGCTTGGCTTTGCCGTCGATCAGCACGGTGCAGCATCCGCAGGAGCCTTGCGGCTGGCAGCCGTTCTTGGGGCTGATGATGTCCAACTCGTCGCGCAGCACGTCCAGCAGGCTGGCCTCCGGATGTGCCTCGACGGTCACGGCGCGTCCGTTCAGCTCGAAGGTCACGGGTTGCCTCTGCGACGTATCAACTGCGGCGCGCGGAATCAATGCCATCCTTATTCTCGCTTCCCAACAGGCCCGACGGGCGGATAATGCAGTATCCGCCATTATCGAGAATCGTCGCGATCGACGCAATGGCAGCACGTTGACAGCGTTGGTTGGGCTGATTAGCTTAGTCCGGCTCGTCTTTCGGGCACAGGAGCGGTATCGTGGATTCCAGGCGGATCGTCAGCAGAGCAGAGCACTACCGCGGATCGATGGTCCGTTTTTTGAGGGATCTGATCGCGATTCCCAGCGAAAGCACGCAGGAGAAGCGAGTCATCCAGCGCATCGCCGCGGAGATGCGCAGCACCAAGGCTTTTGATCGCGTCTGGACGGATGGATTCGGCAACCTGTTCGGCCAAGTCGGCAAAGGCCCGCGGGCTATCGCCATCGACGCGCATGTGGATAC
>JAAYDF010000184.1 GCA_012729395.1 Phycisphaerae bacterium
AATCGCGATGGGTTCATGCCGGCCCGACCGTGGACTACGGCTACGGCATCATGCACCTGGTCGACAACAGCGACAGCCAGACGCTGATCCTGGCGGCCAAGCTCACCGACTACTCGGTCGAGCAACTGATGACTGACCCCATCGCCAACATTCGCGGCGGTGCGGCGGTGATCGCTCACTGCGCGGCCGCCACCGTGGGCCAGCCGCAAGCTCTCGAAGATTACTGGGAGGCCCTCAAGTCGTTCAGCGGTCTGAACCCCGAAGTCCAGGCCAAGCAGGCGGCCGCCTACTACCAGGTTCTGGCCGAAGGGGCCAGCGCGGACAACAACCTTGGCATGCAGATCGAGTTGGCTGCCGAGGCGGTGGATCTGTCGGCCATCGGGACGGAGGACGACGATCTGGCGGTCGAATCGACCGACTACGGCCCCGCCATCTGGAACGCGGCCGACTCATCAAACTACTCGACCTCGCGCGGAGCATCCATCGATCGTTGGGTCAACCACTGGGTCGGAACAGGCACGTATGCGGGAGCCATCTCCTGGTTCAAGAACCCCGCCTCCAACGTCAGTGCACACTTTGTGATCCGCAAGAGCGACGGTCAGCTCACCCAGATGGTCCGCATCGCCCACAAAGCCTGGCACTGCGGCAACTGGAACTCGCGGTCGATTGGTATCGAGCACGAAGCCACCCCGAGCAACCCCTGGCCGACCGATTCCAGCGCTCCCATGCTGGTCGTCTCCGCGACTGCCTGCAGGCACTTCTGCGACGCCTACGGCATGCCCAAAACGCGTACGTATGTGGTCGGGCACAACGAGGTTCCCGGTTCGAGCACCTCATGCCCCGGACCGATGCCTTGGACCACGTACATGAACCTGGTCACCGGCACAAGCCCCACGCCTCCGTGGGACGCCACCTACCAGGCCCAGTCCTATCCATCGAGCATGACCGCCGGCACAACGGCGGTCGTTTGGGCGGAATTCGTGAATAAGGGAACCGAGGGTTGGTATCACGCCCAAACCTACCTCGGCACAAGCAGCCCCCAGGATCGTTCCAGCCCATTCTGCGAGTCCGGTAACTGGAACGGCTGCAACCGGCCGTCTGAAGTCGACCAGTGGCAAGTCCTGACCAACGAAGTCGGCCGCTTCACCTTCATCATCAGGGCGCCCGACACGCCGGGCACATACACCGAGAAGTATAAGCTGGTTCGCGAAGGCGTCACTTGGTTCGGGCCGGAAATCACCTGGACCATCAATGTCACGGCGGCCAACGGCAACTTGACCGGCACCGTAACCAACGCCTCGACCGGTGCCGCCGTCAGCGGGGCCACCGTGTCCCTCGGCAGCGCCGGCAGCACCACAACCAATACCTCCGGCGTCTACACCATCAGCAACGTCCCAGCCGGCACATACACCGCGACGGTGAGCAAAACCGGCTTCAACAACGCCAGTGGCAGCGTGAGCATCACGGCCGGCTCAACCACAACCAAGGACTTCACCTTGACGCCTTCGGATACCCAGGCCCCGACGGTACCCACCGGTCTGTCGGCCAATGCCACCGGTCCAACCACCGTGGCCCTGACCTGGACGGCCTCGACGGACAACGTCGGCGTCACCGGTTATGACATCCGCCGGGACGGGACCACCATCGGCTCCAGCACCGGAGCGAGCTACACCGACAACTCGGCCACCGCGAACACCACGCACAGCTATCAGGTGCGGGCCAAGGACGCGGTGCCCAACTACTCGGCTTGGTGCACCGCGGCAGACGCTACGACGCCGCCCGCGCCTCCCTCGCCGACGGTGGTCTTCAGCGACGGCTTCAACGGCAACCTGAACAACTGGACGCAGCAGGTGGCCGGCTTCGCCTATAGCACCGACGCCAACCGCGGCGGGCTGACTGGTGCCGGCGCTGCCTTCGTGGCCGCCGGTGAGGCCGATCAGATGTACAAGACCTTCACCCGACCATTCGCCCAGGGCGTAGCCTCCGGCTACTTCTGGGACGGCAAGGGCGGTTGGAAGACCGGATCCTGCGGGTGGGCGTATCGGCAGTCGTTGTCCCTGCGTGAGCCCGGCGGGACCGCGGGCTTCATTTTGGATAACTGCTTCGCCTCGAACGTCGGCAACCCCGATTACTACTACCGTTACCTCTGCTGCGGCTGGGCGAGCACCTACACCTCACTCGGACTGCGGGATGTCGATACCGACTGCAACGGTACCTGGGTGCACTTCGAGACCACGATCACGCCGGCGGCCC